>CALHWR010000098.1 GCA_938036665.1 uncultured Collinsella sp. | reverse complement strand
TCGACAGCGGGCGCAGAGGCGTCGGTGGCGATGGCAGCGGCACCATCGGACTCAAGGCCCAGCTCGGCGGCGCGCTCGGCCTCCTGGTCGCAGAGCAGCTTATCGTATGCCTTCAAGAACGGCAGGTAGATGATGGCGTCCAGCAAGATGATGATCGCGACAAATACCAGAGCGATAAGCTGGAAGTTCGTGGTGATGAAGATGCCGATGGGGGCAGGGGTAGCCCAAGGCACCACGAAGGAGAAGCCGTTCATGCCCACGTTATCGATAAAGAACTTGGCAACACTCACGTTGACGCAGCCGGCGGCAACAAAGGGGATGAGCATGTAGGGGTTAAGGATCATCGGGGCGCCAAAGAGCAGCGGTTCGTTGACGGCGAAGGCAACAGGAACAATCGAGGCCTTACCGACGGCTTTGAGCTGCTTGGACTTCATAAAGAGAATCAGCAGAAGCGGCACGATGAACGTGGCGCCGGTGCCGCCGAACTCACCCACGAGCGACATGTTAAAGGTGAGGGAGTGGGCGGGGTGGCCACCTGCCAGCAGAACCTGCAGGTTCTCGGCCTGGTTGGCAAGACGGATGGGGTCGATGCCCGGCTGGACGATCGAGGGGCCGTGGACGCCGATGAACCAGAAGAACGCGGTGGCTGCCTGGATAAGGATAAGGCCAGGATAGGTTTCTGCAGCGGTAAAGAGCGGGGAGAGCAGTTTGATAAGCAGCTCGGAGAACGGAACGCCCATGAGGTTGCGCACGACGACATCGATGATGCCGCAGATGATGACGGCGCCGCCAAAGGGGATGATATCGCGGAAGTTCTGAGCGATGGCGCCCGGGACCTCCTTGGGCAGCTTAATGGTCAGATCGCGCGAGACGCAGAATTTGTAGACCCACACGGTAATGAACGCGGCGATATAGGCCGAGAACAGACCGCGCGTGCCCATGCTGGTGCAATCGAAGACCGAAAGTTCGGAGCCGTTGAACTTGGTGGTGAACTGCGTGACTGCGAGCAGCAGCATGCTGCACTGGGCGGCCACCATGGTGGAGCCGTCGTTGAGCACCTTGCCGGCGGGCATGCGACGGTTCATGGAAGCCGTAAAGTTCTTGGCGGTGGTGCCGGCAACCATGATGCCCATGACACCCATGGTGAAGTTGTACAGCTTGTTGCACCAGTCGATGAGCGGCTGGGGCAGCGTGATGCCGACCACGCCGGGAAGCGTGGCGATCAGCAGAAAGATCGAAGAGGTGAGGACAATGGGCATGCACCCAAGGAATCCGTCCTTAATGGCCTGGAGGTAGATGTTTCTCGAGATTTTCTCAAAGAACGGTTGATGCTTTTCGAGCATCTTTACGATGGCGTCCATAGAGCTCCTTTGCTGCTTGATGCGTGATGCATGTGGATGGAACTGGTCGTCGATGGATGGTCAGGACTGCCCGGAAACCTTCCTGCTTGAGGAAGGCATTAACGAAATGACAACGTTGTCATTTCGTTAATGACAACGTAAGACATTTTTGGAAGAGCAACAAGGATTTACGGGTGAACGGTCGATATTGTTCGATAAACGGCTGATTTGTCAGTCGGGCAGGTAGTGTATGCTAGAACACAAAAAACAAGCGATGCAAAACCGACTGGAGAAGTAGTGGCAACGATGGACAAGAAAAATATTTCAATGAACGATGTAGCAGTTGCCGCGGGCGTTTCTCTCAAGACGGTGTCGCGCGTGATCAACGAGCCCGATAGCGTGCGAGAGTCGACACGCGATAAGGTCCATTCGGCAATGGAGGCGCTCGGGTTTCGAACCAACTTCGCCGCGCGTTCGCTCAAGTTGGGCCGTTACGGGTGCATCGGCGTGGTGCTGTTTCACTTGTCGGGCGGTGCCGTGGACATGATTGACGGTATTGCCGATGCCGCCGAAGAGCGAGGCTTTGCGCTCACGATGATCAAAAAGCGGGCGGGGGAGAAGATGACCCTTGCCGAAGCGGCGCGTAGGATGTCGCAGCTTCCCGTCGACGGCATGATTTTCAACCTGCGTCAGATGGTCGATGATTTCGATACGTTTGAGGCACCGAAGGACCTCAAGACGGTGATTATCACGCCGATGGAGCATCCTACCTGCTCTACCGTCAGTGACGATCAAGAGGGTGGTGCGCGCATGGCGTGCGAGTACTTCTTGAATCACGGGCACAAGAACGTGTACTTCGTCTCTGGTAAGCAAGAGTCGCTGTCGAGCCAGTGCCGTATGAAAGGCTGGCGTGCGGCACTCGAGGCGCGTGGCATTGAGCCGCCCGAGCCTCTGCAGGGCGATTGGAATGCGGATAGTGGCTATGCCGCGGGCCTTGTGCTTGCCGATAAACCCGATTGCACGGCGGTCCTCGCTGCTAACGACTGCATGGCAAACGGCGTGATGATGGCCTTGCGCGACAAGGGGCTGAACGTGCCCGACGATGTGTCCGTGATTGGCTTTGATGACGAGCTTTACAAGACGATGCCCAACTCGATTTTGACGTCGGTAAAGTTCCGTCACCGCGAACTGGGCATCCGTGCGCTCAACGAGGTCGTCGCAGGTCTGGAAGCCCCGAGTTCCAGAAGCCGTACGCTCGTTTCGGGCGTGCTGGTCGAGCGTTCCAGCGTAAAGGACCTGCGGGTGTAGACGTGCTCGGCTCGTTCATCTCGATCTGTAACAACTAGGACCCAAAGACTCGGCTAGATGTTACAGATCGAGACAAACGGCTCCCGACCCGGCCAAAAACAAGGAGACCGGGGGCGGCGCGCCGTGTGACGTGTCGCCCCCGGCTGAGAAATGGGGGACAGGATATGTGAGCGGAGCAATTTTGCTCGCCGCAAGCCGCTAGTCCAGACGACGGGTCTGCGCCACGTGCTTGTACCAGTAGGCGCTTGCCTTGGGCGTGCGCTTCTGGGTTTCAAAGTCTACGTAGAAGAAGCCATAGCGCTTGTTGTAGCCGTTGGTCCAAGAGAACTGATCCTGCAGGCTCCACAGGAAGTAGCCGCCCACGTTGACGCCCACCTCCATGGCCTTGAGCAACCAGCGCAGGTGCTGCTCGATGTAGTCGATGCGCGGCTGGTCATCCACAAAACCGTCCTTGTAGGGGTCCTTGTAGCCCATGCCGTTCTCGGTGATGAAGATCTGCTTGTAGTTGGGGTAGCGCTGCTTAATGTAGACGAGCAGATCGAACAGACCCTCGGGATAGATGATCCAGTCCCAGTCGGTGGTGGGGATGCCGGGCTTGTTCACATGCTCGCCAATGCCCTTGACGCGCCAGCGGCCGGTGCCCTTCTCGCCCGTACCGTTGTGGTGCAGGTCGTTCTCGCCATCGTAAGCCTTCAAAAAACGGCACTGGTAGTTGTTGACACCCAGGTAGTCGTTGTAGAGCGCTGCCTCGCGCATAATCTCGAGGTCCTCGTTCTGGATCTCGATGGTGCCGCCCGAGACGGCAGCCAGGCGGTTGGCGCACTCGAGGGTGTCGGGGGCATAGTCGCCGCGGAAGGTGGCGTCGAGCAAAAACTGGTTCTGCAGCACGTGCTCGTTGTTGGCGGCCTTGATGTCGGCGGGGTCGTTCTCGTTGAGCGGGTACTTAAACTCCAGCGACTGAATGACGCCGATCTTGCCCTTAAAACCACCGTTGTGGAAGGCCAGTACTGCCTTGGCGTGGGCGAGCATCATGTTGTGCTCGCACTGGAAAGCCTCGGCCAGATGCGCCTTGACGCCGCCGGGGAAGGTGCCCTCGATGTAGGTGTTGGAGGCGTCGGCCCAGATCTCGTTAAAGGTGAACCAGTAGGTCACCTGGTCGGCGTACTCCTTAAAGCAGAAGGTGGCAAAGTCCACAAAGGCGTCGATGGTCTCGCGGTTGAGGAAGTCGCCCTTCTCAAAGAGGGGCAGCGGCGTGTCAAAGTGATGCAGCGTGACAAACGGCTCAACGTGGTGCTTGTGGCACTCGGCGAAGAGATCGTGGTAGAACTGGACACCCTCGGGGTTTACCTTGCCAGTACCCTCGGGGAAGATACGGCTCCAGGCGATGGAGAGGCGGATGCCGTTGATGCCGAACTCCTCGCACAGCTCCAAATCGACGGGGTACTGGTTGTAAAAGTCCGAAGCGGGATCGGGGGAGAAACGGCCCTGGGCCTCCAGGAAGTCGTCCCAGGCAACCTTGCCCTTACCGTGAGTGCGGGTCTCGCCCTCTACCTGGTAGGCAGCGGTGGCGCCGCCAAAGACAAAGTCCTCGGGAAACTGCGCAGGCGGGTTGGTGACGCTAGCAGGATTAACGGACATGATGAAATATCCAATCGTCTAAATCGAAGTGCCAGCCGGTCTTGGATGGTCGGCTGGCCCTGAGCGTTACTTACTTCGAGAGTTGCTCGCTTACGAAGGCGAGAGACTTGTCGCCGTTCTGGGAGAGCTCGATGTATTGCTTACCGCGGCAGGCGACGCACTTGTTGCCCACGCGCTCGCAGTCCTTCTGCAGGTCTGCCAGGTAGCTTGCGGCCTGCGGGGCCAGGACGACCAGGTCAAAGTCGGGGAGCATATCCACGTGGTTGCCATAGGCCTCGGCAGCGGTCTCCAGATTGATGCCGCGCTCCTTGGCAGCCTTGGCCAGCGCGTTGGCGAGCAGGCCCGAGGTTCCGCCACCCTGGCAGAGCACGAGCACGCGCTTGCCGTTGAGGTCGCTGGCGGTCGTAGCCTCGGCAGCGGGTGCTGCGGAAGCGGCGGGGGCGTCAGCCTTCACGGTCTCGGCGGCAGCGCCGGCGGCAACGCTCTTGGCATCGGCCTTGCCCTGGAAGGCATCGTTGAGCTTGGCAGCCTTCTCGGCGTTCTTGGCGGCGAGCTCCTCCTGGGAGATCTCGGCCTCCTCGGCGCACTTCTGGGCGTCATAGGCACGGAAGAACGGGTAGTACAGGGCAAAGTCGACGATCAGGATGATGGCGAGCATCACAAAGGCGAGCGGCTGGAAGCCCAAGCCCATGATGGTGCCGATGGGGCCGGGGACGGTCCAAGGCAGGGTGTACATAAAGCCGTTCATGCCCAAGAAGTCGATAAAGATCTTGAGGATCCAGATGTTGGCGATCGGGGCAAAAACAAACGGGACAAAGAAGACGGGGTTGAGCACGATGGGCGCGGCGAACAGCAGCGGCTCGTTGACAGCAAAGCAGACCGGGACGATGGCGGCCTTACCGACGGCGCGCATCTCCTGGGATTTGGCCAGGAAGCAGAACATGAAGACCAGGACGAGCGTGGCACCGGTGCCGCCCATGCAGACGACGAAGTACTGGGCACCCTGGGTCAGGACAGCGGAAGCGTGCTGGCCGGCCTGGAACGCAGCCAGGTTGTCGGTCATGTTGGCGACGAGGGCGGCGGCGATGGCGGGCTCGACGATCGAGGGGCCGTGGACGCCCACGAACCAGAAGAGGCTCATAGCGCCGTAGATCACAGCGAGGCCGATGTAGCCGTCGGCGGCGGTGAACAGGGGCTGGAACACCTGGATGACGCCCTGGGCAAAGCAGAAGCCAAAGGCAGCACGGAAGACGATATCAAAGACCCAAAAGACGGTGATGCAGACGGAGAAGGGGATGATGTCCTTAAAGGTCTGCGAGATGTTGGGCGGAACCTGCTCGGGCATCTTGACGGTGATGTTGCGCTTGATGAAGAACTTGTAGATGATGCCGGTCACAAACGCAGCGATGAAGGCGGTTAGCAGGCCCTTGGAACCAAGATAGGTGGTGTTGAAGCCGCTGGCGGCGTCCGTGGCGATCGTGTCGCTCGAAAGGAGCAAGAAGCCGATGATGGCCGCGCACATGCACGAGATAAAGTTGATCTGGTTGTTCTTGGGCAGGTCGCGGTTCTGGGCGTCGGCGAAGTGCTTGGCCGTGGTGGCGGCACAGGCGATGGCCAGGATGCCCATGGAGTAGTTGTAGCACTTCCACAGGGCGTTGTTGATGTCATCGGGCCAATAGAAACCCCAGATGTTGGGGACCGAGGCTACCAGGCAGAAGATGGACGAGAAGATGATGATGGGGATGACGGAGATAAAGCCGTCGCGGATCGCCTTGAGGTACTTGTTGCGGGCGATCGCGTTGAAAAAGGGCTGGCCCTTTTCGATGATGGCGATGAGTTGCTCCATGCAAAGCTCCTAAGAGTCGGTGGGTTAGCAACGATGGTAGCTTTTGGCGTTCGGTTGCCAAAATGTTGACGTTGCCATTTTGCGACACAAAAAAAGACGCGAACCAGTGGTTCCTGTGCCTGCGAACCATCGATTCCTTACGCGTAAACGTTTGAGCCGCCCGGTGGCTCTGTGGTTGCGCAATGGCAACGTTAACATTTGGGCGACAAAAGCCGTTCGGGGAAGCAAGATTGTCGGTGAACGGTAGGTTTTGGGTGGTAAACGTATTGTGGGGGAGGTGTTGGATATACTTGAAGGCGTTCATTTGACTGCGTAGGGTGCCGCCAATGGCATCGTTGACATAGAAAGATCGACCTATGGCCGCTGTTAAAAAATCGGTTTCCGTTAAGGACGTGGCGCGTCTCGCGGGCGTCTCGGAGCAGACGGTCTCGCGCACCGTGCACGATTCGCCCAGCGTGCGCCCCGAGACCAAGGAGCGCGTGCGTGCCGCCATGCGCGAGCTGGGGTATCGACCCAATTTTGCCGGTCGATCGCTGCGCCGCGGCAAGTTTAAGACCGTCGGCGTCGCCATGTCCAACATTACCGGCACCGGCAACCTCGACCGCATGGAGGGCTTTGCCGCCGCGGCCGACAAACATGGCTATGCCATCACCCTAACTAAAGTAGACGGGCATCCGTATACCCTCGAGAGTGCATCGTCGCGCATGAGCGCGCTGCCGGTGGATGGCATGGTTGTGATCATGAATCGCATGCCGGCGGACTTTGGCACCTTCGAGCCGCTGCCCGGCATGCAGACGGTGCTCGTTACCATGCTGGAGCACCCGCTCTGTTCAACGGTCGATAACGACCAGTTCGATTGCTCGCGCCAGGTGGTCGAGTACTTGTTGGAGCAGGGGCACAAGACCGTGCACTTTATCTCATGCCCCGAGCGCTCGCTTTCGGGCATGCAGCGCGAGGAAGGCTGGCGTGAGACACTGCGCGCACATGGTATTGAGCCGCCGCGACTCGTCCGTGGCGATTGGACGGCACAGAGCGGATATGCTGCCGGTCAGGCTCTAGCGTACGATCCGACCTGTACCGCCATCTATGCTTCCAACGATGCCATGGCCTACGGCTGCATTCGCGGGCTCGAGTCGCGCGGGAACCGCGTGCCCCAGGACGTGAGCGTAGTGGGTGTTGACGACAGCCTGGGCGACATCGTGCCCGACCGTCGCCTGACCACGGTGCGCTTTGACAACAAGCGCGTCGGCATGTGGGCTGTCGACAAGATTGCCGGCGCCGAGGGGGGTGCGTCTGGCGTGGAGCACATGCTGATCCCCGGCATGCTCGTAGAGGGTGATACGGTGCGCGATGTACGCTAGGGTGTGGACCTGTTTGGGTTGCCACTAATTGTGTTCGATATTGTTCGCATTGGTTTAAAAACCGTTCACGGGCGAAAATCGACCGTTCATAGCTCGAAATTGCGTTTTGCATTGTTCTGTTTTGTTTGAATGTTTATGTTTCTGTCATACACAACGCAGCGCGTATGCCCGGACGCGATGCTCTCCATTGGTTCATATGTGAAAGGAACGCAATATGGCAACCAAAGAAGAAATCTCGATGGTTGGATTCGAGATCGTCGCATACGCGGGTGACGCCCAGACTGATCTGCTTGCAGCGCTCGATGCTGCTCGCGAGGGTGATTTTGAGAAGGCCGAACAGCTGCACAAGGATGCGAGCGATGCACTCATTGGCGCCCACGACACGCAGACCAAGCTGCTTTCGCAGGAGGCCGGCGGCGGCGAGATGGAGATGACCTTCATCATGGCCCACGCTCAGGACACCCTCATGACCACCATGATCTTGGAGAAGCAGACCCGCTTTACCATCGATGCCTACAAGCGCATCGCTGAGCTCGAGGCCAAGCTCTCCTAACGAACCCTCACAACCTCGTCCCCTTCCAAAACCCCTGCCGCTATCCGCGGCAGGGTTTTTTGTATCCCACCTATCTAGGTTGCGGCGAAATAGGGGCCGACAGCCCCAAATGACCCGCTTTTCCCGTCCCCGGAGGATCGGTTGGCAGCGCTCGCCACGAAACTGGATCATCTACTACGTTTAACCCGATACCCTCGAACACACCCGCGTTTCATGAAAAATCGCAGGACTTCTACCTGCGGTTTTGTTTTTTCGCTTTGTGGCATGGTCGGGGATGGGCGGTTAAACGTAGTAGATGGGCCCATTTCATGGCGGGCGGATCATGCAGCAGCTTGTTGCGCCTCCTGCCGTTCGGTTTTTCGATGGGTGGGTATACTTTCCACCGCAATACAGGCCGGAATGAGGAGGTATCCAAATGCCGGACAACGGATCAATTCAAAAAAGAGACGCGTATGAGATGGCTCATGGGCGTCCTGTCCAGATAACCGAGCATACGACGGTAACCGAGCTGCAGCCCAGCCTGTCCGATGTCGTGTGCGCAAACAAAAAGCTGCAGATTGGCTTTATCGTTGCGCTCGTGGTGCTGGCGCTGCTGTCGGGCTTTGTAGCTCGTCCGCATTTTGCCGATACCAAGACTTGGGACTCCACCATCGAGGTCATCGATCAAAAGAAAGGTAACGTACTGGCGCTCACGACCTCGTGCGTGGCGCTATCTGCGGGCATTACCGCGCTGCCGGGTGATACGGGAACGCCGGTTGCCGAGCAGCTCGCGCAGCTTTCAGGCAACTTGGGCATCGTGCTTGCCGTGCTCTATCTCGAGAAATATCTGCTGACTATTTTGTGGTCGGTTGGCCTAGGCATCTTAATCCCGTTTGCGTTGGTGCTCTTTGCGGTGTCGCTTGGCATTCATGGGCGCTGGAGCACGAGCGCCGTCCTGCGCCGCGTGGCGACTCGCGTGCTGGTGGTTGCCATGATCGGCATGGCGTTGGTGCCTGCAAGCGTATGGGTGTCGCAAAAGGTCGACGAAACGTATCGAGTGAGCATCGAGGCAGCCGAGCAAAAGGCGGCCGACGCTGCGAGTGCGGCAGATAGCGACAGCTCCAAAGCAAGCAAGAAAAAGACCGAGTCCACAGAGTCCAAGAACGTGCTTGAACAGCTTGCCGACGGTGCCTCGAGCCTGGTCACGTCGGTAACCAGTGGTGCCAAGCAAATGACCGATGAGATCGTGCAGCAGGTGACCGATTTGATCGAAGGCGTCATCGTGATGATCGTGACCTCGTGCGTTATCCCGCTGCTGGTGCTTGTGGCGTTTCTGTGGCTGGGCCACACCCTGCTGGGGATTGATATCTCCGGTCCCGCGAACTATCTGACGGGTCGTTTCTTGAGCGCTCCGTCCAAACATGCCAAGAAGAACAGGCAGTCTGAGTAGCTAAAACAGCTGTATATACCGGGGAATACCGCCGAAGGGGCGGCCGAGAC
>CALHWR010000097.1 GCA_938036665.1 uncultured Collinsella sp. | reverse complement strand
GCATGTTATTCAACCTCTGCTCCAAGAAAGAGAAACATATGACAGAAAAAACGCAGATCATAAATAAGCGCTTAGACCAAATTCTATATGGCACCGAATGGACTCACAAAATACATGAGAAAGTAGCAGATACATTCGAAATTACGGGGATGCGGACGGAAAGTTGGACGCTTGGGCGTCCGGATTGGAGTCCGCATGTTTTCGATGGAGGATCGGCGCAGGGCCGTTGACCTGTATTTCACGGAGGGCATGACCATCAGGAAGGTCATTGCCGAGCTTGGTTACCCGTCCGAGGGCGCGCTGGTGAAATGGGTTCGCGAGGACCCGCGTTACACGGGCGCGTGCAGGCGTTCGTATACGCTGGAATGCAAGACGAATGCGGCCAGACGCGCGCTCGAGGGCGAGCCCCTCGCCCGCGTGGCGCGCGACGCGGGTTGCACGCCGACGAGCGTGTACCAGTGGATGCGCCGCTACCGGAGCGAGGGGATACTGGGACTGATGGACAGGAGAAACGCGCCGATGCCGGCCGAACCGATGCCCGCGGCCGGCGATGACGTGGAGGAGCTGCGCCGGCAGGTGGAGGTCCTGCGGCTGGAGAACGCGGTGATGCGGGAGACGATCGATGTTTTAAAAGCCGACGACCCGCGCCTCGACCCGTCCATGCTGACGAACAGGGAGAGGACGCGGGTCGTCGACGCGATCAGGGGTGAATTCGGCCTGGCGGCCTGTCTGAAGGCCGTGGGGCTGAAACGCAGCACCTACTATTACGAGCGCGGCGCGATCGCCGCGGGCGACAGGTACGCCGTGCTGCGGGCCCGCGTCGCCGGCCTGTTCGAGCAGGGTGGGCGCGCATGGGGATACCGGACCATCCACCGCATGCTGCGCCTTGACGAGTCCGACCCGATCGTCGTCTCGGAGAAGGTCGTCAGGCGGATCATGCGCGAGGGGGCCATGCGGCCCGTGTACCTGAAGCGGCCGAAGCGGTGGAGCTCCTACGCCGGCGAGATCGGCGAGGCCCCGGCGAACCTCGTGGAGCGGGACTTCCACGCCGACGCGCCGAACATGCTGTGGGTCACGGACGTCACCCAGTTCACCATGGACGGGTACAAGTGCTGGCTTTCCCCGGTGGTCGACTGCTTCGACGGGATGGTGGTCTCCTGGACCTTGTCGCGCTCCCCGAACGCCGACATGGCGAACCGGATGCTCCTTGACGCGGTCGCCACGCTCAGGGACGGGGAACATCCAATCATCCATTCCGACCGCGGCTGCCACTACCGGTGGGACGAATGGATCCGCATCTGCGAGGAGCACGGGCTGATCCGGTCGATGAGCGCCAAGGGATGCAGCCCGGACAACGCGGCCGCCGAGGGGTTCTTCGGCAGGCTCAAGAACGAGTTATTCTACGGGCGGGACTGGAGGGGCGTGGGCTACGAGGAGTTCCGCGAACGCCTGGCCGCCTACCTGACCCACTACAATGAAACCAGGATCAAGAAGTCACTGGACTGGATGAGCCCCGTGCAATACCGCAGAAGTCTTGGACTGGCCGCCTGACCGTCCAAAAAAACATCCGCACCCCCCTACCTACAAAGGAGACTATTAGTTATGTCATTACATTTATCTAACTGTAACGACATAACTAATAGTCAACCCTGGATTATCAATTCGATAAATTCGGAGTAGCAAAATGCTCTCCGAATTCAATTAGGCATGACGTACTGAATTGAAATCGCCAATAGCCCACCGCATATGACGCTGAATAAAGATGTCAAGAACATAGCAGACAGCAATCGCAGCGATAAGTGTTAAGAATCCAACGAGAAGCTGTCCTCCCAACGGCAAAGAAGCCACAGGAATACCAACGGCGGAGAACAAAACAAACTTGACCATCTTAAGAGCAAGATCATTCAAGGCGTAAAAAACTAGACTGTCCCGACCGATTGTGGCGAAGCAACGCGCTTCTGGCAACAACAGGCTGAAAGCGATAGCCATCGCCATGCCAAAGAACGTGGTAAACAGTGCAAGTGTAGCAAGCATCGCACCTGTAGCCACAGGCTGTGCTGCAGAGAAATGTTCCAAAATCAGAAACGCTACAGTGAAAACCAAAAATGCGCCAAGTTTGTGACTGAAGTCCAGCCGATCCCATTTCCGAATGTCACATGCCTGAGCAATGAGATATCCAAATCCTACATACGCAGTGGCCTCAAAGATTTTCCCAAGCTGGAAAGGAAGCATTGCTGCCACAGAAGAACCCTTGAGGAAGAAATCGATGATGAGATACACCAAAAGGACTGCAGCCAACACCAATTTATTGGATCGCACGACTCGCACTGTAAGCCATAGACAAGGTATGGCTAC
>CALHWR010000096.1 GCA_938036665.1 uncultured Collinsella sp. | reverse complement strand
GGGCGATGAGCCGGGCGGAGCCGCCGCGTTGCCGGCCGTCGGCACCACGCGCGAGACCAGCGACGCCATTATCGACCGCTGTGTTGAGCTGCTGGCCTGTGGCAGTATCGTCGCCATCAAGGGTCTGGGCGGATTTCACTTGGCATGCGACGCCTCCAACGAGCAGGCGGTAGCCGAGCTTCGCCGCCGCAAGCGCCGCAGCAACAAACCGCTTGCCGTTATGATGCGTGACCTTGCCGGCGCTGAACGCCTGTGCCATGTCAACGACGTTGAACGCGGCTTGCTGGCCGGCAGCATTCGCCCCATTGTGCTGCTGCGCCGACGTGCCGTTTGCGAGAGCGGCAGTTCCCCCAACGCCCTCGCGCTCGCGCCGTCCGTCGCACACGACCTTCCCGAGCTCGGTGTCATGCTCCCCTACACCCCGCTTCAGCATCTGTTGCTTGCCGCGGCAGAAGCCCGCGGTATGCACGCGCTCGTCATGACCAGCGGAAACCTGAGCGAGGAACCCATCGAGACCGACGACGACCTTGCCTGGGAACACCTCGTTGCCGCCGGCATCGCCGACGCGTTGCTCGGTAACGACCGCGCGATCCTCTCGCGCTACGACGACTCTGTAGTGCGAGAGGCGAACGGCGCCGTTATGCCCGTTCGCCGCGCTCGCGGATATGCACCCCAGCCGCTGCCGTTGCCGGCGCTCGACGGCGCTCCGTCCTGCATGCTCGCCTGCGGGCCACAACAAAAGGCCACGATTGCGCTCACGCGTGAAGGGACGAACGGCGAGGCAACCTGTTTTGTGTCGCAGCATATCGGCGATGTTGAAAACGGCGGGACCTTCGATGCCTGGAACGCCGCACGCACTCGCTTGGAAGATCTCTTTGACTTGGCGCCCGCCGCCTTAGCCTGCGATGTACATCCCAGCTATCTATCGAGCCAGTGGGCGCGCGAGCAGGCACGAAAATGCAATCTGCCGCTCGTCGAGGTGCAGCACCATCATGCGCATATCGCGAGCGTAATGGCCGAGGCCATCGCCGCGGGCCAGCTTGCAACCGACGCGCGCGTCCTTGGCATCGCCTTTGACGGCACCGGCGCCGGTACCGATGGGACCATTTGGGGCGGCGAGTTTCTTGTCGCCAGCCTTGGCGGCTTTGAGCGCGCCGCGCATTTGCGCACCTGGGCGCTCCCCGGCGGGGCGGCCTCCGTGCGTGACGCCCGCCGCAACGCCTTTGCCCTGCTCAGTGAGCTCGGCCTGCTTGAACACCCGGGGGCCGTGGGGCTTTTGGACAGCCTTGACGAACAGACGCGCAGCATAACGGCAACGATGATCGAACGCGGCATCAACAGCCCGCGCACCAGCAGCATGGGTCGCTTGTTTGATGCCGCAGCCGCGATTCTGGGCATTTGCGGCCAGGCGACCTACGAGGGTGAACCCGCCATCGAGCTTGAGGGCGCCGCCTGGCGCGCGCTCGGCAGCGAAAGTATCTGCCCCACCGGCAATATGACCAGCTTTTCCGTAACCGAATCATCCCGTCCGGACGACTGCCATGTTCTGAACTCCAGATCGCTTATTGAGGAGCTTTTGGAGGGAATCGGGGCCGGCGTGCCCGCCGGCCAGCTCGCGCTCGACTTCCACGTCACCATCGCACGCGCGTCGGCCCGCATCGCAAACGAGATCTGCGCCCGTGAAGGCCTCGACACCGTCGTGCTCTCGGGCGGCGTGTTCATGAACCGACTTTTGCTCCAGCTCCTCACCCGCGAGCTCAAAAGCATGGGCCTCACCGTCTTGGTTCCCCACTCCGTGCCCGTCAACGACGGCTGCATCGCCTACGGTCAGGCGGCAATCGCGCGCGCCCACCTCGCGCAGATCGCATCGCAGTAGCCCGATCTCGCTCGTCGCCGCGCCAACTGTCTCACGGGCGTAACGCGTTTGCCCGCGAACCCCGCGAGCGCTACCATCAAGCAATGGATTATCAAGCGCCTATCCAGCGCAAAGCGTATAAAAGGGGAACAATATGTGCCTTGCCGTTCCCGGTAAAGTAGTCAAACGCGACGACGACCTCAAGGCCACCGTCGACATGATGGGCATCGAGCGTCCGGTGTCGCTGCGACTCGTGCCGACGGCACAAGTAGGCGACTATATTCTGGTGCACGCTGGATTTGGCATCCAGATCGTCGACGAGCAGGAGGCGCAGGATACGCTCGACCTGGTCAACACCATGACCGAACTGGTCGAAGAAGACCAACTGGCCAGCAACCCGGCCGAGGCGTACTAGTGGTGGCCGGACAGCCGGCTCGCTCCGGTATCGACTTTTCGGCATTTCGCGATTCCAAGCTGGCCCGCGAGCTCATCGAACGCATCCGTGAACTTGTCGGCGACCGCACCATCAACCTTATGGAAGTCTGCGGTACGCATACCGTGAGCATCGGTCGCTATGGCTTTCGCTCCATTATGCCGACGGGACTCAAACTGCTAAGCGGCCCGGGGTGCCCCGTTTGCGTCACCGCCAACCGCGACATCGATCACGCAATCGCGCTTTCCAACATGGACGGCGCCATCATCACCACCTTTGGCGACATGATGCGCGTGCCCGGATCGTCCACCTCGCTCGCCGCGCAAAAGGCGGCGGGGCGCGACATCCGCATCGTCTACTCTCCGCTCGACGCACTCGACATTGCCGAGCAAAATCCCGAACGCCCGGTCATCTTTATGGGTGTGGGCTTTGAGACCACAACGCCCACCATTGCCGCCGCTATCCTGGAGGCCGACGCGCGCGGGCTCCAGAACTTCTCGGTCTACTGTGCTCACAAGACCACGCCGCCGGCGCTGCGCGCCATCGCCAACGATCCCGAGACCACTATCGACGGCTTTGTCCTGCCGGGCCACGTCGCTACCATCACAGGCCTGGCACCCTTTGGGTTTTTAGTCGACGAGTTCGAGACCCCCGGCGTGGTCACGGGATTTGAGCCGGTCGATATTCTGCAGGGCATCTACATGCTGGTCCAGATGGTTGTCGAGAACAAGCCGGCGATCGACAACGCCTACCGCCGTGGCGTCAACGCAGACGGTAACCCCGTGGCGCGCCAGCTGGTCGAGCAGGTATTTGAGCCGTGCGATACCACATGGCGCGGGCTGGGGCCGATTGCGGCCTCGGGACTCGCCATTCGTCCCGAATTCTCGCGCTTTGATGCCCGCACCCGCTTTGACGTGCCCATCGAGCCGACGGTCGAGCCACGCGGATGCCGCTGCGGCGACGTGTTGCGCGGAGCCATTACGCCGAGCGACTGCCCGCTGTTCGGCCACGCATGTACGCCCGAACATCCCGTCGGACCGTGCATGGTGAGCTCCGAGGGCAGCTGTGCAGCATATTTCCGCTACCGAGGCTGTTAGGTTCCGCCGTTCTAACGAACGGCGGACCGGTCGACGCTGCGCGCCATTCAGGCGAGC
>CALHWR010000095.1 GCA_938036665.1 uncultured Collinsella sp. | reverse complement strand
AAGACCGCCAACGGCAACCCGCTTATGGCGCGCATTGGCCAAACCGACTGGACGGATAAGACGATCGACGCCACGCTCGCCGATCCTACGGCGCAAGCGACCGTGTTTTCCCTTGCCGGCGAGGTGACCGAAAAGGTTAGCTACGACGATCTTTCGGGCACGGTGCATGTGGGCGACAAGGTGGGCAGCGTTACGCTCAAGCAGGATGGCACCAAGATCGCCGTCATGGACCTGGTTGCCGACGAGGAAGGCGCAGGGCCGAATCCCATTGAATGGCTGCTCGTGAAGCTCGATCGCTTGGACCGTCGCATCGACAACCGCCCACTCACGGCAGAAAGCGAGACCGTCGCCAAGGCGCCCGAGGTGTAGGGCGCAAGAATAATAAGTCCACTGAAAGGAGGCGTCCGAAAGGATGCCTCCTTTTTTGAGGGTTCGAATCCCCAGCCGCCATTCTTGATAATAAAAAGGGCCCCAAATGGGACCCTTCTTCAAGTTCATACTGGCGGAGAGCTGGGGATGTCCGGGCATGCTGCGCATGCCCTCCGGCTTCAAAGCCTGGCGGCTTTTCGCCCACGGGCTACAAACGCTTTCGCGTTTGCTTAACGCCCGTGCCCTCTCGGGTTCGAATCCCCAGCCTCCTTTCTCCGCACAAAAAAGGGCCCCAAATGGGACCCTTCTTTCAAGTCATACTGGCGGAGGAGTAGGGATTCGAACCCTAGATGCCCTTGTGGGGCATACTCACTTAGCAGGCGAGCACCTTCGGCCTCTCGGTCAGCTCTCCGTAACAGCCGTTCTATAGTAACCAAACAGCCAAGGATGGGCAAGAGGAAATTTTCTAATTGCCTAGCAGCCTTTCCTTCTTGAAAGCTTCGCCTACCCCAGCGAGCGGTTGAGGGAGCCGAGCTCGTCGTTACCCATGGTGCGCCACATTTGGAAGATACAACCGCGCGCCAGGAAAAAGAAGCCGTTATCGACCAGTTGCACAGCGGCATCTGCCAGCTGATTCGTCACGGCGGACACTGGCGGCAGCTCTAGTCCAGCCTTGTGGATGGTCTCGACCGCTTCCTCGAACGTCGGAGGCTCGCTGACGCCCATCTCGTTCATAAGGCCCTGCATTTCTTCCAGCGCGCTGCTGCCCGACTCCTCGCCGCGCGGCACCAGACGGTAACAAGCCAGCGCCAGGTCGAGCTGATCGCAATTCCAATAGGCAAACGCCAAGCGATAGAACAGGTAGCCGATTGCAGAACGATCGCTGGCAATACGTAGGCCGTGGCGCGCCACCTCGATAATCTCGTCAAAGCGCTCCAGACGCGCAAGCACGTTGATGAGCGCAAAGTGCGACTGCATGGACGAGCGCGCCAGATCGTAAAGATGGCGCACCTCGGGCAGTGCTCGTTCAAAGTCCTCCTGCTCGGCGTAAAAGCTGCAGATCTCGTGCTGGGCAAAGTA
Organism: uncultured Collinsella sp.; assembly: GCA_938036665.1. Classification (GTDB taxonomy): domain Bacteria; phylum Actinomycetota; class Coriobacteriia; order Coriobacteriales; family Coriobacteriaceae; genus Collinsella. The sequence goes on along the minus strand of CALHWR010000095.1, from coordinate 21,693 downwards.
CAGCGCATCGGGCGCACGAAGGATTCGCACAGAGCGGTCTTCTTCCAACACCGGTAGCACCATGCGCACCAGCTGGTTATCGCAAAACTGCGTTTGAACCGGACCTGTCGCCAAAAGCTCGGCGACGGCGCACTTGGCCTCCAACTCCTCGACAAGACGGGAAAAGCCTTCAAAAGCACCTGTACGGTCGACTTTTGCCTGCTCGCGCAATTCAACAACACGGGCCACGTATGGGTCGTCGTCCTCTTCCATGACCTCCAGCTCGTCAGCCGTATCGGCAAGCAGCAGATCGCGCAGCGCCGGCGGCAGCATGCGATGGTCATCACGCGGACGAGCATGAACCTCCGCCGGCTCAATCGTCTCCGGAGCGGTTGACTCATACGCCTCAAGCACACGCTTGCACGGCATATCGTCCATGTCCATGCTCTCAAGATCCTTGGCGACAGGCACGCAATCGGCCAGATAGGCCGCACGCCCAAAGAAATACGTTGCGACAACGCACTCGCCCTGCTCACTGTCGGGAGCAGCAATCTGCACATAGCAGCGCGTGATGCAGGTGCCCGCGGCAAAACACGCTGCCGCAAGCGTGAGCGCCACGCGCGCATCGTGCTCCGCGGCCCAGATCGTGCGCGTGTCCTCGTCCAGCTCGTGCCAGGCGTCATCTTGAGCGTCGTATTCACGTTGCGGCATGGCATCAACGACAGACTGCCCAAACCGAACGAGCATAATCCCCTCGGCAACGTTTGCCCGATAGGTATAGTCGAGCCGAGTGACCACGTTAAGCGCCTCGACAATACGCGCGAAGCGGGTACGCACATCCCACTCACCGCCCGGCTGGCAAGCCACCGTACCCGGTTCGCCCCACGGGTTATCGCTCGAGGCCGTATCGAGCAGTCGAGGAACATCGTTGGTCGTCTTGGCGATATGCCACGCATCAAAGAGCGCGCAGCCCTCAAGGCTCGGCGAGGATGCCGCAGGGACCAATCCGGCCCCGATGTGCTCAAGGATGCCAGAGAGACGGTTAAGACGGCACTCGATGGCAAGCAGCATGTCAATCTCGTCCTGGTCCAGCAGGCTGCGATCAAAATTGAGATAGAAAAGCTTTGAGCGATCAATGCGAGCCAGGCTCATCTCGGACTTAGCGGCGATGGTGCGCAAGCGGGGCAAGTCAATTTCACTCATAAGGGCGGCGGCATAGCGCTCGATACCGCTCGGATTCTCGGCATGGTCAACGCGGTAAAGCAGCGTCTCGATAGCATCAGGGAGCGGTGCCGTGTTAAAGCCCAAAAACACCTCGACCGGCTCGGGCAACTTTACGAGCTTGATCTTGTCGATAACATTTTGCATACCCTCGTCGAGTCCGCCGGCGTCCGCCGTGCTCGCAATGGCATTTTCGGAGTCAGCGAATATCACGTAGCGCAGGAACATCGATGCCATGAACTCGCCGTAAGGAAGGGAGCGGGTCGAATTCCATGTCTCGTGGTCGGGCTGCTCGCGCATGGGGCCTTCGGGAGAGCCGACGGTTCGCGCGCACGCGCGCATCGTGCCGTTGGCTCCCCGAACCACAATCTCACCAATACCGGAGTCCGACTCGTCAAGGACCAGTTCCATGTCGGGATCGTTGGGCAGCGGAGTCTCGCTAACGGGGCGGTCCACCTTGTACACCTCGCCCGAAACGCTTACGTAGCCCAAAAGCGACACATGACTTTTGCCAACGAATTCGACGACATAGCAAGATTCATGCTGATCCTCGCCAAAGAGTTTCCAGACCACGCCATATGAGCGTCCCGCTGGCTGCTCGGGCATCGCCGGAAAGCGCTTCTTGGGATCGAGAAACCTGAGCTTGTATGTCGGACGCTCTGCCACGAAGTATCACCCTGATCGGTCGTTGAGAGAAGGAGTGGCCGCGGATGGGCCGCGACACCTACTCGGAATCTTACACGAGTCGACAGGAAATCGTCCCTTTGGACGAAAGCACTCAAGCTGGCGCAAAAGAAAAGCCCCCGTTGCCGGGAGCTTTAATCTCAAATGGTGCGGCGTATAGGATTCGAACCTATGACGTTCTGATTCGTAGTCAGACCCTCTATCCAGCTGAGGTAACGCCGCAGCGCAAGACATATAAAACCACTTTAGCTTATTGGAGTCAAGCACAATCTCAAACTTTTTTGTGGAACGCAGTTTTGTCATGCTGCTCCGCATATACCGCCGTTCCCCGTACGATCGATTGGCTTTTCGATCACGTCGAACTTAGCATCAAGTTCCCTCAGGAGCGATCTCACCCGCTGGGCACAATCATAATCGGCAAACGAGATGCTCAGCATGCGCGCGGCCTGGTTGGAAGTCCCAACTCCATAGAAGTGCTCCAGCGCCACAAGTCCCTCGTGCGTCACAAGGGTCTCGACCACATGAGGCGACTCCTCAAAGCACCATTGTGTCAACGGACCCTCACTCGTCTGCCGAACCACCAGGCCGCCCATGCCAGACGACTCACACGTTACAAGCAGGTACTCCCCGCCCTCGTCGCTCTCAAACAAAACCACCCGATCATCAAACAGCTCCATTGCGTCCCCTTTCTCTCGCTCTTATTTAGCAAAAGCATAGCAGGTAGATGGCTGTATATAGAACAGTTGATCGTGTATTTTCCATTGAGCTGTCCGCACGGCATGGTATGGACCTGCGCACGAAATAGGGCGCCCCCGAGGGAGCGCCCTTGTATATCCCCTATGCAGCCAAGTTACGCGACCGGCTCAATCTTCTCGAGGCCGCCCATGTAGGGACGCAGGACCTCGGGGATCGTGATGGTGCCGTCGGCATTCTGGTAGTTCTCCAGAATAGCGGCCATGGTGCGGCCAGCCGGCAGACCGGAGCCGTTGAGGGTATGCAGGTAGCGCGAACCCTTGAAGTTCTCGGGGTCACGATACTTGATGTTAGCGCGACGAGCCTGGAAGTCACCGCAGTTGGAGCAGGAGCTGATCTCCTTGTAGGCGTTGTAGCTCGGCAGCCAAACCTCGACATCGTAGGTCTGACGGGCAGAGAAGCCCAGGTCACCGGTGCACAGGCTAATCACGCGATACGGAAGGCCCAGCTGCTGCAGCAGGTACTCGGCCTCGGCGGTCATGCTCTCGAGCTCCTCATCGGACTCCTCCGGCTTGGCAAACTTGACCATCTCGACCTTGTCGAACTCGTGCTGGCGAATGATGCCGCGGGTGTCGCGACCGGCGGAACCGGCCTCCTCGCGGAAGCAGGGAGTGAAGGCAGTGTAGCGGCGCGGCAGGGTGTCGGCATCGAGGACCTCGCCGGCGTGCAGATTGGTCAGCACGACCTCGGCGGTGGGGATCAGGAAGTTATCGCCCGAGACGTGATAGGCGTCGTCCTCGAACTTGGGCAGCTGACCCGTGCCGAACATGGTCTGACGCTTGACGACGATGGGCGGCCACCACTCCTTGAAGCCACGGCTCGTGTGCGTGTCCAGGAAGAAGTTGATAAGGGCGCGCTCCAGGCGGGCGCCGGCGCCACCGAGAACGGTGAAGCGGCTGCCGGAGAGCTTGTTGCCGCGCTCGAAGTCGAGGATGTCGAGGTCGGTGCCCAGATCCCAGTGCGGCTTAAAGTCGAAGTCGAACTCGCGCGGGGTGCCCCAACGACGACGCTCGATGTTCTCGTCCTCGTCCTTACCGTACGGGGTGGCCTCGCACGGAATGTTGGGCAGGTGAGCCATGAAGTCGTACTGCTCCTGCTCAAGAGCGGTACGGCGCTCGGCCAGACCGTCGATCTTCTCGTTGACGGCGCGCACGGCCTCCTTGGCGGCCTCGGCCTCGTCCTTCTTGCCCTCCTTCATCAGGGCGCCAATCTTCTTGGACTCGGCGTTACGCGTGGCCTGGAGCTCCTCGACCTCGGTGATGACGGCACGACGCTCGTCGTCGAGCTCAAAGAACTTCTCGCGATCCCAAGACGTCTGGCGGTTAGCCATGGCAGTATCGATGGCATCGGGGTTCTCGCGAACAAACTTGATATCAAGCATTAGATCCTCCGGCGATATACATTCCATTTAGGTTGCAACCTTGTACATGTATGGGCAAGTATATACTTATGAGCGTTTACGACCCAACTCAACTACGCAAGAAGGCACCCAATGGACGCAGTTTTTTCCTTTTTGTTTGGCACCCGCACCGGTTTTGCCATCCTTTTCGCCGGCGGCATCCTGTTATTTGCGATTCTTGCCTTTGTAATGGAGAAGCGTACCCATAAGATGTACGTCGACCGCGGTCCCAAGTCCGAGGACGAAGAAGACAGCTTCTGGGACTAACCCGCCAAAAAGGGACAGGTTTTTTCGGTCGGTTTTATCTGGGCAAACGCAAGCGCCCCGCAACTGGAATCGAGCCAGTTGCGGGGCGCTTTTCGCCAAAAGGACAAAACCGCAGGAAAAACCTACCAAAATATACCTGTCCCTTTTTGATCGGTTTTACTGGAGGGTTGCGTCGATTGCCTTGACCAGGGCACTGCGCATGCCGGCGTCCTCGAGCGCAACGACGCCCTTGATGGTGGCGCCACCGGGCGAGCATACGGCATCCTTCATCGCCGCAGGATGCTGGCCAGTTGAAAGCTGCAGCTTTGCCGTACCCAGCACCATCTGGCTCACAATGCGATAGGCATCAGCACGCGGGATACCGTGCTTGACCGCTGCATCGCCCAGGGCCTCGATTGCCATAGCGACAAATGCCGGAGCGCAACCACCCACCGTGCCGCCCACGAACAGCAGGCTCGTATCGAGCTCGACCACCGCACCGAGCTTGCCAAGCAGATCAAGCACCACTGCGCTCTGCTCATCACTAAGCGTGGAAGCCTTCTCGCAAGCGATGACGCCCTCGCCCACCGAAACCGGCGTGTTGGGCACCGTCGAGATATGCGCGACGCCCGGCAGGACCTGCTCCCACATGGCACTGTCCCAGGTCCAGGCAACCGACAGAACGACCTTTTTGGCAAGAGCATCCTTGAGCGGGGCGAATACCTTCTCGATCATGTACGGCTTGACCGCAGCGACCACGATATCGGATGCGGCGACAACCTCGGCGGCATCGTGGCAAGCGGCCATCCCGCGCGCCTCACAGCGCTCAACCAGTGCGTCGTAGCGACCCGCACAGGCGCACATGTCGCTCGCAGCTACACCGGCAGCGATCCAGCCATCGGCCATAGCGCTCGCCATATTGCCAAAACCGACAAATCCAATCTTCATATCACATAGTCCTTTCAGACACATTCCTCAAAACGAAAGCTATTGTCCCACGCCATTGTTTCGTATTGCTGACCTATTTGTGATACGGCTCGCCGCGGCTAATCTTGCAGGCGCGGTAGATCTGCTCCAGCAGCACCACGCGCGCCAAGTTATGCGGCAAGGTAATACGTCCAAAGCTGAGCATCTCGTCGGCTCGTGCGCGCACGTCATCGCTCACGCCGTCCGATCCGCCAATTACAAAGGCGATGTCGCTGTTACCACGTAGCATAAGATCATCGAGCCGCGCCGAAAGTTCCTCGCTCGAGCGCTCTTTGCCCTCAATGGCCAGCAAGATCACATGTGCTCGAGGCGGCAAGGCTGTAAGAATCGCCGCCCCCTCCTTGTCGCGCGCGACATCCACGCCGCCCGCCTTAGCCGGGTCGATATCGGCCACCTCGCGGATATCCACCTTGGCATAGGCACCTAGGCGCTTGGTGTACTCAGCGCACGCGTCCTTCCAAAAGCGCTCCTTGAGCTTACCGACGCAAACGACGGTGTATTTCACGCGCGCCTACTCCTTCGAATCGTTTTGAACTTTGCCGGCGGCCAGCATCTGCTCGAACATCGAGGCCGACTGCGAAAAGTCGCTCGGCAGCACGACCGTCGAGGTTTTACCCGTGCGAGCGAACTCCGTCATCATCTCAGACCACTGCGTAAACATGAACAGTTGGTTGGCCTCGTCATTGCCGACACCCGTCTCCTGAATGATCTCGAGCGAATCTTTGATACCCAGTGCGATGGCCTTGCGCTGGTTGGCGATGCCCTCGCCCGCCTTTTCCATTGCCTCGGCCTCGGCGGTCGCCTCGGTAACGCGCTTGATGCGGTCGGCCTCGGCGAGCTCCTGCGCGGCAGCGCGCTTGCGCTGGGCAGCGTTGATGTCGTTCATGGAGTTCTCGACCTCGGTCGGCAGCGCGATCTTGGTGATGAGCGTCGACACGAGGGTGAAGCCGTAGGCGGCCATCTGCTCGGAAACGGTAGCGTTGACATCCTTGGCGATGTCATCCTTCTTGGCAAAGACCTCATCGAGTGTGTAGACGGGAATGGAGGAGCGCAGGGCGTCGGTGATGAAGTCGCGCATCTGGTCGACGGGCTCCTGCAGCATGTAGTAGCTCTTGTAGATGCCCGAATCTGCCGGGCCGGCGCCCATGTCGTAGCTCACGTGGTACTGAGCGGAGACCTCAAGACCGATGGTCACGTTGTCCTGGGTCTTAACGTCGATGCCAAAACCGTTTTTCATGGTGCGCAGGCTCACCGTGGCGGCCTTGCGGTCGATCACGGGCACCTTCACGTGGAAGCCCGCGTTGACGATACGGTTGAACTTACCCAAGCGCTCGATGATTACGGCGTGCTGCTGTTCAACGACATAACAGGCGTTGGGGAGCAGCAGCAACAGAATGATGATGGGAATCAAAAGGCTGGTAAGGGCGGCGATGATACCGGAAAACAGCATGGTCTCTCCTCTGATAGGCACACGTTGGCATTAGGATACCCGTCCAAGGAGATCGTGCATAACAAAAAAGCTCCCATTGCTGGGAGCTCTTTCAATCAATGGTGCGGGCGAAAGGACTTGAACCTTCATGGGGTTGCCCCCATACGGACCTGAACCGTACGCGTCTGCCAATTCCGCCACGCCCGCGTGCAGGAATTAGAATAACGGAGCGCCACCGCGAACGCAAGAACTATTTTTGAAAAAGTTTGCAGGCATTTTCCCAAGCGGCATGCGCGATTGTTTCGGCGTCCTCACCAGTGCGATCGACACGGTCGTTAACCAGCGCGTTTGCCGTAATGGAGATCATTGCGGGCTCGCATTCAAGACCGCGGATGGGCTCCGGAGCCATATACGGGCAATCCGTCTCGAACAAAATTCGATCGAGTGGGGTTGCCGCAAATGCCTCGCGCACGTCTTCGTTGCGCTTAAAGGTGGCCGCACCACCATAGGCGATATAGCAGCCCAGCTCCACAAAGCGCTCCATCGTGGCGCGGTCCTCGCCAAAGCAGTGCAGCACGCAACCGGCCTGGGGCACACCCACCTCGCGCAGCACGTTGTACGCATCCATATGCGAGGTGCGCTCCCCATCCGAGTCCTCGTGCCGCAGGTGCAGCTCCACCGGCACATTGCGGCGCACGGCAACTTCGAGCTGACACGCCATGCAATCAATCTGCACACTGTGGGGCGCCGGCGCGATGTCGTCGTCGTAATCCATGTGGTAGTCCAGACCGATCTCGCCGATACCGGCGCACAAAGGGTCATCGAGCGCAGCAACAACCTGCGCGTGAATGTCATCGGTATAATCCGGCGCGCCATACGGATGCACGCCGGCAAGATACTTGATCTGCGGGATATCCTGCATCGGCAGAATCTCGCGCGTCAGCCAGTCGCTATAGTCCGTCACGCTGCGCTTGTCGGCGATGGGGTCGAGCATCGTCACCAACAGGTCGACGCCCGCGGCTTTGGCGCGCACGAGTGTCTCGGGCACATCCTTGCCCCAGAACGAAAGCAGATGCGCATGCGTGTCGGCAAGCGGTGCCAAGGGCACGGGACAAGCAACCGTCTTCTTTTTCTTGGTAAACGTCACGCGTTCGGCATTAAGCGTCATGGGAAAGCTCCCGAGCCAGGCACACAAAGTCGGCGACGCCGAGCGTCTCGGCGCGCGTGGTGGGTGCGATACCGCAAGCCTCAAAGGCGGCGTCGAGCACGTCCTTGGCAAAGCCGTTGGCGCTCATGGAATTGCGGATGGTCTTGCGGCGCTGAGCAAATGCAGCATCAATCACGCGGGCCACAAACTCGCGATCGAGTCCTTCGGGCGCCACGCCGTCAACACGGTCGATACGCACGACGGCCGAGTCCACGTGCGGTGCCGGCATAAAGCAACGTGGCAGCACCTCAAAGCGACCCGTAACCTGCGCATACAGGCCGAGCTTTGCCGTATAGCCGCCATAGGTCTTGTTACCCGGCACCGCGGCAATGCGATCGGCAACCTCCTTTTGAACCATGACCACGGCACGCTTGAGCGCGGGCATCGTCTGGAAGAACTGCAGGATGATCGTCGCCGCCACGTTATAGGGCAGGTTCGCGACAAATACCGTCGGCTCACCGCCTGCAGCCTGCTCAATCTGCTCCGGGCCCACCTTAAGCGCGTCGCCCATGATAAAGCGGAAGTTGGCATAGTCGGCGGCATGGGCATCGAGCACCGGTTCGAGTTCGGGATCGGCCTCAATGGACGTAACGCACGCCGCTTCCTGCAGCAACGCAAGTGTCAACGTACCGCAACCCGGACCCACCTCGAGTACGCGCTCGTCACCTGCAAGCTCGGCAAGCTCGCAGATACGCTCGATCACATGGTTGTCGATCAGGAAGTTCTGGCCCAGGCGATGCTTGGTCGCAAGGCCAAACTCCTCCAGCAGCTCCCTTGTTGCCGTGGGGTTTGCCAAAGGCGAAGTTGTCATAGTTGCCTCCTTAGCATGATGGCGGCGTCTTGAAACAAAAGGGCATGGACCGTTGCGGCCATGCCCTTACATCTAAACATCAAATTGCCGATATGGCGCTCGCGCGGTCTCTACGCCAGACGCGGGAACAGCGGATCGCCCTTCTCGACGGGCTGACCACCAGCAAGCAGGCCCCAAGTGCAAATGCCCTTGAGGTCGTCGCTCGCGGCCTCGCCCTCACAGGACAGGCGGCGCAGAGCCTCGGCAGAAGTCTGGGGCATGAGCGGCATCAGCAGGTGGGCGGCGATGCGGATGGCCTCGAGCAGGTTGTAGATCACAAATGCCAGCTCGTCAGCCTTGGCCTCGTCCTTGGCAAGCGCCCAGGGCTCGGAGTCCTCGATGTAGTGGTTGGCGGCGTGGATGAGCTCCATGACCTCATCCTTGGCTCCGCCGTAATCGAGCACGTCCATCTTGGCCATGTAGCGGTCGACCAGGCCATCGGCAATCTTTGCCAGCGGGTTATCGAACGCGTCGGCAGACGCCGGTTTAGCCGGGGCGCAGCCGTCAAAGTACTTTGCGCTCATGTTGAGCGAGCGCGAAATGAGGTTGCCCCAGCTGTTGGCCAGATCGGCGTTGTAGACCTGCTCCATGCGATCGAAACTGATGGCGCCGTCGGTGCCGGGGACCACGTCGGTCATAAAGTAATAGCGGTAGCCCTCGACGCCCAGCATGTCGATAACATCCTGCGGAGCGATGGCGTTGCCGCGGCTCTTGGACATCTTCTCGGCCTTGCCGGTCTCGGCATTGCGCACGGTCAGGAAGCCGTGGGCAAAGACGTGCTCGGGCAGGGCCTCGCCGATGGCCATGAGCATGGCGGGCCAAATGACGCAGTGGAAGCGAATGATGTCCTTACCCACAATATGGAACTGCGCGGGCCAGCGATAGGCCAGCTCGGCACGGGCCTCGTCGGTGTCGACACCGTAGCCGACGGCAGTCATATAGTTGAGCAGCGCATCGAACCACACGTAGGTCACGTGACCCTCGTCAAACGGGACCTGAATGCCCCAGTCAAAGCTCGTACGGCTCACGGAAAGGTCGTTAAGGCCGCCCTCGACAAAGCTACGTACCTCGTTCATGCGGAACGCAGGCTCGACAAAGTCGGGGTGCTCGTCATAGAGCTTGAGAAGCTTGTCCTGGAAGGCGGAAAGCTTAAAGAAGTAGGACTCCTCCTGCACGCGCTCAAGCGGACGGTGGCAGTCGGGGCATAGATGCTGGCCGACGCTGCCGTACTCCTCGTCGCCCTTCTGGACCTGCGTATCGGTGAAGTAGGTCTCGTCAGGCACGCAATACCAACCGTCGTAGCTGCCCTTATACAGGTAACCGGACTCCTTCATGCGCTCCCACAGATACTGCACGGCATGATGCTGGCGCGGCTCGGTGGTGCGGATGAAGTCGTCGTTGGAAATCTCGAGCTTGCTCCAAAGCTCCTTGAAGTGCGGGGCCTGGCTATCGGTCCACTCCTGCGGCGTCATGCCATGCTTGGCTGCGGCCTCGGCGACCTTCTCGCCGTGCTCGTCCATGCCGGTCAGGAACTTGACGTTATAGCCGGCGGAGCGGCGATAGCGAGCCTGAACGTCGGCGATGATGGTGGAATAAGCCGTGCCCAGGTGCGGATCGGCGTTGACGTAGTAGATGGGCGTCGTGATAAAGAACGAAGGCTTGCTTTGATCCATGGGGTTTGTCCTCCAGAAAAACGTTGCATACAGGGGATGATTCTAGCGCAAGGGCTGGATATCCTCCATCTATTGCATATCGAGCACCATGGCATAGACATCGCGCTTGCGGCGCGAATACTTCTGAGACAGGCGCTTGGCCACCGCAGAGGCGGGCTCCCCCTCCTCGAGCGCGGTGCGGATATCCTCGCGCAGGGCCTCGTCGGGACCCGCTACCGCAGCGCCAACCGGCGCGATGCCGGCCTCCTCGTCCTCGCTCGGCGGCGCGATGACCAGCGCAATCTCGCCCTTTACCTCGCCGCGAGCACGCAGCTCCTCGGCAAGCTGGTCAGCGGGCCCGCGCAAGACCTCCTCGTGCAGCTTGGTGAGTTCGCGGCAGACGGCGACCTCACGCTGGGGAAAGACCTCCGCCACGGCCTCGAGCGTCGCCACGATACGATGTGGAGACTCGTAGAAGATGAGTGCGCCAGGCACCACGGCAAGGCGCTGCAAACGGCGCACACGGTCGCCGTGCTTTCGGCCCAAAAAGCCCTCGAAGAAAAAATGCTCGCAGGGAATGCCGGACGAAACGAGCGCCGTGACGCAAGCAGAGGGCCCGGGAATAACTTCGACGGGCACATCGGCCTCACGCGCCGCCTCGACCAGCGCCTGGCCGGGATCGGACACGCTCGGCATGCCGGCGTCCGAGGCAAAGGCGAGGGTCTCCCCCGCCAGCAGACGGTCGACCAGGCCGGCAGCGCGGCTAGCGATCACATTCTCGTCGCAACGGACAAGCGGCTTGGAAATGCCCAGGTGCATCAGCAGCTTTGACGTCACACGCGTGTCTTCGCAGCAAATGGCATCGGCGGCGGCAAAAGCCTCGCCAACGCGCGGGGACAGGTCGCCTAGGTTGCCGATGGGCGTGCCGACCACATAGAGTTTGCCCGTATGGGCGCTGTTTTGCGTCATATCAACCTATTCAATCATGCCGCGCTCGAGCGTACCGAGCGCCGCGCGGGCGTCCCATGCTGCAATGCGCTTCTCGGTCTTCCACGTTTGGAAGAACCAACCAGCAGCCGGCGCAAACGAAGCCAGCTGGTTGGCGATAAACACGCGCTCGTAGGCATTGCGGCCCTCGGGCGTAACCGACGAGTTGGCAAAGATCGCCGCACCCGACCATTCGCCCACCAGCACGGGGAACCCAGTCGAAATCGCCTCTTTGAGCTCGCGCTTGTTGCGCGAAATCGCCGTCGTCAGCCCGCGGGGGCTCGTGATGTCGAGCGCATATTCGTCACGGTAATGGTACAGGTGAAGGTCCATGTAGACGTTCTTGTACTTGGCGCCGCGCATAAAATGCTTCCACTCGCTGGGATGCCCCGACGACGAGAAGACGACGATCTTATCCTCGGGCATATACGAACGAACGAGCTCGTAGGCATCGCGATAGAAATTGCGCAGGTAGTGGGCCGGAATGCCATCCGTCATGGTGAAGAGGCTCTTGCGAACGCTCATCTGCGGCGTGTCCAGCAGCTCAATGCCCAGCAGGCTCTCGGCCTCGCCATAGCGATCGGCCAAGCGCTCGAGCACGTCGAGTGCGACGTGACGGCCGTTGGTGGACGAATGCCACTCGGCGACAGCCTCCGGCGTGGTGGGCGAATCGTTGGAATCGCCCTGGCCACCGGGCACGGTTGCCAGATCGAGCAGCACGCGGATGTCGTACTTGTCAGCCCACTCAATTGCACGATCAATGTAGTCGACAACCGAGATGTAGGACGCATCGGACTCCTGCGAACCAAAGGCATACCAGGGCACCGGTAGACGCACGGCATTGAGACCGATCTGCGCCATGCGGCGAAAATCGTCCTCGCTCACAAACGTCTCGTAATGGCGGCGCATGCGCTCGTTATAGGCGGCGGTACCCATGGCCTCCTGTAGCTCGGCCGCGTTGGATGCACCGGTCGCCGCGTACAGCGACGGGGTCACCCAAGGCTCGGGAATAAACCAGCCAGAGAGATTAACGCCGAGTATCCCCTCCATCACTGCCCCCTTCGGATCATGCAGGTCGAACCCGCATCGTATTGCATAGGATAAGTATCGTTTTGAGTATACCCGCGTGTGCGGACAGGCAACCGAACGGTCTGTAAAGTGACGCGAAAGTGGGAGGAATGTCTGGGAACAGGCGGGCTCGGGATGGTGCGATGAGGTGTGTACGCGCGCCAGAGGCAGGCACCGGAAAGCATGTCCCGTTCCATCGCTCAATAATGGGGCGCATTTTCCGCAGAACCCTACATAAAAGAAAAGGACCCCTTTGCAGAGGTCCTAGTCAATTCAAGGTGGCGGGGAAGGGAATCGAACCCCTGACACGAGGATTTTCAGTCCTCTGCTCTACCAACTGAGCTACCCAGCCATTTGAGGTGTGCCTTGTTTCAAGGCTTGATTAGTATAACCAAGGACGCGTTCCGGTCAACCGAGAATTTTAAAAAAGTTTTTGAGCACAGCCTCGGTTCTATAAATCGGCACGTCAGAGGCATCAGCCGGCAGCAAGAAGTTTTTCGCTCAGAGCCGCACGGGCAAACTCACTTGGCGTCATCCCCTCGGCAGCCGCCCGTCGACGAATGGCCTCCTTCATTCCCAGAGGAATCTTGACCGACAGCGTTGCCGTCCCCTCACCTGAGAGTGGGGGCCGTCCATGCACGATCCCACCAACGGTGTGTTCGCCATCCGGAAACTCTCCGCGCTCGTACGACTCGCACCACGCGTCAATCATTTCATCCGTTACAACCTGACCATTAGCGGCCGTATACGTCTTGCCCATCATCGACCCCTTTGCCGAGCCTGTTCAATCTCCTGCCAAAATTTCTTCTGGACTGGAGACAAGGCATGAATGATAAGCCACCCACGGACAAGCTCGACCGCGACAAGCTCCACGCTTCGTCCGTCTGGGAGCCATCCAATCGCAAGCCATCTCGGCGGCTCGTCCTTCGACTCGCGACGAATGCACTCAGTAACCGCAAGCCAAGCGCTAAGCACCTGCTTTTCCGTCAGGTGCTTTTTAGCGTTGGGATGGATCTCAACATCCATGCATCTTCTCCTCCATCTTACCCAATTTCGTATGACGAAAGTCCGCTGTCGCCAATTCTTAAGCCGGCACGCGTTGGAGAGCAGGGATCGAAACAATGATTGAAGGACGCTCTAGTACGGCCCAGGCGCCGGGGCAGGAGCACGTGCGCCAAGGACGAACGCTTTCGTAGCGCGCGAGGATATTGCCGTCGCGATCGATGAAGGCGATGTCGATGGGATAGGCCATAAAACACGTATGGACCGAAGAGCAGCGTGGAAACGCCATGACGAGCGGCAGACCGTTGGCGGCAACCGGACACCGTCCCAGCATACCGCGCAGGCGCACGGCAAACGACTCCGCCACCACAAACTCGGCCGGCGTCCAACCCAGCCTGTTGAGCGCCCGCGCGTACGCGATGTAGGACGAGACCGCGGTCACATGACCACCCCCGGACGCCATGGATCGACCGTCACCGCGCGCTCGTGCGACAACGTTGTCGGCGCCCCCAGCGAAACGCCAGCGATGCTGAGAGAAGTCGGCCACGGCTCATAGTGCATGGTGCAGGTGTAGGTCCTAAACGTACCGGATAGGGAGAGCAGGCCACCATCCGATGCCTCCGCGCCTTGCTCGCTCGACACTTCGATCTGCAAGCCATAGCCTTCCATGGCATTCAGAATTTGAGTCTGAACCGTCGCCGAGGCATCGGCAGAGCTTTCGTCGCCCTCCCCCTCCGACGCCACGGCGTGCGCCAACACGATGTCGGGCACCACGCGGTCGAAGCGCGCGACAGCGCTGGCAAAGATCATGACGTTGTACACGATGAGTGCCAGCACCAGCAAAACGGGCGTAACCACTGCCATCTCCACCGTCGCTTGGGCGCGCTCCTCGCGCAGACGCATGCGGATACTCATTACGACCCACCGCCCAAAGCGCCAACCAGCGTGGCGACATCGACGGTGAGCGGGATGGAGCCGCCGCCGGGCAGAGGAATCTCCGCAAGCGTGAACACCGTACCGCTAATGGTGCGTTCGACTTGATATTCCAACGCCTCGCAAAGCGCCTTGGGATCGGTCACGCCCAACGGAATACTTCGCAGTTTGTCTTGCGCTTGAGAGAGGCCAGCAATGTCAGACCCCGGGCTCTTAATGACGTTGGCGGAATCAGTCAGCACCGGCTTTCGCAGGCGCAAGTCGCACGGTTCCAAACCCAGCGCCGCCACGGACGCCGAAACGGTATCGCCGAGCCACGATGCAATGGAGCCCAACGCGCCGCTGCCCCCTCCTAGGCCTTTAATCATCTCGTCCATAAGTTCGTCGGCCGAACCTTGGATGTCTCCGTATCCCACAAGCAGCCGTCCCCAGACATCCATGACGCCGTCGAGCACGCCGGCAACGCCGCCCGAGCGTTCCTTCAATGTCGAGAAAAATCGCGAAAGCACGTTGTTTTGCGCCGTCGCCCCATCGGGCGCCAGCACCGCGGCAGAGATGGCACCGCGATCGCCAAGTCTGACTGCCGTGTTAAACGAAGAGTTGAGTTCATCGGAGCTCGAGATGGCACCCGAAACCGCAAAGGCAACCACGCCGTTGCGACCGGGCGGAGCGATACGCGGGCGCTCACCGGAAAGTTCTTTGATGGCGGTATCGAACGCATTGCCCGCACGGTCGGCTTCGTCCTCGGTCTGACGCTCGAGCTCGAGCTCCTTGTTGCGACAGTCGACGTAGTCCTCCAGGGCGTCTTTAAACTTGTCAAAGTGATACTCGAAGCCGTTTTCGATAGAGGTTGAAGGCGCCGCAACAGCACCAAGCGACAAAACGCCAAAATGGCATTTGCTGCATTTATCCTGTCCATCGTAATCGGCAACCGAAGCAAATCCGCTCGGCGTCCCTTTCTTATAGTTAGGGCAGGTCGTCCCGTAATGCAGATACGCCTTGTCATCGTTCACGCTAGTCGGCCACACCGCATCGGTATAGAGTTCCGTCGCCCGAACCTCATCAGAGTTGCGCGGCAGCAGCGGAATATAGGAGGAAACCCTGTCTCCGTTCTCGGTTATATATGCCCGATCGACCTCCGCGTTCGCATAGGTATAAAACGCCTTACGCGCCGCAGACTCTGCCTTCATCTCGACACTCGAGCCCTGGGGCTTCTCATTTGTCAGACGCCAATGGTAGTAGTCCTTCGCGCGATCAAGGGCAACTTGAGGCTCCCACGTAACGCTCGATGAGTAATGCGGATTTTGAACACCGGAGAGATCCGTTAGGCTTTTCGCGCGCTCCCACATGCAAGAACAGCTGCCGACCGAGCCCTTGTCAGACCCACCACAATCCGCCAGCCAAGCACGCTCTTTAGCCTTCGCCGTGTCCTCAGAAGCCTTCCGCAGCTCCTCGGCCGCACGCTCTAAATCATCTGATGTGTCTTTAATGGTATCGGTCGAGATCTCGGACCCTTTGATCGCAGCGAAGTCCGACTCGGATGTCCTGGGCACGGCAAGCGCCGTACCGGTATAGGTCACACTATCGGTATCCTGCGCCGACACCGCCTGCGTGGCACGCGCGGCGATCAGATACGGCAGAGCCGTCTCGATTTTCTGTAAGCCTTCCGATGCGCTTTTGGCAAACTTGTTGCGCGTTTTAATGATCTCGATCCCGGTGTCGACCATATTGCCGGCAACCGGCTCGGCACCCGGGATGAGGATGGCGACCAGGCCCGTCCCGATCGTGGCAAACCCCGCCAGCCCCAGACTCAAGATACTCGCATCAACCACCGTGGCAGCCGTGTGATAGGACGACACCACGTTGGCACCCGCCAGCGCGCCGCTATCAGCCGCCACCTGGGTGTCCCCGGCACGCGACATGCTCCATATCGCCGCGGTCGACGAAAACAACAATGTGAGCACCACTAGGATGACCACGGCAGAAGAAAGCGTGGTATAGGCACCGTCTTCGATAAACAGATCGACACCGGCTCGACCCATAAAGCCACCTCGCTTGCAATGGCAACTCGGACGGCGCGTCAAAACGCGTCTAGACCAGAAACGCTTAATCCCATGTAGCAATCCACGAATCATAATCTCCCTCCAGCCATTCGGGACGCGATTGATACGAGACATCGACCTTGAGCTCAACGTAGCCGCCCTCGGCGGTACCACCCATAGCCTGCGCAAACGCACCGATCACGGGCAACGGCTTGACCTCGCCGGAAACGGACACGGACGAGACGCCACCCGCACCGGCCCGGCCAAGCTCGATATCCCACGACAGCGGCCCGCCGGCATGAAAAATCGAAACGTTGGGCACTGCGGCAAGCCGGCGGCGGGTGAACTCCTTAAGATCGTCGTCCTCCGCCGTCGTCGTGGTCATGAGCCGCGCGGTCTCGGCGGCGGCAGACTCCATGACCGCGCGCGTATAGAGCAGGCACACCGGTTGCAGTGCGAGAAGGATGAGCGTCAGAAACGTCGGCAGCAAAAAAGCGGCCTCGACCGTAGACTGCGCCCGGTCCTCGCGCGCGATATCAATACAGCGCGATGTCCTTAGCACCCGCAGCAGCGTCGACAACCGATGTCGAGGTGACGCCGTGAGACGCCGCCCGCTCGACCAGCGCCGCCAAGCGCCCATCGGTGCCAGCACGCCAAAGTCCCGCAATCGCCAGCACGATCGATAACAGCGCCACCGTGACGATGGCGTATTCCACAGTCGCTTGGGCAACCTCCTCACGCAGAACGCCATGCATTTCACGACCCCTCCTTTGAGCTTATTGTTTGCGGGACCAGGCGCACGGCGCGCAGACGACACGAAGCATCGCCAGTATCCGCAGCAACCGTCACCATATCGACCCAGCCGCGTCCGTCACGCACGATGGCGCCCCACACGTTTCCCTTGATGTCGAGATAGCCGCTCAGAGCAAGTTGCGCCGTGGGTACCTCGCGATAGGAACGCAGCATATCCGCCGCCGCTTCGGTCATCGGTCGGTCCTCGGACCATGCAAGCCGAACCACAATCGCGTTGCCCCCAGGCGAATCCGTCGCAGTGCCAGACCGCTTGTCGAGCGCCCGCAGAAAGGTTTGCGCCGTGACAGCGACATCCGAATCGTCCGCATCTCGCATCTCATCTTTTTGAGACGCCACCGCCGAATCTGAGCCCAAATCGGAGGCGGTCCCAGGACGCTGCTGCCGCGCGGCGTTAAGCCCCCAAAGCACCGCCGCTATCGCCACGGTCAGGCAAGCAAACACCAGCAGCACCCCGACGGGGCGCTCGCCCTCTACAGGCTGTTGATGCCCTCGCTGATAGCGTTCCATAGATCTTGGACCTTGCCCTTAAATGCGACGATGGCGATAATCGCGATCACCACGAGCACGCCGACCAAGATGGCATACTCGGTGGTACCCTGCGCACTCTCCTCCTGCAATAGTTCCTTGGCGCGCTGACGAACATGTGCCGCCCGGCAAAACGCCCAGCCCTGCACCTTGCCAGCAGTGTCAGTCATCGTGTTCATGTATTCCTCCCTACATCATCCCGCCTGCTCCCAGCAGCGGGCCCAATATGGACAGAAGCAACGCCGGCAAGATGAGCGTGCCGGTGGGAATCAGCAGCTTGACGGGCGCACGCTCGATCTCGCGCTCGACCGCGGCGCGATGAGCCGCACGGATCTCGCGACTTTGAGCGGCCAGCGTCTCGGCAAGTGGGGCACCCAGGGCGAGCGCCTGCCCCACCGTGATGGCAAAGGTCTCGAGCGCTCGCACGTCCAGGTCGCGCGCGGCGGCCAACAACTCGTCCTCACGCGTGCCCACGCCCACCTGCCACGCCATGCAGGCGCGCTCAAGGCGAAGAGCCAGCACTGACCGGCGGTTGGCGCAGAAAATCTCAAGCGCCGCATCAAACGAAAGACCGGCCGAAAGACCCAAGCGCACAACATCGATCATCTCGGAAACTTCGCCGAGCGACACTCGCGCCGGGCCGCCCGCTCCAACCGCGCCCTTCACTCGCGCGGTCAGAGCATCGACCACCGAGCGACCCGCGGCAGCGACCAGCACCGCCTCGCGCTTGCAGGCCCCTGCGATCTTGCGTGCATCCGCCCGATCCAAACCCGTCGCGACAAATACACTCAGGGCGCACAGGCAAGCCGCAACTGCAACCGGGGCGCTCATAGCTCCACCCGCATAATGCGCCGGATAACCACCAGGGCAACGGCGTTGAGGGCAAGACCCAGCACCACAGCGCCCGCGCCGGCGGGCGTCGCAAGACCGCGACGAAAATCTGCCGAAAGCAGCGCCAACACCGCGCACATGCCCGCCGGCATCGCCGCGACCATATGCGCAGACATGCGAGCCTGCGACGTCTTAACATCCAGGCGGCGCTTGAGCTCAATGCGCTCCCCCACCATGCTCGACGCCTCGGACAGTAAGTCGGCAAGCGGAGCGCCGGTGCGCTGAGACACCTTAAGCGCCAAGGTCACAAGCGAAAGACCGGGGGCGTCGATACGCACGAGCAAGTCATCGAGCGCGTCGGTCGCCGAGATGCCGCAATCGATCGCCGCCGCCACCCGCAAAAACTCGGTATGCACTGGCTCTTGCGCATGAGCGCCCACAAAGCGCATGCCCTGGGCCAGCGAATGTCCCGAGGCAAGCGACATGGAAAGTGCGGTAAACGCCTCGGGCATTGCCTCTTCTGCATCGTGTTGCTCGCGCCGGCTCTCAAAGCCATCCCAAGCGGCACCAACGGCAAACGGAGCAACAAGTCCCGAGGCAAATCCGAGGGGCGATAACGACACCATCGTTAGTAAAACGCAGCAGACACCGCTCGATAGCAGCAGAAACGCCAAACGTCCCGAAGCATCTTCGATCACGAGGCCAAGGCGATGCGCCGGAGCCAGCGATGCCCACGAACGGGCGATCTTTTTCAGCAGATCGTTTTCCACCAGCTCACGCGGCAGCTTCTCTGCCACCGTCTCGAGCGCCTGACGTGCCAGCTCCGCCGGCGGTACCTGCGGCACACGAGGTTCCACTCCGCACGCCGTCGCGACAGAAAGCCCTGCCAAGCCCCCTACGACGAGGGGCACAGTGATCTCCATTCGTCCACCTCCTCTTGTGTGAGCGTCCCCGACCGCAGGCCTTCTGCGATAAACGGCGGCTCGCGGTCAAGCGTCCAGGTGCGCTCGGCGGCATCGAACGTCACATAGCGCTCGAGCTCTACGCCACCCGATGCGGCGCGTCGCACCCCCGAATACGAGGAGACGAAACGCCTGCCATCGGCGTGGCGCTCGGACATCACGATGCCGTCGAGCGCCATGGCAATCTGCTCCTCGATGAGCTCGCTCGGCAGATCGATGCCATAACGTGCAAGCAACGTCAGACGCACCACGGTCTCCTGTTCTGAACCCGCATGAAGTGTGGTGAGCGACCCGTCGTGGCCCGTGTTCATGGCCTGCAACATGTCGCAGCACTCGGCACCGCGCACCTCGCCCACCACGATGCGGTCGGGGCGCATGCGTAGGGCATTAGTTACCAGGTCGCGGATCGTCACCGCGCCCTCGCCCTCAATTGAAGCCTCGCGCGCCTCTAAGCGCACCACGTGCGGATGATGCGCAAACTTGAGCTCGGCAGAGTCCTCGATCGTCACGATGCGCTCGCCGGTGGAAATCTCACATGACAACGCGTTGAGCAGGGTGGTCTTACCAGATCCCGTGCCTCCCGCAACCGCCAGGTCCTGTCGCAGCGACACCGCACACGACAGCAGCTGCGCATACCAAAGCGGCAGCGATCCCAACCCCACGAGCTCGTCCAGCGAGCAGATACGGTCCGAGAACTTTCGGATGGTGAGAATCGGTCCGTCAATCGCCACAGGCGGAATCACCGCGTTGACGCGATAGCCCGTTTTGAGGCGGGCGTTGACGATGGGGCTGCGCTCGTCGATACGGCGGCCAAGTGGCGAGATAATGCGGTCGATAAGCACACGGATCTGCTCATCATCCTCAAACGCATGCTCGATGGGGTACAAGACGCCGCCGCGTTCAAAGAAAGCCGAGCGGCAGCCGTTGATCATGATCTCGGTAACGGTGTCGTCCTCGATGAGCGGCTGCAACGGCCCCAAGCCCACCACGTCATCCAAGATCTCGTCGATGATGGTCTCGCGCTCGGGCGTCGCGAGATCGGTCGACTCCTCAACATTGAGCGCCGCCTCCACCGCAGGACGCAATTCCGAGCGGGCAAGTGCCGGGTCGATATAGGCGCTGATACGCGCCACTTCGTCGTAACCCATGCGGTCCATCACGGCGCGCTTGGTGCGTCGTTTCACCGCGCGGCGACGCCCCGCATCTACAGGCGCTGCCGCCGCTGCAGCGCCGGCAGCCTTAATCCTCGTTTGCAGGCTCATCGCTGATCACCCTCGCGCGACCAGGGAAGGCGGATACGCGGGCGTTCGGTACGCGTTGCACGGTCGGCGACCATATCGCTCCAAGGGCCGACGGCGCACCCCAGTTCCACGAGCATCTCGCGCGTGGCCTCGCGCATGCTAGTCGCAAAAGCGCTGGTCTGCCCCACCGCCTCGTCAGCGCGCCCAAACGCCATGAGCGCGGCGAGATCCTGCCCGCCATCGGCGATACGAATCTTGGAGCTCAACGCACAGGCAATCTCAAAGCGCATGGCGACGTCCTCGTCTGCCCCGCGCGCACCGAACCGGTTGAACACGGCGCTCATGCGCGTGCGCGGCACACCTACTCGACTTGCCAGTTCGATGACGCGCGACGCCGATGTCGCGGACGACACCGCCGCATCGCCAACGACCAGGCAACGGTCGCTCGCCGCCACCGCAGCCGCCACGGCGTCGCCCCAAAAGACCGAGGTATCGATAAAGACCACGTCCGATTCGCGACGCAGAACATCAAGCAGTAGCTCCACCGGACGCGCCATGAGCTCGGCTTGCTCGGGCGCCGCGACGGGACCCCAGAGCGTAACGCCCGGCGCCACGCGCATCGATGTGGCTACGATATCCGGCTCGGTGAGCGTGCCCGCCGCCGACGGCTCGATAAGTGCCGCCATATCGCGCGGAGCATCGACGCCTAACAAGTCGTAAAGGTTTCCAAACATCAGGTCCAGGTCGAGCACGGCGGCACGCAAGCCCAACAGCGACGATGTGTGTGCCATGGTGGCAACGATCGTCGACTTGCCGCAACCGCCCGAACCCGAAATAGCGCAGATGACCGGAGCTCGATGCTGCGGAGCTGCAGCGTCTGCC
>CALHWR010000094.1 GCA_938036665.1 uncultured Collinsella sp. | reverse complement strand
TTAAAAAAAATCACGATTTTATTGGTGCCATTTATTTTGTTTGCTGCCCCCTTTGCGCCAGTTTCTGTCGAGTCGGTGCTTCTTGCGGGTTGCCCGTATAATGGTCTGCGTATGAACCACAACCAAGGAGTTCCAGTTTATGGACCAGAGCCTTTTTAAATTCGACCTGATCGCCGAGGACCCGACGACGCATGCGCGTGCCGGCGTGCTGCACACCCCGCACGGCGACATCGAGACGCCGATCTTTATGCCCGTGGGCACCAAGGCAAACGTCAAGGGCATTCCTACCGAGACCGTCAAACAGCTCGGCGCCCAGATCGTGCTTGCCAATACCTATCACCTGTCCATGCGTCCCGGCGAGGACACTATCGCCGAGCTGGGCGGCCTGCACAAGTTTATGAACTGGCACGGTCCTATCCTCACCGACTCGGGCGGTTTCCAGGTGTTCAGCCACAACGACGCGGTCAAGCTCACCGATGAGGGCGTGCGCTTTATCGTCAACGATTACGACGGCCGCCACGTGTTCTGGACGCCCGAGGACAACATGGAAATCGCCATGAAACTCGGCTCCGACATCTGCATGCAGCTGGACCAGTGCCCGGGCTATCCCGCCACGCGCGCCTACGTTGAGCGCGCCGTTGAGCTGTCGAGTATGTGGGCCGAGCGCTGCTATAAGGCGCATACCCGCGACGACCAGGCGCTCTTTGGCATTGTTCAGGGCGGCATGCACCTAGATCTGCGCCTGCGCTCGCTGCGCCATTTGGAGGAGTGCGGCGACTTCCCCGGTTACGGCATCGGCGGCTACTCGGTGGGCGAGGACCACGAGACCATGTTCGAGACCCTGGCACCGCTCGTAAGCGAGTACATGCCCAAGCACAAGCCGCGCTACCTGATGGGCGTCGGCAACCCCACCACCCTCGTGCGCGGTGTGGGCGTGGGCATCGACATGTTCGACTGCGTGCTGCCGACGCGCACCGGCCGCATGGGCACAGCGTTCTCGAGCGAGGGTCGCCTCAACTTCCGCAACGCGCGTTTTGCGCACGACGACGGCCCCATCGATCCCACCTGCACCTGCCCGGTGTGCACGGGCGGCTACAGCCGCGCGCTCATTCGCCACATGGTCACGCAGAAGGAGATGCTCGGCGGCATTCTGCTGTCGATGCACAACATCTACTACCTGCTCAACCTTATGCAGCGTGCCCGCCAGGCCATTATCGAGGGCCGTTACGGTGCATTCGTGAGCGACTGGATGAACAGTCCTGCTGCGGTGGATTACTAAGGGCGACAGGCACGCTTGCAGAGCGTGGGCAACGGCAAAGGTTGAGCGGCAGCTGCTCGTCACATTCGCTGACGCCGGCTGCGCGACCGCTGACCGATGCCTTGCAAGCGCTTGATGCAACGTGGGTACCATACCGAATAGTTGATGTTCGGGCGGGTGTTTGGCGCATGGCGTCGCCCCCGCCCGCTTTTCTTTTTCTCGATAGGAGTACCCATGATTAAGAATGAGAACGTCGAGGGCGAGCCGGCCTACGACGAGACGTACCGACGCGGTCCCGTGGTCATGCGCGGTCCCATGATTCCTAAGGACAACACCTACGCCAACCTGCTGGCGCCCGAGGAGTCGACCGACTGGTTGCATGCCGATCCGTGGCGCGTGCTGCGCATTCAGGCCGAGTTTGTCGATGGCTTCGGCGCGCTTGCCGAGCTTGGTCCTGCGGTGACCATCTTCGGTAGCGCCCGCACGCCCAAGACCGATCCGCTTTACAAGGCGGCGCGCACCGTCGGGCGCAAAATCGCCCAGCGCGGCGTGGCGGTTATCACCGGCGGCGGTCCCGGCATCATGGAGGCGGCCAACAGGGGAGCGGCGAGTGTCAACGGCAAGTCAGTTGGCCTGGGCATTGAATTGCCGCACGAGCAGGGGCTCAATAAATACGTGAACCTCGGCATGGACTTCCGTTACTTCTTTGTGCGCAAGACCATGTTCGTCAAATACAGCTCGGGTGCCATCGTGTTTCCCGGAGGTTTTGGTACGCTCGACGAAATGTTTGAGGTGCTCACGCTGGTGCAGACACACAAGGTCAAGCGCATGCCGCTCGTTTTGGTGGGAACCGAGTACTGGCAGGGCCTGTTCGACTGGCTCAACGGCCCGGTGATGGACGCCGGTATGATCAGCCCGCTCGATCCCGAGCTCGTGCATATCACCGACGACCTCAACGAAGCCGTCGACATCGCCCTGAGCGGGCTGATGTAGGGCGCCGTGACTGTTGTTATAGTAATGTGAACGGCATACTGATGCTATTTAACATCAGTATGCCATCAAAACGGGGTATACTGATGCAAAAGACGAGGCGAGGAGGTCGCGTATGTCTACTGCAACGGTTAAGCCTACGACGGTTCGCATCGAAGAGGGGCTCAAGGAACAGGCGACTGAGTTCTTGGATTCGGTCGGCCTCAGCCTCAATTCCTATCTCAATCTTGCCGTTCGGCAGCTTGTAAATCAGCGAAAGATTCCTTTTGAGATTGTAGGAAGGGCGGAGGTGCCCAACGAGGCGACGAGGCGTGCCATGGTGATCGCCGAGGCTCATGAGTTGGGGATTTTGCCGGACGATAGCCCGTCATTCAACAACGCTGATGAGCTTATGTCATTCCTCGATGAGGAATAGCGATGTTCGAGATTAAAGTCGAGGCTCAATTTAGGGCGGACTACAAACGAACGATGCGCATGCATCCGCAGCTAAAGAGTGAGTTTAAGGCGGCAGTCGCAGAGCTTGCAGCTCACGGCTCGCTTCCCGCGGAATATGGCGCCCATGAGCTTTCAAACCCGGGCGGAAACTACAACGGCCACATCGATTTCCACCTATCCGATGGCTTGGTCGACGTGGTCGTTCTCTACTTACCGCATAAGACTAATCCTGTGATCCGGCTGGTCAGAATGGGCTCGCATGAGGAGCTGTTCCAGGGCCCGCAGGGCTGATTGCCGATTTCTAAGTTGCGGTGGAATAGGGATTGATTGGCGGCTAATAAGCCAAAAACAGTCCCTATTCCACCGCAAGAGGTAAAGGTGCCCCTAGTGGATGGGCTGGTAGCGGGGGCAGTAGCTGATGGCGATGGCATCGACGCCTACGTGGGTGGCGATGGTGCAGCCGATGGGGCCAGTGCCGGCGTCTACGTAGTCCTGGCCCGCGAGCGCCTCGTTGACAAGTTCCTGCTCCTCGGCGGCGCCGGTCGTGAGCACGCGCACGCTTGAGCCCGGGTGCTCGTCCAAAAACGCGAGGCAATCTGCCATGGTGTTGGCGACGATGCGCTTGGCGCCGCGGCCCTTTTTGATTGCCTTGATCTCGCCCGATTTCCACTCCGGCGAAACGGCCAGGCGAATGTTGAGCATCTGCGTCAGCTGGCCGGCGAGCTTGGGGGCGCGGCCGTTTTTGACCAGGTTCTCGAGCGTGCGGGGAATCAACAGCAGGTGGGCGTCGGGCAGCGTCGCACGGATCTGCGCCTCGGTCTCGTCCAAGCTGCGGCCGTCCTCGCGCATGGCAAGCGCGTACTCCACCAGCAGGCCCTCGGCGCCCGAGCCGGTGCGCGAATCGATGCAGCGCACGTCGAGCTCGTGGGTCTCGGCGACCAGGCATGCGTTGGAATAGCAGGCGGACCACTCGCTGCACAGCGAGATAAAGATCGCGCTGTCGTGGCCATCGGCGCGTACGCGGTCAAACAGCGCCTTGAACTCGCCGGCGCTCGGCTGCGAGGTGTGCGGCAGCTGCTCGGAGCCGGCCATGCGGGCGACGTATTCCTCGGCGGTAATCTGCACCTGGTCGAGCAGGTCCTCGCCCTCGATAATCACATGCAGCGGAATCACGTAAATGCCGAGCTCTTGGGCACGGGCGGGGGAGATGTCCGACGTGGAGTCGGTTATGATGGCAAAAGACATAATTGCACCTTTCGTTGGGGCGCGGCAGCGCCGCCTTCTGAAAGCAAAGTGCGACAAGTATAGTGGAGTTGCTCTACATTGCTAGGTTCAATTGTTGAATAGTCAACAGTTTGAAGCGGTGGTGTGGAAATCATCAACTGGGGAAGAAGGGTGCCGATGGCGGCATTGCAACTTTGCGAGCGGCCGGTCGTGCTGTTCGATTTTGACGGCACGGTGGCCGATACGGGTCGGGCAGTGATGACCTCGACGCGCAAGACGCTGGCTGCGCGCGGGTTTTCGGAGACGCAGATGGGTGATCTGCGCCGCATGATCGGGCCGCCCCTGTGGAAGAGCTTTCACGACTTTTACGGCTTTTCCCGCGAGGAGTCGCTTGTGGTGGCCGATGAGTACCGCGCCTTTTTTGATGAACTGGGACCGGAGGAGTATCCCGTGTTCAATGGGGTCCCCGAGCTGCTGGATGGGTTGGTCGCCCAAGGCAAACGTATGGCCGTGGCGACGTCGCGCATGGAGGCCAAGTGCATCGACATGGTGCATGAGCTCGGGCTCTCTCAGTTTGAGGCGGTGATTGGCATGAATCCGCCGCAGGGACGCGAGACCAAGGCCGATTCGGTCCGCGATGCCCTGGCGGCGCTCGGCGCGACGGCCGACGATGCCGTGATGATCGGCGATCGCTTTAACGATGTGGAGGGCGCGCACGCAATGGGCGTGCCGTGCATCGGCATCTATTCGGGCGCGGCGGCGCCGGGCGAGCACGAGGCGGCGGGTGCCGATGCGGTGGTGCACTCGGTGGCCGAGCTTGCTAAACTTTTCGCTATCTAATGACGTAATGTGAGCGGCGAGCGCGCTCGCCGCTCATTGGTAAGGAGGTCGTCCATGAATCAGGTGGAGCAGAGCGTCGCCGAGTATGTCGACGAGGTCTGGGAAGATGTCGTCGCCGATATCGAGCAGCTGGTGAGCTATCCGTCCGTGGCAGTTTCTGCCGATGCAGAGCCCGGCGCGCCGTTTGGCCGCCCGGTCCGTGACGCGCTCGACTGTGCGCTCGGCATCGCGCAGAAGCTCGGCTATCAGACGAGCGACGACGAGGGCTATGTGGGCATTGCCGATATTCCTGGCCGCGGCGACAAGCAGCTCGCGACCATCTGCCACGTGGACGTGGTGCCCGCCGGCCCGGGCTGGAACACCGA
>CALHWR010000093.1 GCA_938036665.1 uncultured Collinsella sp. | reverse complement strand
GCAAGCCCGTCGAAGATAGAATGGCTGACAAGGAATAGCGCTTGCCACATGCTGATATCAAAGATCTTTGAGCGTTCCCACATAGGGAAGAGAGGAGACGGCCATGGCCTTCGTCCATTTACATGTGCATACGGAGTACAGCCTGCTGGACGGCGCCTGCCGGATCAATGAGTTGATTGATACGGCGGTAAGCCAGGGGGCGGCCTCGGTGGCCATTACCGACCACGGCTCCATGTACGGCGTGGTGGATTTTTATAAGGCCGCCAAGGCCAAGGGAATCCATCCGATCATCGGATGCGAGGTATACGTGTCTCCCCGGAAGCACACCGACAAAATCCATGAGTTTGATTCGGAAAACAGGCACTTGGTGCTTCTCTGCAAAAACAATACCGGCTATCAAAACCTGGCGGCTATGGTGTCGGAGGCCTGGATCAACGGCTTTTACAATAAGCCCAGGGTGGACGACGAAATGCTGGAGGCCCACAGTGAGGGCCTGATCGCTCTTTCCGCCTGTCTGGCGGGGGATATTCCCCGGGCCCTGGTGCGGGGAGACTATGACGCGGCCAAGGAAAAGGCGCTGAAATACAACCGGATTTTCGGTCAGGGGAATTTCTATTTAGAGCTTCAGGATCATGGGATCCGGGAACAAAAGCAGATCGCGCCCATGCTGATTGCCTTGTCCCAGGAGACGGGGATTCCCCTGGTAGTGACCAACGACTGCCACTATATTCACAAAGAGGACAGTAAGATGCATCAGGTCCTCCTGTGTATCCAGACCAACCATACCCTGGAGGATGACAATAACCTGGAATTTGGTTCCGATGAGTTTTATTTCAAAACAGAGGAGGAGATGCGCTCTCTGTTCCCACAGGTGCCCGAGGCCTGCGACAACACGCTCGAGATCGCCGACAAGTGCTACGTCGAGCTGGACTGGGACTCCATCATCCTGCCGCGCTTCCCGCTGCTCGATCCCGGCGAGACGCACGAGAGCCAGTTCCGCCGCGAGTGCGAGAAGGGCCTGCGCCAGCACTATGGTGACGACTGGGCCACGCGCGAGATCGGTGGCGTCAACATCAAAGAGCGCTTTGAGTACGAATACAAGGTCATTTGCGACAAGGGCTTTGCCGCCTACTTCCTCATCGTCGCCGAGTACGTGCAATGGGCCAAGGACAACGGCATCGGCGTCGGCCCCGGCCGTGGTTCGGCCGCCGGCGCTATCGTCGCCTACGCCATGAA
This sequence comes from uncultured Collinsella sp., assembly GCA_938036665.1. Lineage (GTDB taxonomy): Bacteria > Actinomycetota > Coriobacteriia > Coriobacteriales > Coriobacteriaceae > Collinsella. Next base: position 1,949 of record CALHWR010000093.1, on the reverse strand, counting down.
CATCACCGCGTTCGACCCGCTCGAGAACGGCCTGATGTTCGAGAGGTTCCTGTCCCCGCAGCGTACCGAGATGCCCGATATCGATATGGACTTCGACGATGAGCGGCGCCTCGAGGTCGTGGAGCACGTTCGCCAGCTCTACGGCCCCGAGAAGGTCACCCACGTCATCACCTACTCGACCATCAAGGCCAAGCAGGCCATCAACGACGCCGCGCGCGTCCTGGACTACCCGGTCTACATGGGTCAGCGCCTGTCCAAGATGGTCTCGAGCGACCCCAAGGTCAAGCTCAAGCAGGTGCTCGAAAAGCAACCCGGCAAAGAGGATCTGTTTAACCCCGACTTTGCCGAGGCCTATAAAAAGGACGACGACGCACGCCGCATCATCGACACGGCGCTCTCGATTGAGGGTCTCACTCGTGGCGAGGGCGTGCACGCGTGCGCCGTTCTGATCTGCCGCGACCCCGTCAACGAACATGTGCCCACCAAGCTCGACACCAAGGGCGGCGTCGAGATTACCCAGTACGAGGGTCATACCGTCGCCGACATGGGCCTGCTCAAGATGGACTTCTTGGGCCTGCGCACGCTCACGGTTATCTCCAAGGCCAAGGCCAACATTAAGAAGAACTTCGGCATCGACATCAAAGAGGAAGAGATTCCCTTTGACGACCCCGAGATCTTTAAGCTCATGGGCTCCGGTCACACTGCCGGCGTCTTCCAGGTCGAGTCCGCCGGCATGACGGCCACGATCAAGAACATGAAGCCCACCGAGTACAAGCACGTCGTGGCATTGATCGCTCTGTACCGCCCGGGCCCGCTGGGCGCCGGCATGGTTTCGTCCTACATCAACCGTATGAACGGCAAGGAGCCGGCCGTCTCCTACGACGACCGCCTGGACGACATCCTGGGCGAAACCTACGGCACCATGGTCTACCAGGAGCAGGTTATGCTCATCTCCGTCGAGATGTGCGGCTTCTCCAAGGGCGAATCGGACTCGCGTATCCGTAAGCCCGTGGCTAAGAAAAAGATCAAGCTGCTCACGTCGACGGTGCTCCACTGGGAGGATGGCTCGGACGAGACCACCTACGACCACTGGATGAACGGCGCCATCAAGAACAACTACACGCGCGAGGTCGCCCAGAAGATTTGGGACGATGTTCTCGAGTTCGCGTCCTACGCCTTTAACAAGTCGCACTCTGCCGGCTACGCCATTCTGGTTATGCAGACGGCGTGGCTCAAGGCGCACTATCCGCACGAGTACATGGCGGCCGTTCTGACGTCCTATACGGGCAAGACCGACAAGATCGTGCACTACGTCTCGGCATGCCGTCACGACGGCATCCCCGTGCTTTCGCCAGATGTCAATGAGTCCGGTACCGAGTTCACGGCTACCAAGGAGGGCGTGCGCTTTGGTCTGGCCGGCATCCGCGGCGTGGGCACCGGCGTGGCGCAGGCGATTATCGCCGAGCGCGAGGCGGGCGGCCCGTTTAAGACACTGCACGACTTTGTCGAGCGCGTGGACTCGAGCCAGGCAAACCGCCGTGTGATCGAATCGCTGATCAAGGCAGGCGCCTTCGACTCCACGGGGTATCCGCGTCGCCAGATGATGCACTTTGTGGATAAGAACAACCCCGAGAACATCATCGATGCCGCCGTGAAGCGTCAAAAGGATCGTGCGAGCGGCCAGACGTCGTTCTTTGACATGTTTGGTGATGTTGAGGGCTCGGGCTTTGAGGTCAGCGTGCCCGATCCGGACGGCCAGGAGTGGGACCGTCACCTTAAGCTGAGCCAGGAGAAGGAGGTTCTGGGCATCTATGTCTCGGACCACCCGCTGCGCCCGTTTGAGTATGCACTAGCCAAGGCGCGTGACTTCTCGTTCTCGCAGATCGACACCGGCTACGAAGTTCAGAATCCTACGGGCGGCACCATCAACCAGGAAATTCCCGAGGGCA
>CALHWR010000092.1 GCA_938036665.1 uncultured Collinsella sp. | reverse complement strand
TATAAAGCATGACTTTCGAAATGCGACGGTCAGGTCTACCTCCTAAGGGCCTGAGGTGCTCAAGATTGGGAGCGACAAGCCCGACGAAGCGTACTTTAGGTACGCGAGGAGGGTTGGAGCCCCAAGGTTGAGTGCCTCAGGCCCTTAGGCCAGGTCTTCGCCGTTGGTGGCGATTACCTTCTTATACCAATCAAAGCTCTTCTTCTTGGAGCGCTTGAGGGTGCCGTTGCCGGCGTCGTCGCGGTCCACATAGATAAAGCCGTAGCGCTTGGACATCTCGCCCGTGCCGGCAGACACCAGGTCGATCGGGCCCCAGGTGGTGTAGCCCAGCAGGTCAACGCCGTCCTCGGTCACCGCATCGCGCATCGCGGCAATATGCTGGCGCAGATAGTCGATACGGTAGTCATCGTTGATGGAACCGTCCTCTTCGACAACATCCTTGGCGCCCAGACCGTTCTCAACCACAAACAGCGGCTTCTGATAACGGTCGTACAGGTCGTTGAGCGTAATACGGAAGCCCAGCGGATCGATGGCCCAGCCCCACTGGCTCTCCTGAAGGTAGGGGTTCTTGGCGCCGGCGAAGGCGTTGCCCTGGGTGCGCTCGACATCGGGGTTATCGGCACCGGCGGAGCAACGGGTGCTGTAATAGCTAAAGCTGATGAAGTCGACGGTGTTGGCGGCCAGGATCTCGCGGTCCTCGTCGGTCATGCCCACATCGATGCCCAGACGCTCGAGCTTCTTGACGGCATAGGCCGGGTAGTAGCCACGGCTCTGAACGTCGACGAAGAAGTAATTGTCCTGATTGTCGAGCTGCGCCTGGCGCACATCGCCCGGACGACAGCTGTAGGGGTAGTAGCTACCTGCGGCGAGCATGCAGCCGATCTTGATCTCGGGGTCGATCTCGTGAGCGATCTTGGTTGCCCAAGCGCTGGCAACGAGCTCGTTGTGGGCGGCCAGGTACTCGACAGCCTCCTTGTTCTCGCCTTCCTCAAAGACCAGGCCGGCACCCATAAACGGCAGGTGCAGAATCATATTGATCTCGTTGAAGGTAAGCCAGTACTTCACCAGGCCCTTGTAGCGGGTGAAAATCGTGGTCGCGAGGTTCTTGTAGAAGTCGATGAGCTTGCGGTTGCGCCAGCCGCCGTACTCTTTGATGAGGTGAATCGGACAGTCGAAGTGCGTGATGGTCACGAGCGGCTCGATGCCGTGCTTTTGACACTCGCGGAATACATCCTCGTAGAAGGCCAGGCCAGCCTCATTGGGCTCGGTCTCGTCGCCGTTGGGGAAGATGCGGGTCCAAGCCAGGCTCATACGGAAGGTCTTAAAGCCCATCTCGGCAAAGAGAGCAATGTCCTCTTTGTAGTGGTGATAGAAATCGATGCCGGTCTGCGCGGGATAGTAATAGCCGTCCTCGAAGTCGAGCATCTTGCGCTGGCCGGAGACCACCGCATAGCGCTCGGGGCCGTGCGGAGCCACGTCCACGTTGGCAAGGCCGCGGCCGTCCACGTTGTAGGCGCCCTCGCACTGGTTGGCAGCCGTCGCGCCGCCCCACAGAAAGTCATTACGGAAAGCCATGCATCAATCCTTTCGCACGCTGTTGTCATAGGCTCAGTATCCCTGCAAACAACGTGTCGCTCAACGGCAACAGCACAAGTCGATACTTCTTTTCGCGCGCAGGCGCCTGCCGGCCGCCCCCGTCTGACACTTTTTGATACCCGCCTGCCCAAACCACCACAAAGGGAACAGGCACCTTTGTGGTGGTTTGGGCCGGTTTGTCTTGATCTGTAACAGGTAGGCAGCCAAAATCGGGCCTGGTGTTACAGATCGAGATTTTCGGGCAGCCCCCTGCAGTTTGTCTAAATCTGTAACAGGTAGAGACGATTTAGCCCGCTAGATGTTACAGATCGAGACAGAAGATTCTAGTCGCAGGCGATGTCGAGGTTCTTGCCGATGAGGCCTACGTAGCCGCCCTCGGCAGCTTTGGGGCTGTCAGCATGGCAGAGAACCCACTTGTCGGTCTTCCAGTAGCAGTAGCTGTCGCCGGCGGCAGGCATGTCGGCTGCAGCCTCGGGGCGCGGACCATTGGTGCCAGCGGGCAGCGCCACCATCACCTGGAAGCCGCCGTCGTCGACCATGCAGGGCGTGTAGTGGAGCGTGGTGTTAAATACTTCGACGACCGTACCCGCCGGCACGCGGAACGCCTTGACGCACGCGGTGTCGAGCTTGCCGTCCTCAATCTCCCAGCGATGCGCCACGAGCAGGATAAAATCGCGGGCGCCCAGGTTAAACTCGCTGGCGCGGTGATACTCCAGACAGTTAAGTTTCGTGTTGTGGCCGTTGCACCAGCCGAGCTGGAAGGGGCGGCCGCCAAACATGAGAAAACCCAATTTGTCGGCATCCTTGACGCCCTCGAGCTCCGGCGCACTCGCTACGTACTTGCTGCCCTCGGGGATGGGCGTGGCAGAGAGCGCCTCGAGCACGGGCGACGTGAGCTCGGACGGAACGTCATCCCAAACGTTGCCATAGGATTTGAACTCGGGATCGTTGACAGAGTAGATATGCATGTTCACTCCTGTTCGTTTATGTGACAGTACGAACATTCTAGAACAAACATAAGCGATTTTGAACGCTCATCCCGACCACTCAACAAAAAGGCGCCCCCGCACAAGCGAAGGCGCCCAATGCGCGCGTTGTGGGCGATAAAGCCCTTACGCCTGCTGATAGTGCAGGTGCTTCTCGTCGATATCGGCCAGGTCGCGGTCGAGGTAACGGCGCGCAAGCCAGTTTGCCATGGGGAGGTTCTGGTCCAGATAGTTGCCACACTCCTCGGGAGCAGCGCCGGGGATATCGCCCTCAAAGCCAGCAACAAACTCGAACAGCTCACGCACGAGCGGCAAGATCTCCTCGCTCGTCAGCTCACCAAAAATGACGAGGTAAAAGCCCGTGCGGCAGCCCATGGGCCCAAAGTAGACGATACGGCTCGACCACTCGGCATGGTTGCGAAGGAAGGTGGCGCCCAGATGCTCAATGGTGTGGCACTCTGCCGTGTTCATGACCGGCTCCTTGTTGGGCGTGGTCAGGCGCAGATCAAAGGTAGTGACGGCAGCGTCGGTCGCCGGATCGCGGTCGATGCGGCTCACATACACGCCGGGCTCAAGCAGCAGATGGTCAACGGAAAAACTTGCGATGCGCTCCATGGCAGTTCCTCTCGGTAGTCAATTTGGGACGGGGCTCTTTTAGCTGGTTCGAATGGTCGCACCAATCATACCAGTCAAAAAAGCCCCGTCCCAAATGAGCTGCCTAGGACGGGGATCAATGAGTTTTTAATCCCCGTCCCAGAAAAATCATTCTAGGCCGTGTACGCGATGGTCGCCTCAACGGCATGTCGCCAGCCGGCGATCTTTTTGGCTCGCTCGTCTGCGGGCATGGTGGGCTCCACGATGCCGCGGGCGCCATAGACGTCGACGACATCGCGCGCGTACATGCCCAGCGCAATGCCGCAGGCCCAGGCCGCACCCAGGCCGCTCATCTCGTCGTTGCTCGCGATGCGGATGGGCGAGCCGACCAAGTCACTCTCAAACTGCATCAGGTACGCATCGCGCGTGGGGCCGCCGTCAACACGAAGCTCGGCAAGCGCCGTGCCCGAATCCTCGACCATCGCATCAATAACGTCGAAGATCTGATAGGCGATCGACTCATCGGCGGCCTTTACGAACTCCGCGCGACCCGTGATGCGCGTCATGCCAAAGACGCAGCCCTCGGCATCACTTGCCCAGTGCGGCGCGCCCAGGCCGGTAAACGCCGGCACAAAGTAGACGCGGCTCGCCGGATTGGCGGCGTAGCACAGGTCGGTAACTTCCTCGGGGTTATTGATGAGCTCCAGATCGTCGCGCAGCCACGTCTTGACGGCGCCGGCGTAGCTCACGTTGCCCTCGAGCACGTACTCGGTCACGCCGTCCATGCGCCATGCGAGCGAGCTCGAAAGCCCGTGCGAGCTGGCGACGAACTCGTCGCCGACGTTCATCATGACCGAGCTGCCGGTGCCATAGGTCGCCTTGGCCATGCCGCGGCTATGGCAGCCCTGCGCAAACAAGGCGGCATGGCTGTCGCCGAGCACGCCGTGAATGGGCACGGGTGCCGGCAAAAAGCCGCCCAGGTCCGTCATGCCAAACAGGCCATCGGAATCGGTCACCTGTGGCAGGCAGGCTGCATCGACGCCAAAGGCCTCGCACACCGGCTCGCTCCAGCAGCCACGGCGCAGGTCAAAGAGTTGCGTGCGGCTGGCGTTGGACCAGTCGCAGCGGAACTCCGCGCCGCCCGTGAGCGTCCAGACCACCCAGGCATCGATGGTGCCCAGGCACAGCTCGCCCGCTGCAGCGGCCTCGGCAGCCGCGGGAACGTTCGCGAGGATCCAGGCCATCTTGCCCGCCGGGTAGTAGGGCGAGAGCACTAGACCCGTCGTGTCGCGCACCAGCTCGGCCACGCCCTCGCGCGCGGCC
>CALHWR010000091.1 GCA_938036665.1 uncultured Collinsella sp. | reverse complement strand
CACTGTCGCGGAGCTCACGGGCGACGGGCCCAAAGATACGGGTGCCGCGGGGGTTTTTGTCATCACGAATGATAACGCCAGCGTTCTCGTCAAAGCGGATATAGCTGCCGTCTGCACGGCGCAGGCCCTTAACGGTGCGGACGATGACAGCCTTGACTACGTCGCCCTTCTTAACGCCGCCGCCCGGGGTGCACTTGCGTACCGAGCAGACAACTACGTCACCGATGTTGCCGTACTTGCGAGCAGAGCCGCCGAGAACACGGATTACCTTCAGTTCCTTTGCGCCGCTGTTGTCAGCTGCACGCAGAAAGCTTTCCTGCTGAACCATGTGCTCTCCTCCTTACTTTGCCTTCTCGATGATCTCGACCAGTCTCCAGCGCTTGTCCTTGGACAGCGGACGGGTCTCCATTACCTTTACCTTGTCGCCGATCTTGCACTCGTTGTTCTCGTCGTGCGCCTTCAGCTTATAGGTGTGCGGAATAACCTTCTTGTACAGAGGATGTGCTACACGATCCTCGATTGCTACGACAATGGTCTTGTCCATCTTATCGGAAACGACCTTGCCTACTCGCGTTTTGCGTAATGCTCTTTCGCTCATAATATTCGTTTCCCTCCTTTATGCCTTCTCCGCGAGCTGCTTCTCACGGATTACGGTGTTGACTCGAGCAATGTCGTGCTTGACTTCATTGATCTTGTTGGTGTTGTCGAGCTGATTGGTAGCGAGCTGCAGACGGAGGTTGAAGAGGTCCTTCTTCAGCTCACCGAGCTTTGCAGACAGCTCCTCAGCCGTCAGTTCTCTGATCTCAGATGCCTTCATCATGCTTCACCGCCATTCTTCTGCTCACGGGCAACGAACTTGGTCTTGCAGGGCAGCTTGTGGCTTGCCAGACGCAGCGCCTCACGAGCAACTTCCTCGGAAACGCCTGCGATCTCGAACAGGACACGGCCCGGCTTAACTACTGCAACCCAGTACTCGGGTGCGCCCTTACCGGAACCCATTCGGGTGCCGGCCGGCTGCTGAGTTACCGGCTTGTCGGGGAAAATCTTGATCCATGCCTGACCGCCACGCTTGGTGTAACGGGTCATTGCGATACGGGCTGCCTCGATCTGGTTCGAGGTGATCCAGCACGGCTCGGTAGCCTGAAGACCGAACTCACCGTTCGATACGAAGTTACCGCGGGTTGCCTTGCCGGTCATGCGGCCGCGCTGTACGCGACGGTATTTAACTCTCTTAGGGAGCAGCATTAGCGGTTGCCTCCTTCCTGACGGGGTGCGCGACGCTCGCCACGGTTGAAGTCACGACGGCCGCCGCGACGGTCATCACGGCCACCGCGACGCTCGCGGCGCTCGAATGCCGGCTTCGGAGCCTCGATGGAACGACCCAGACGCGGACCGCCGTGGAGAACCTCACCCTTGTAGATCCAAACCTTAACGCCGATGCGACCATAGGTGGTAGCGGCCTCGGCAAAGCCATAGTCGATGTCCGCACGCAGGGTCTGCAGCGGAATAGTGCCTTCATGGTAGTGCTCGGTACGAGCGATCTCGGCGCCGCCCAGACGGCCGCCGCAGGATACCTTGATACCCTTTGCGCCCATGCGCATTGCACGACCCATGCACTGCTTCATTGCACGGCGGAAACCGATGCGCTTCTCGAGCTGAGCTGCAATGTTCTCAGCTACCAGGGTAGCGTTGGTGTCCGGGTTCTTGATCTCGATGATCGAGCAGCGAACCTTCTTGCCGTACTTCTTGGTCAGCTCTTCCTCGAGCTTCTTGATGTCCTCGCCGCCGCGGCCGACAACCATGCCCGGACGCGCGCACTGGATCATGATCTTGATCTCGTCGTTCTTACGCTCGATCTCGATCGCCGGAACGCCTGCATCGAACAGACGCTTCTTCAGTTCCTTACGGATGTTGTAGTCTTCCACGAGGAGGTCGCCGAACGCATTGTCCTTTGCGAACCAACGGGAATCCCAATTCTTGATAACGCCGACACGGAGACCGTTCGGATTTACTTTCTGGCCCATTGATTACCCTCCCTTATTCTTTCTCGCCAAGAACCAGCGTGATGTGCGAGGTTCTCTTGAGGATTCGATATGCACGGCCCTGTGCACGCGGCATAACGCGCTTCATAACCGGGCCGGGACCGACGTGAACTTCCTTGACAAACAGCTTGTCAGTGTTCATGCCGTGGTTGTTCTCAGCATTTGCGACGGCGCTCTTGAGGAGCTTCTCCATCGGCTCGCATGCTGCCTTGGGGGTATTCATGATAATGGCCATAGCCTCGCCCGCATCCTTGCCGCGGATCAGATCGCAGATCAGCTTGATCTTTCGCGGAGTCATGCGCACGTTGCGTACGATTGCTCTTGCTTCCATGTTACTTTAACTCCTCCTTACTTGCCGTTATTGGAGGTCTTGCTGCCCGCGTGACCCTTGTAGGTACGGGTGGGAGCAAACTCGCCCAGCTTGTGACCAACCATGTCCTCGGTAACATATACCGGAACATGCTTGCGGCCATCGTGTACTGCGATGGTGTGACCGACGAACTCGGGGAAGATCGTGGAAGCGCGGGACCAGGTTTTGAGGACCTTCTTCTCGCCCTTTTCGTTCATTTCAACGACTCTTTTGATCAGCTCAGGAGCCACAAAAGGGCCTTTCTTAATGCTTCTGCCCATCTTAAGATAACTCCTTTCTTACTTGCCGTTGCGACGACGAGCGATCTGCTTGTCGGTGCGGTGGTTCTTCTTGCGGGTCTTGTAACCCATAGCCGGCTTGCCCCACGGGGTCATGGGACCGGGGTGACCGACAGGGCTCTTACCTTCACCACCGCCGTGGGGGTGGTCGTTCGGGTTCATGACGGAACCGCGGACGGTCGGACGGACGCCCATGTGGCGCTTGCGGCCGGCCTTACCGATGTGAACGTTCTCGTGATCGATGTTGCCGACCTGGCCGATGACGGCCATGCAATTCGTGCGGACAATGCGCACTTCGCCGGAGGGCATACGGATCTGAGCGTCGCCGTTCTCCTTCGCCATCAGCTGAGCAGCAGTACCGGCGGAGCGGACGAGCTGAGCGCCCTTGCCGGGGTGCATCTCAATGTTGTGGATGACGGTACCGACAGGGATGTTGGCGATGGGCAGGCAGTTGCCGGGCTTGATATCAGCGGAGGCGGAAGAGATGATCTTGTCGCCAGCCTTCAGGCCGACAGGAGCAATGATGTAGCGCTTCTCGCCGTCCTCGTACTGGACGAGAGCGATGAACGCGCTGCGGTTGGGGTCATACTCCAGACGCAGGACAGTCGCGGGGACGTCCATCTTGTCGCGCTTGAAGTCGATGATGCGGTACTTCTGCTTGTTGCCGCCGCCGTGATGACGGACGGTGATGCGGCCGTAGCTGTTGCGGCCGGCATGCTTCTTCTGAGACTCGACCAAGCTGCGTTCGGGCTTGGCCTTCTTGTCGATCCCCTCGAAGGCGGACACAGTCATGTGACGGCGGGAGGGGGTAGTGGGCTTAAACGTCTTAATAGCCATTTCTCATATCCTCCTTACACCATGCCCTCGAACAGCTCGATGGTCTTGGAATCTTCAGCGAGCTGCACATAGGCCTTCTTCCAGCTGCGGGTCTTGCCCAGGCGGCCGGCGCCGAGGCGCTTGGCCTTGCCGCTGACGTTGAGCGTGTTGACCTTGGCGACCTTAACGCCGAAAGCGGTCTCAACAGCGTTCTTGATCTCCACCTTGCCGGCGTCCTTGGCAACTTCGAACACATACTTCTTGTTCGCAACGTCGACCATGGAACGTTCGGTGATGATGGGACGAATAATGATGTCGTAAACGTTTGCCATTACGCGAACACCTCCTCGATGACTGCGAGGGCTTCCTTGTCGATCACGAGGGTCTTGGCGTTGAGCAGATCGTAGACGTTGATGAGCTTCGCGGGCGCGGTGGTGACACCGGGCAGGTTGCGGGCGCTCTTGACAACGACCTCGTTGACCTCGGGAGTGATGACAGCGGCCTTGCCGTCAGCCTTGACGGCGGAGAGAAAGCTGCGGAAGTCCTTGGTCTTGATAGCGTCGAGCGCGATCTTGTCGACAACGACGATCTCGCCCTGGGCTGCCTTGGCGGACAGCACGCTCTTGAGAGCCAGACGCTTGACCTTCTTATTCAGCACATAGCTGTAGCTGCGGGGCTTGGGGGCGAACACGATACCGCCGTGCGTCCACTGGGGCGCGCGGGTGCTGCCCTGACGGGCACGGCCGGTGCCCTTCTGGCGCCACGGCTTTCTGCCGCCGCCGGAAACCTCAGCGCGGGTCAGAGCGCTCTGCGTGCCCTGACGGCAGTTGGCGAGATGATTTTTGACGACCTCGTGGACAACGCTCATGTTCGGCTCGATACCGAAGATCGCGTCGTTCAGCTCGACGGAACCGACTTCAGCGCCGGTCATGCTGACAACTTTAATCGTAGACATTTATCAAGCACTCCTTTCCTTACATATTTCTGGCGGAAGCCTTCTGCGGGTTGCGGCCGGAAGCCTTCTGCGGGTTCTTGCTGATGTCAGCGCCGGCCTGCTTGACCTTGTGGACCTTAACGGTGCTCTTGATGGTCACCAGACCGCCCTTGGGGCCGGGAACGGCACCGCAGACGACCAGCATGTTCAGCTCGGGGTCAACCTTCACAACGGACAGGTTCTGGACAGTCACCTGATCCACGCCCATGTGGCCGGCGCCGATTTTGCCCTTGAAGATACGGGAGGGATCGGTAGAGGAGCCCATGGAACCAGCGTGACGATGGACAGGGCCGCCGCCGTGGCTGGTGGGGGTGCGCTGTGCGCCCCAGCGCTTAATGACGCCCTGATAGCCGTGGCCCTTGCTGATACCGGTGATATCAACGAAGTCGCCAGCCTGGAAGGTGTCAGCCTTCACAATGTCGCCGATGTTCAGCTCGGCAGCGTTGTCCAGGTCGAATTCGCGCAGGTGCTTCTTGGGAGACACGCCAGCCTTGTTCAGGTGGCCCATCTCGCCCTTGGTCAGCTTCTTCTCGGCCACGTCCTCGTAGCCCAGCTGAACCGCATTGTAGCCTTCCTTCTCGGAAGTCTTCTTCTGAACGACCGTGCAGGGTCCCGCCTCAATGACGGTGACGGGGATCACGTGGCCGTTCTCGTCAAAAATCTGGGACATGCCCACTTTTTTGCCGATGATCGCTT
>CALHWR010000090.1 GCA_938036665.1 uncultured Collinsella sp. | reverse complement strand
CCAAACGAGCCGAGGCCTTTATTGTTTCACCAGGTAAAACCTACCAAAATAAACCTGTCCCTTTTTGACGGGTCGGAAGCTAGAGGCGGTAGGGGACGCCGCTGCGGATGATGGATTCGCGCACCAGGACATCCATAGCATCGAGGGTGATCTCGGGCATCTCTCGATACTTCTGCAGCACCGATAGCTCGGTGCAGGCCAGAATGACACGGTCGCAGCCGCTACGGGCGAACTCCCACATCACGCGGTCGAACTTATCCATATCGGGCTCACGTCCGGCTTTCACATCATCGTAGATAAGCGACATCACATCGTTCTGACGTTTCTCGCTGGGATAGACGACCTCAACACCCGCAGCCTCGCATTCGCGGCCGTAGACGCCCGCGCCCACGGTTCCGTCGGTGCCCATGATGCCAATCTTGCGCACCAGCTCGGCCGGCATGCTCAGGTTGGGGTCGAACTCGCACTCCCCCATCACCGCGCCCGCAAGGGCATAGCGCACCGACTCACGCGGCATGTGGATAATCGGCACCTTCGTAAACGACTGGATCTGGTCGTAGAAGTAGTGTGACGTGTTGCAGGGAATGGCAATGTGCGCACAGCCCAGCGACTCGAGTGCCTGGGCACACTCTTTCATGGTCGCCAGCAGCTTGGCGTGCTCGCCAGTCTTAATGGCCAGCGTGCGGTCGGGCATGGTCGACTTGGAGAGCACCACCATGTCGATATGATCCTGATCGCAGGCAGCAGCCGTATGACGCACTACCTGGTCGTAGTAATACGACGTGGCCTCGGCGCCCATGCCGCCGATAACTCCCAGCTTTTCCATCGCCGCCTCCTTGGTGACGCTTGCGCAATTGCGCGTATCATACCCGCGCCCGCCCGATGTAAACCGGACGGGCGCCGCACTCATCTACTTGTAATACGTCTTGAACAGCTTAAAGTGGCGCAGCTTGGTGTGCCACATGCGCAGCCAGCGGTTAAAGACAAAGTCGCCCTTCATAAACGAAGGGTCGGCGCCCTTGCCTTCCTTGTCCAGGCGATGCACCTTAGCGCGCAGCTCGGGATCCTTGACGTACTTGTCGACGACGCCCATGGGGACGACCATCCACAGCGCCTCGTCCTGCGCCGTCACAAACTCCGGCTCAAACGGGCGGTTGAACACATACTCGTCCACCACATACTTGGCAACGTTAAAGCCGCTGTTAGTGACGTAGTAGTTGCTGCGACCTTGGCGCGTGTTGAAATCGAAGAACTTAAACGAGCCGTCGCGCTCGTCGTACTTAACGTCAAAGTTGGAATAGCCCACAAAGTGAAGGTCCTCGAGCAACTTGCGCACGCCGCCCATGAGCTCGTCATTGGGCTCGGTGATGATACAGGCGTGGTTGCCGACACCGTGAGGCTGATGCTCCTCGAGCAGCACGTGACCCAGGCACATCATGCGCACCTTGCCGTTGCGGTCGGAATAACTGGTGAGCACGCGCATGCACTCGTCATTGCCGGGCACGCGATCCTGCAAGATCAGGTCGTCGGTGTAGCCGCTGGCATACGAGTCGCGAATGACCTGTTCCAGCTCGGCACGGTCGGCAATCTCATAGGCCTTTTTCTGGCCCTCGAACTCGTGCTGCCACCACATGATGCCGTCAGAAGGCTTCAGGATCATCGGGTAGGGGAAGTCAATCTGGTCGAGCACTTCGGCAGGTGCCTCGCCTTGGGCGTTCAGCATCGCCATGGTGAAGGTAAAGGTATGCGGATAGGGCACGCCGTGCTTCTCGCACAGCTCGTAGAAGATCTCCTTCTTCTGACATTGCTCAAGCATGCTATAGGGAGCGTAAGGCGCGACGATGTTATCCGCCAACTCATGGGCATCCTTGGCCTGAGCCACGAGGGCAACATAGTTATCGCCACAGCCCACAAGGACAATCGTCTTATCGGCATGCGCTTGGGCAATGCCGTTGACGGTCCTGAGCATCACAGGCATGGTATCGATATCCACGTTGGGCGTGTAGTCGATAATCTGGCTGCGGTACGCGGGACCCGTCTGGTACTTGCCAAAGACCAGACTCTTGACCTGGTACTCCTCATAGAAGGCGCGCGCCACCGAATAGGCGTTGATGTCGCCACCGAGCAGCACGGGAATGAACTCGCGCTCTGTAAACTGCAATGCCATGGAAACTTCCTATCATGAACTGCCCACACAACGGGGCGGTCTTTGCGCAACTGATTTATTCTAGCGTGCCAAGCCGCCGGCGCCCAAAGCTCCACCGTATCTATGGCAATCGACGTAATCGTCCAGCATGAAATCCGCCCTCGCTGTGATGGGACCCTGTAGTTGCAAAACCCCACATGAGGCGACTTTTGATAAACAAAAACCCTCTCGACAGGGTTCCGTAACGTTAAAGTTGAACTCTATGGTTTCTCAACAATTCATCATAACTGCAGGTCAAAGCCAAAGCCTCAAGTTCAACTTGACCCTTTGGAACCTTTAAGGTTCAAGTTGAGGTCGAAAGCAGTAGTAGAATACCGTTCGAACCATAACCTACGATTGATTGCAGAGGGACTGGATGCAGCATTCGAATCATCGCACCGCAGCGCTCATTGCGTCGAAGCCGGCTCGTATCATCACGAGCGCCGCGCTCGCCGTTGCGCTGACGGCCACGCCGATGCTCTCCCCCGTTGCGGCGTATGCCGCCTCGCAGGCAACGCAGGACCAGCTTTCCGCAGCCCAGCAGAAGATCGAAGCCGCCACGAGCGCCTACAACGACGCCCGCACCAAACTCGATGACCTGCAAAAGCAGATTGACTCCAATGAGGCAAGCATCGAGGAAATCGAGGCTAAACTTCCCGAGCAGCAGGCCAAGGCAAGCTCCGCCATGCGCGATCTGTACAAGTATCAGAAAGGCACCAATCCCATCGTGAGCTTCCTGGTCAATGCGCAGAGCCTGGGTGAGTTCATCACGACCTGCAAATACACCAACCAGATCACGAGCTCGAGCGTCGACGAGATCGAAGAGCTCAATAATATGCAAACCGAACTCGAGCAGAACAAGGCCGAGCTCCAGCAGGCCAAGTCACAGCTTGAGGCAGAGCAGAAAAACGCCGAGGATGCGTTGGCTCAGGCCCAGCAGCTTCGCAGCGAGGCGCAGGCAAAAGCCGAGCAGGAAAATGCCGCCGAGCTTGCCAAGCTTGAGGCCGATAAGGCCGCCGCCGCCGAGAAGCTCTCGGGCGAGGGCGTAAGCGGCGGCAATTCCAGCAGCCAGGCCACCAACACCAACACCACCATAGACACCACGGTGAACAACTCCAATACCGGTAGTTCCGATTACGATTCGTTCATTAATGAGTGGACGAGCCGCATCGACAATTATCTCGCCGGCTCCCCCATGGCAGGCCAGGGCTATAACTTTGCCGTCGCCGCCTGGAATACCGGTGTCGACCCCCGTTGGTCCCCCGCCATCGCCTGCATCGAGAGCACCAAGGGTGCTTATTGCGCCAATTCTTACAACGCCTGGGGCTGGAGCGCCCGTGGCGGCGGTTGGCGCAGCTTTGGCAGCTGGAGCGAGGGCATCTCCGCTCACGTTGCCTATCTGGGCGCCAACTACGGCTCCACCCTTACCCCGGCAGCGGCCAAAAAGTACTGCCCGCCCACGTGGCAGGACTGGTATAACAAAGTCGCCTCTCAGATGAACCGCATCTAAGTGCAACTGCAAAGGGCCCCAATGGGGCCCTTTTCTTTTAGGTGGCGGAGGTATCGACGACGCCGGTCGCATTGGCAACCGCGACTATGACGATCATGCATAGGAGCAGCACACCCAATGCCTTGAGCCAGAGTTTCGCGAGTTTCTTGCCGCGATAGCTGTCGAGCAGTACGAATCGCCGACGAAGACGGCGCTTATCGAGCAGCGCAAAATGCATAAGCACCATAAGGCCATCGACAAAGAAAAAATACTCGATTATGAGAAGCCACGTCGGGTAGCTTTGGTTTGCTCCCGTGGGGTGAAAGACGGCAAAGTGACTTCCGGCAAAGAACACAAGTAGCGAGAAGCAGACAAGCGTATTCCAAATGCGCCCCAGAGACTCCGGAACGCGAGAGAGCAGACCGCATGCAACAGAGGCGGCAGGCCTAGGAAGCCCTGCGGGGTTCTGGAGCCCTTGGGGCGTCAACACCGTCTCCGAGTCTGGAGTACGGACAGGCGCAGGCGCAGGAGGCCGCACGGGGCGACTCAGATCGTATGCCGCGCGCGTAGCCCGTCCCAACGCTTCCGCACTCGCAAAACGCTTAGCCGGGTCGAGCGCCATCGACATGCAAATGACATCGGCAAGTGGAGTGGGAATGCCACGCGCCTCGCATTGCTCGCGCATGTCGAGCCCTGGTTTAGGGTCGATTCCCGTCAAGCAGAAGAACAACAGGGCGCCCAGTGCGTAGACGTCGCTGCGCACACTCGTCTGCCCAAACCCATACTGCTCGGGCGGCGCATAGGGTCGCGTGCCAAACTTGACGGTGTCGGCATCGGCGCCATCGCGCCATACGCGCGCGATCCCCAAGTCGATAATCACCAGCGATGAAAACGTCAGGCCCTCATCGAGCGTACGGCTCGCACCTGTCACGATGATATTCGATGGCTTGAGGTCGCGATGGATCACCGGCGCCGACGTCTCCCCCGCCATTGCAAAACCGGCGTGGAGCTCACCCACGGCATCGCATAGGACAGGATACAATTCACGCGCATAATCGGGGGTGGCTCCCAGACGGTCCACCAGCGCCCCGAGCGTCTCCCCTTCGATGTATTCCACAACCACGTTGAGCTCGTCGCCCACACGACGACAATCGACGATTCTGGGCAGGTGCTCAAAACGCCCGCCCGCCCGCTGGGCGGCAAACAGACGCTCGTATGCCCCGCCGATTTGAGCCGAAGCATCGATACGTTTACGGACAAAGGGGCCGAGCGAACCACCGTCGGTTCCTTCAAAGTACACGAGCTCGGTTGTTTCAACGGACGAGCGCTTAAGTACACGCTCCACGCGATAGCTGTCGTCGCGATCGAGCGACGCCAGATGCTC
>CALHWR010000089.1 GCA_938036665.1 uncultured Collinsella sp. | reverse complement strand
GCCGCCAAGCAGCGCCTGCGCCCGGCGACGACCGAGCGCCCGCCGGCCCCGCACGCCGACCTAAGTGAGGCCGAGCGCACCGAGATTGAGCGCCAAGTGGCGCCCATCGAAGACCAAAAACTGCGCGAGGCCCTCGAGAATGCCATGAGAGCCAGTGCCGAGTGGGCCAAGGGCGTAGAAAGCAAAAAAGAGCCTTAAATCGCATCTGGTGGCCTTGTAGAGCCAAATACCCTCGTTCCCGAGGGTATTTTTTTACGATAAACTAGTAAGGCTGTACACATTTTCTTGACTGAAGGAGGACGTGTGGCAAACGAAAACGATTACGATGGCGGCGAGATTAAGATTCTCGAAGGTCTCGAGGCCGTTCGTAAGCGCCCGGGCATGTATATCGGCTCGACGAGCGCCAGCGGTCTGCATCACCTGGTGTGGGAGATCGTTGACAACTCCGTCGACGAGGCCATGGCCGGTTTCTGCACCGAGATCCAGGTGACGGTCCACGCCGACAACTCCATCACGGTCGTCGACAACGGGCGCGGCATCCCCGTCGACGAGCACCCTGTTAAAAAGATCCCGACGCTCGAGGTCGTCATGACGATCTTGCACGCCGGCGGTAAGTTCGATAACTCGGCCTATAAGGTTTCGGGCGGCCTGCACGGCGTTGGCATCTCCGTCGTCAACGCACTGTCCAAGCGCGTGGTCGTTCAGGTTCGTCGCGACGGCAACACCTACGAGATGGAGTTCTCGCGCGGCAAGACCGTTAAGAAGATGGAGGTCGTGGGCACCTCGGATTCGACGGGCACCACCGTCACCTTCTGGCCCGACGACGAGATCTTCGAGACCTGCATCTACGATTTCGATACGCTGCACAACCGTCTGCAGGAGACGGCGTTCCTCAATAAGAACCTCAAAATCGTGCTGACCGACGAGCGCGAGGCGACTCCCCATGTGGAGGAGTTTTGCTACGAGGGCGGCATCATCGACTTCGTCAAGTTCCTCAATGAGGGCAAGGACGTCCCCGAGGCCTTTAAGGAGCCTATCTACATCGAGGGCAAATCGGACCCGGACGCACCTGTGGCCAAGATGGGCGAGGTCGAGGTTTCCCTGCAGTGGAATAGCGGTTACGGCGAGAACGTCATGTCGTTTGCCAACGACATCTACACCCCCGAGGGCGGCATGCACCTTGAGGGCTTCCGCACCGCGCTCACCCGCGTGATCAACGACTACGCGCGCAAGCAGAACCTGCTCAAGGAAAAAGACGCCAACCTGACCGGCGACGATGTACGCGAGGGCCTTTCGGCCGTTATCTCGGTCAAGCTGCCCGACCCGCAGTTTGAGGGCCAGACCAAGGCCAAGCTCGGTAGCTCCTATATGCGCGCGCTCACGCTCAAGATCGTGACCGACGGCCTCGCCGATTACTTGGAGGAGCATCCCAAGCCCGCTCGCGAGATCGTCAAGAAGGCGCAACAGGCCTGCAAGGCGCGCAACGCCGCCCGCAAGGCGCGCGAGGCGACCCGCCGCAAGAGCCTGCTCGAGACGGCGTCCCTGCCCGGTAAGCTCGCCGACTGCTCGGTGCGCGATGCCGAGCTGACCGAGCTCTTCATTGTAGAGGGCGACTCGGCAGGCGGTTCGGCCAAGGACGGCCGCCGCCGAGACATCCAGGCGATTCTGCCCCTGCGCGGCAAGATTTTGAACGTCGAACGCGTTGGTGACCATCGCGCGTTCTCGAGTGACACCATCCAGTCGCTGATTACCGCGATCGGTTGCGGCGTCACGACGAGTGCCGGCGACGGCGGCGATTTCGATATCACCAAGGCGCGCTACCACAAGATCATCATCATGACCGATGCAGACGTCGACGGCGCGCATATCCGCATCCTGCTGCTGACGTTCTTCTACAAGTACATGCGTCCGCTGATCGATGCCGGCTACGTCTATGTTGCCTGCCCGCCCATCTTTGGCATTAAGGTGCGCAACAAGATCCACTACGTGTATCCCAACGGCCGCCAGCCCGAAGACGAGATCCTGCGCGACACCATCCAGAGCCTGGGCCTGAACCCCGACGATAACGACGAGGACGGCAAGGCCAAGGACGGCAAGATCACCAAAAAGCGCAAGGGCTATACCGTCCAGCGCTACAAGGGCCTGGGCGAGATGGACCCCAAGCAGCTTGCCTCGACGACGATGGACCCCAAGACCCGCATCCTGCAGCGCGTGTCGATCGAGGACGCCGTGGTGGCAGACCGCGCCGTGCGCGAGCTGATGGGTTCCGAGGTCGGCTATCGCCGCGAGTACATTGAAAAACATGCGCATGACGCGCGTTTCCTTGACGCTTAAGAGGAGGTAACGTGGCAGACGATATCAACAATAACGAGGGTATGGACGAGGCCGGCGATGCCGGTATGCCCGATGATCTGAAGCGCCTGCTTGCCCGTGCTGAGCAGGGCGAGGACGGCGATCCGGACGCCTATAACCCCGATGCCGATGATGATGAGGAAGAAGACGACGCCGAGCTCGAGGAGAGCTTTGGCGAAGTCGATCGCGGCGCCTCGGCCGGCGAGGATATCAACGGCGGCCAGCTCCAGATTTCGGAGTTCGGTCGCGAGATGAAGCAATCGTTCATCGAGTATTCAATGTCGGTTATCACGGCGCGTGCCCTACCGGACGTGCGCGATGGCTTAAAGCCGGTGCACCGCCGCATTCTGTACGCGATGAACGAGAGCGGCATCTACCCCAACCGCCCGCACAAGAAGTCAGCTTGGACGGTCGGCGAAGTTATCGGTAAGTACCACCCGCACGGTGACTTCGCGGTCTACGAGGCCATGGTCCGCCTGGCACAGTGGTTCTCCATGCGCACGCCGCTCATCGACGGTCACGGCAACTTCGGTAACATCGACGGCGACGGCGCCGCCGCCATGCGTTACACCGAGAGCCGCCTGGCAAAGCCCGCCATGGAACTGCTGCGTGACTTGCAGAAGGATACCGTCGACTGGCAGCCCAACTACGACGAATCACTCGCCGAGCCCGTGGCGCTGCCTGCGCGCTTCCCCAACCTGCTGGTCAACGGCAGCCAGGGCATCGCCGTCGGCATGGCCACCAACATCGCTCCGCATAACCTCACCGAGGCGATCGAGGCCACCTGCTACCTGATCGACAACCCCGACGCCACCGTCGACGAGCTCATGCAGATCATGCCCGGTCCGGACTTCCCCACCGGCGCCATCATCATGGGCAGCGCCGGCATTAAGCAGAGCTACGAGACCGGCCGCGGCTCCATTACCGTGCGCGCCAAGGCACACGTTGAGTCCACCAAGACCGGTCGCAGTCGCCTGGTCTTCACCGAGATTCCCTACATGGTCAACAAGGGCACCCTGCAGGAGAAGATTGCCCAGCTCGTCAACGACAAGCGCATCGAGGGCATCTCGGATATGCGCGATGAGTCCAACCAGAAGGGCATCCGTCTGGTTATCGAGCTCAAGAAGGGCGTCATTCCGCAGGTCGTGCTCAACAACCTGTATAAGTACACCTCGCTGCAGACGACCTTTGGCGCCAACAACCTGGCGCTCGTCAACGGCGTTCCCAAATGCCTGAGCCTGCGTGAGATGCTGCAGCACTACATCGACCACCAGGT
>CALHWR010000088.1 GCA_938036665.1 uncultured Collinsella sp. | reverse complement strand
CGCTAAAGCGATTGGCTAGGCACACGATTCCAGCGCTCCGCTAAACAGCTTCACCATCTGCACGCGCGTGCCGGCGCCGTCCGTACGACGAGCAACCTCCACGTTATCGACGAGCATACGCATAAGCTTGATACCGCGGCCGCGTTCCTCGGATGCGACCGGCTCGCTCGTTTCATCGATAGAATAGCCAGCACCTCGATCAAGCACCTCAACCACAACGCTATCGCCATAGGCCTGAACCGTCAGGACGCACCCGATACCGCCCGCATGGTCATAGGCATTACCCAGTGCCTCCCCCGACGCCAATGCGACATCGTAGCGCTCGTCACGGCGCAACGGAAGCGATTCAAGGAGTTCGGCGATGCGATGTCGGTAGTATGGAAGATTCTCGATACCCTGACGGACCTCGACGCTCTTACTCCAGCGAGGCAGCTCCCCCACCGGAATGGCGGGAATAGACTCCCGTGCCGGCCCCGCGACATGAAGGATATCGACAAGACGAGCAATCTCCAAAAAGCGAACAACTTCACCTGATGCATTGACGAGCGAAAGCAGGCCTTCTCGCCTCATGAGCTCACGAGCGCGCGTAAGCAGGAATGCCAAGCCCGTCGAATCGATAAAGCTAACAGCCTGACAGTTGATGACGACACGACGCACGCCGCGGCCAATCAAAGCATCCAACCGCCGACGCAGCGCAGGCACCGTGGCGATGTCGATATCGCCTGGTGGCGTCAAAACCGCTATGTCATTCCACTCATTCATACGACCATGGTTCCCCAAAAGAGCTTGTTCGATGCATGCCTTTCCGCAACCGTGCGGATTCGGCGCGCCCAGCGTCGCTGTTTAGGACCGGCCCCGCAAAAACTCAAGGGACACTAATGCGATGTCATCGTCCAGCGCCGATTCGGTAAATCGGTCGAGCTCGCCCAAGACCTTGCCGCAGATTCCCGATACGCCCTCACCCGAGACAGAGAGCAGAAGATCACGAAGGCGCTGCTCGCCAAAGAACGCTCCGGTGCGGTCGCGGGCCTCAATCGTTCCATCCGTATACATGAAGAGCATGTCGCCAGGAGCGAACGTAAACACGCCCGTCTCGTAAACCATGCTCTCAAATGCACCGATTACGCCCGATTGGCATCCAAGCAGCTCGACCTCTCCCCCACGGGCCTCGCCGCCACCCAGCGGCATCGACTCTGGCCTGATGACCATGGTCGGAGGATGGCCCGCCGAACAATACGTTGCGCGTCCGGTTTTAAGGTCAATCTTGGCGATAAAGGCCGTCACGAACGTCTCGACCCTCGAGAAGCCCATGAGCATGCTGTTAAGGGAGCGTGCCATGCGGGCCGGTCCAGCGCCCTCCCAGGCATATGCCGTCAGGGCCGTCTTGACGAGCGCGGACATCGATGCAGCCTCAATGCCTTTGCCAGACACATCGCCCAGAATCATGACGGCGCAGTCGTCGGGAAGACGGATGAGCGTATAGAAATCGCCGCCGACCAACGCCGAGTTCGTGGCCGACAGGTACACCGAATCGGCGGCGATTCCCGGAACATCCCCCAGGGAATTTCTCATGCCAATCTGGAGGGTCTGAGCGATATGGCGCTCCTCGCGCTTTTGAGATTCGCCTTCGTAGATCAGTTCAAAGTCATGCGCCAAGTGCACCAAGTAGTCATATTCAAGATCATCAATCGGCTCTTGGCTACCATCACGAAGCAGCAGCGCACGCGTCGTCGGCCCCTTCGCAACAGAAGCAGGAACGATTGCGTCGTTACTGTGCTTGCCATCGCCCTCAGGGCGTGGGCGCCCCGCCTCGATGCCGGCGTCGACGTAGAGACCCTGGCAAGGCAGGCCATGCGCTCTAAGCCAGCCTCCCATAGGCATCGATTCGTCAACGCGAGTTATACGGACGTGTTTAAGGTCCTCGGCACTCGTGCCGCCCAAAACAGATGCCTCAAAGCCATCAGGGGCAGCCCCCAGACGTGCCGCTGGCGCCGTCGTGGAAAAGAAAAGCTTCTCGGGATCGTCCGGCAAAGCAACGCGACTGCCGCCTTCAAAATCTATGACGTAGGAATCCAGACTGGCGTCATACTCAACAGGGCAAAAATGGCAGTTGAGCATATTGCAGATCTCGGACGACACCGCCTGGGTAGCCGCGGCGGAATCGTCTAGAAAGGTAAACAACTCATCACGCAGCACATTGAGGGAACGACCAAGCTCGGCCGTGCGACGGGAGCGAAGGCTCGATGCCATGCCGACCAGCTGGATAGACAGGTAATCGCAAATGACCTCGAGCACATTAACGTCATAGGCGAGCGGTGCCTGGGGGCGTTTCCAACCAACTTCCAGCACGCCGAGGATCTGCGTACCGTAAAAAACGGGAAGACAGATTTCACTGCGGTACGGAGGCATATCCTGCATGCGCAACAGGTGCTTTGAACGATTATCCAGGTCCATGAACATACCGGAGGCGGCCTTATCGCCCTCAAGGTCCTGTTGGATCGACAAGCGACAGGCGCGCGACTCGCGAAGAACATACGTCGGAATGCCAGCGCCATACGGCAAAAACTCGGGCAGGTAGCTGTCGTACAGCTCCTTGGAAACACCGCGAAGCTTAAAGCCGCCGCTCTCAGAAAAATAGATAGCGGCACCCGAAGCATCGAGCGTTCCTACAAGCTGGTTCAAAACGGTATCAAGCAGGCTGGGTAACTCATCGGAGCCCACAGTGCTCATAATGACCGAGAGCGTCCCAGAGAGACGCTTGTTCGCCACTCTAAGCTCCGATAACGCACGCTTGAGCTGACGGTCGTGAGAATACTGTTCCTCGATACTGTGAAGCGCCACCAGGACACGTGGTGCGCGGCGCCCAAAGATGCGTGGAGGCGTTACGGAGCCCGCACGAACCAAGACGGGAATAAAAGAGCCGTCACTTAGCTTGAGCATCAGTTCGTTCTCGGAGCCATCAGTATCAAATGGCAGACGATGTTCCGTCGCACGTTCAAAAGCGGACGAGTACAGGACGTCTTTAACATCTCCACCGATGACGTCGGCGCGTTCCTCGCACATCAAACCAAGTAAGCGATTATTCACATGCAGAATGGTTCCGTCGAGCTCGCAGATGATGACAGCATCGCTCGTGATCTCGACTAGTTGGGCAACGTCTGCCCACTCGTTGCGTTCAAGCGTTTCCATCGTGGACCTCACCGTCTATCGGTAACAAAAAAGCCTCCGAAGAGGCTTCTCAAATGCGATGGTGTCGGAGGCGGGACTTGAACCCGCATGACCAAAAAGCGGTCACTAGCACCTCAAGCTAGCGCGTCTGCCAATTCCGCCACTCCGACATGCTATGTTGTTGATCCGCGGTTCGCTTTGTTAGACCCGCGCGTTCAACGAGGAAGATAATAACCTATGATTCGAGAACTGTGCAAGCACTTTTTTCAAAAAAGTTTACGAATTTGTAAATGCGCAGGTAGATCCGTATGCCCGGCCCCGAATCGGTGTTGCCTCCCGGCGCGTCCTCGGGCATGGGCGATATTTTGCTACGCACTTCGTGCTGCAAAATATCGCTCCCCCTGCGGAATGCGCCGGGAGGCAACACCGATTCGGGGCCTACCAACACATACTCCAGGC
>CALHWR010000087.1 GCA_938036665.1 uncultured Collinsella sp. | reverse complement strand
CGACAGCCCGTTTCCATTTTGAACGAACTTAATGCGCTGATTAAAGAGGCGCCGCAGGTACCGGGCACCAAGCTGGACTAGCGTTATGGGGCGCATGATGGTTAATTTCCGATCTCAACCGAACACATTGGGCAAATAGGTCGTACCCGCAGTTAGCCGAACGTCCCCTCAGTCCCTCCCGGGGCCCGGGGGCACCGTTTCGATACTCTTGGTTTACTTTGCCTGATGCAAATAAATGCTCAACAAGATAGAACCTATCCCCCGCCACGGATATGCCCTCGAGTAAATCTGTTAAGCCAAGCCTATCAAATTCTATTGACAATTGGCTGCATTGGTCCATTTTGTCGTCCAGCCACTTCCGCTGGCTATCGCCTCATAAACACAAACCTAACGAGCCGCACGAACGACAAAGAGGCCAAGCTGAACAGAAGTAGAACCAAAACTTCAAAAACGCTGGTATTCCAATCGCGTACCCAGCCCTCTACCGCCCACAAGAAAAACAGCAGCCCCATCCATAACGTCACAGAAGAAATCAGCTTTGCGTAAGGGCGTATATCAATCTCGCTCTCCCTTTTTGTGACATCGTATCCAGCAATTGAGCAGAGCCATCTTCCTCTTCGGTATTGGATTGAAAGGACAATCAAGGCAATCGAAGTCATCAAGCAAACAGCATCCTCTGTTTCCATAGAGTTTCCTTTGCTTTCCATCCTAGTTACGCATTCACAATCGAATCAAACCAAGTATGAATTACTCGATAGCAACCGCCTTAGTATAAACCATAGCCGCCGCAGCAGCCCGCCTTCCAAGGCCTCAAAGCTCGCCATCGAGGGCGACCCGCCCAGACCCCTTACAATCTGCTCGCACGAGGCCCCGCACTCCAACATCCTCTGGACCGTATCCCGCTCGTACCTGGTAAGCGTGCCTGCCGTGGGCCCTCGGGGCCGGCATCGTGCCCCACGCCATCTGCCCGCTCGTGCGATAATCCTCTGCAGAAGTCACCGACAGCAGAGGGAGTTTGTGATGAAGGTTCTTTTGGTCAATGGCAGCCCCAAGGCAAACGGCAACACGGCCCGCGCACTCGCCGAGGTCGCCGAGCAGCTTAACGCCGAAGGCATCGAGGCCGAGATGTTTCAGCTGGGCGCCAAGCCCATTCGCGATTGCATTGGTTGCGGCCAGTGCGGCAAGCTCGATTGCCGTTGCACCTTTGACGACGATGTGGTCAACGAGCTGATTGCCGCTGCCGAGCAGGCAGACGGCTTTGTCTTTGGCTCGCCCGTCTACTACGCACATCCCAGCGGACGCATCCTCTCGGCACTCGACCGCGCATTCTATGCAGGCAGCAAGGCCTTTACGCACAAGCCGGGCGCCGCTGTCGCCGTTGCCCGTCGCGGCGGCACGTCGACCACCTTCGACGTGCTCAACAAGTACTTCACCATCAACCAGATGCCCGTGGTAGCATCCACCTACTGGAACAACGTCTTCGGTGCCATGCCGGGCGAGGCCGCCCAGGACGCCGAGGGCCTTGCCACCATGCGAAACATCGGTAAAAACATGGCCTGGCTGCTGCGTTGCATCGAGGCGGGAAAGGCCGCCGGCATCGAAGCCCCCGAGGCCGATCGCGAGCGAACCAACTTTATTCGGTAGAACGGCGGAACATAAATATGAACGTGCAAATCTTCGGCACCAAAAAGTCCTTCGACACCAAGAAGGCCCAGCGCTATTTTAAGGAGCGCCGCATTAAGGTGCAGTTTATCGACCTTAAGGAAAAGGAGATGAGCAAGGGCGAGCTCACGAGCGTGATGCAGGCGGTCGGCG
Source organism: uncultured Collinsella sp. (assembly GCA_938036665.1). Classification (GTDB taxonomy): domain Bacteria; phylum Actinomycetota; class Coriobacteriia; order Coriobacteriales; family Coriobacteriaceae; genus Collinsella. The sequence continues at coordinate 33,444 of CALHWR010000087.1, read as the reverse complement.
GCATCGACAAGCTGCTCAACCCCAAGGCTAAGGACGAGGAGACGCTCGCACTCATCCAGCACCTCACCCCCAGCCAGCGCTTCGACAAGCTACTCGAGAACCAGCAGGTTCTGGCCGAGCCCATCGTGCGCAACGGCAAAAAGGCCACCGTCGGTTATTGCCCTGATGTATGGGGAGCCTGGGAGTAGCCTGTGTTATTTGTCGGCGCGTGGGTATAAGAGCAGGCGTTTGGCATAAGATTCAACTGTAAGCCATGTCTAACAAAGGAGGGCACATGCCCAACAAACCCGTGAAGATCATCATGCTTACCGGCTACCTCGGTGCCGGCAAGACCACGCTGCTCAACCACATCCTCGCCAACGACGGCGGCATCCGCGCCGCCGTGATCGTCAACGATATCGGCGAGATCAACGTCGACGCTAGCCTTATCGCCGACGGCGGCCTTTCCGAGACCGACGACCTCATCCCGCTCACCAACGGCTGCATCTGCTGCACGCTTTCGGACGACCTGGCCAACCAGCTGCAGGGCATCGCCGATTCGGGCAAGTTCGACTACATCATCATCGAGGCCTCGGGTATTTGCGAGCCTATCCCCATCGCCTACACCATCTCGAGCTTCTGCGACGAGGCCAAGGTGGGCGGCGAGCCCAAGCTCGCGCTCGACAACATCGTGGCCGTGGTCGACTGCGCCCGCATGTACGACGAGTTCAACGGCGGCCGCGACCTGCTGGCTGAGGATATCGACGAGGACGACATCGAGAGCCTGCTCATCCAGCAGATCGAGTTTTGCTCCACGCTGATCCTCAACAAGACCGATACCGTGAGCCCTGAGCAGATCGCCGAGCTCAAGGCCATCGTGCGCAGCCTGCAGAAAGACGCCGTGATCGTCGAGGCCCAAAACGGCGAGGTCCCCATGGAGGAGCTGCTCGATACCGACCGCTTCGACTTTATGCGCGCCTACAACTCCGCCGCTTGGATCGAGGCCATGGAGCATCCCGAGGAGCACGACGACCCCGAGGTGCTCGAGTACGACATCGAGACCTTTGTGTACTCGCGCCGCAAGCCGTTTGACCTGCAGAAGTTCACCGATTTTGTTGAGCAGGAGTGGCCCGACGAGGTCATCCGCGTCAAGGGTCCGCTGTGGCAGACCGGCAATCCGGACATGTGCTACATGTTTGAGCAGGCCGGCCACCAGATGCGCCTGATGGAGAACGGTCTGTTTGTCGATTCCGCGCCCGAGGGCGAGAAGCAGAAGATCATCGACGAGAACCCCGAAATCATGCAGATTTGGGACGACGAGACGGGCGACCGCATGACGAGCCTGTGCATCATCGGCCGTCACATGGACAAGGATGCGCTCATCGCCTCCCTCGATGCCTGCCTGACCGACTGGCACCGCGCCTAGGTTTATCCAAGCGGGTATTTTTCCGCCTACGTAACCGCCAAACCACCACGAAGGTGCCCTTCGTGGTGGTTTTTCGTTCTGAGCCAAGGAGATTCATGTTCAACATTGTGCTGTATGCGCCCGAGATTCCGGCCAATACGGGCAATATCGGCCGCGCTTGCGTGGTTACCGGTACCCGCCTGCATCTGGTGGAGCCGCTGGGGTTTTCGCTCGACGACAAGACAGTGCGTCGCGCCGGCCTGGGCTACTGGCAAAACTTGGACGTGACGACCTATGCCGGCTGGGAGGATTTCCTTGCGCGCAACGGCCTCTCCCCTGTCGACGAGCGTCTACATCTGCTGACCAAAAAGGCGCGCCGCACCTATGCGCAGAGTGCCTACCGCGATGGCGACTACTTGGTCTTTGGCAGCGAGAGCTCGGGCATTCCCGAGCCACTGCTTGCCGCGGCGCCCGAGCGCTGCGAGCGCATCCCGATGCTGCGCGATTGCGATTCGCTTGACAACGCCGAGGCCTGGGAAGCCCACGAGGAATCGCTCGGGCATACCGAGGACAGCCACGAGGCCATCCTTCGGCAGGATATCTGCGGCAACTTTGTAGACCCGGACGACTACCGCATCAGCGCCCTCAACCTCTCCAACAGCGCCGCCATCGTCCTCTACGAGGCCCTCCGCCAGACAGGCTTCCCCGGCATGTGACAAAGGGACTGTCCCTTTGTCACATTGATGCACCAAATAACGAGCCGTCGCTTTTAATCAGAATTAACTAGAATAAAATGGAGTTAAACGGCGATGTGAAAGGAGAGCCTTGTGGAATATCTCGAGAACCCGTTTACCCCCAGTTTTGGTGAGGTTCCTGCCCATCTCGCCGGCAGACAACAGATTATTCGGGATTTGGACCGTGCCTTCTTGAGCCAGCGTAGACGCCCGGAATTGACCTCGATCTTCTCAGGCGCGCGTGGAACCGGTAAAACCGCTCTCATGTCGTCGCTCGCAACAAGGGCGGAATCCCACGGCTGGATAGCGGTAAAGACGACCGCGCTCTCGGGAATGCTTGAGGAAATCGAGCTCGGGGCGAAACGTGCTGCAGGCCATCTCATCAGCCCGTCTAACAACTTCGAAGTCACCGGTCTCGGAATCGCGCCGCTCGGCAGTATCGAGGTCAATCGCGTTCACGATGCCTCGACTTGGCGTTATCGCATGAGCGACATCATCGACCAGCTCAACGAAACGGGCACCGGTCTACTCGTCACGGTTGATGAGGTCGACCCGACGCTCGACGAGATGATCCAGCTCGCAGCCACGTATCAGCACTTTGTGACCGATGGGAAACGCGTCGCCCTACTCATGGCGGGACTTCCCAACAACGTCTCGACGTTGCTGAACCACAAGACGGTCTCGTTCCTTCGTCGCGCCCAGCAATATCATCTGGGGCGTATCGCCGACTACGATGTACGCGAGGCCTTGATCCGAACGATCCAGGAAAACGACCGTCTGGCGGATGCCGAGGGAATCGATAAGGCCGTTCGCTCGATTTCGGGCTTTCCTTTCCTTTTGCAGCTTGTGGGTTACCGCGCCTGGGATCTCACGAGCAACTCGAGGGAAATATCATCTCGCGACTTTGACCAGGGAATCAAAATCGCACGCGATGAAATGGACGACCGGATCCTCGCAGCGACCTATCGGGAACTCACTGCGGAGGACAAGCGATTTCTCATCGCCATGCTCGATGACGAAGAAGAGTCCACCACCGCTGACCTTGTCGAGCGCCTTAAGCGTTCGCCGCAACAGGTCTCCCGCTACCGACGCCGCATGATAGACGCCGGCATCATTGGAGAACGCGGGCGCGGAATCGTCGCTTTTGAATTACCGTTCTTCCGCGACTATCTCGCCGCTCAATGCGTGAAATAGGCATCGGATGTGACAAAGGGACTGTCCCTTTGTCACATTCTGCTAGAGGTAGCGGCCAGTGACGCTTGCGGAGCAGGCCGCAGTGTCATCCGGCGTGCCGGTGCAGACGATTTTTCCGCCTGCGTCACCGCCGCCCGGGCCCATGTCGATCACGTAATCGGCGTTACGGATAAGGTCGAGGTCGTGTTCGATCACGATAACCGTGGCGCCCTTGGCAACGAGGCCATCAAACACGCTCAGCAGCACCTGAACATCGAGCGGATGCAGGCCGATCGTGGGCTCGTCGAATACGAATACGGCATCGTCCTGCACGCGGCCCATCTCGCTCGCAAGCTTAAGGCGTTGCGCCTCACCGCCCGAAAGCGCCGGCGTGGGCTCACCAAGCGTGAGATAACCCAAGCCCAGGTCGTGCAAGGTCTGTAAACACACCTGAACCTTCTTGAGTCCGACGGTCGCGTCGAGGGCCTCATCCACGCTCATATCCATAAGTTGCGGCAATGTGAGCAGGCTCCCGTCCCTGCCCTCGCGATGAATATGCGAAGCCGCGTCTGCATAACGCGAGCCGCGACATGCAGGACAGACAATCTCGACATCGGGCAAAAACTGCACGTCGAGCGATATCGAGCCCGTGCCATCGCACGTAGGACAGCGCAAGGTGCCAGTGTTGTAGCTAAAGGCACCCGCTTTATATCCTGCCGCCTTGGCCTCGGGCGTACGGGCGAAGGCGCGGCGCAGCTCATCATGGATGTCGGCATAGGTCGCTACCGTCGAGCGCACGTTGGCGCCGATGGGCGTGGCGTCAATCAGGTTGGCGCGCGCGATGCCCTCGGCATCGACCCAACGCACGTGCCTTGGCAGGCGCTCACCGGCTGCCTGTGCCTTGAGCGCCGGGATGAGCGTCTCGAGCACCAACGTCGTCTTGCCCGAACCCGAAACACCCGTCACCGCGACAAGGCGGCCACGCGGGATATCGACTTCGAGCGGTTTGACGGTATGGATGGCATCGGTCGCCATGCGGATATGGCCTAGGTCGAACATTTCGTCGTCAGCCACCTGCGGGCGCAGACGCTTGGGGTCCGAGCGCAAGAACGGCGCGATGCGGCTGCCCTGCGATTGTTCGACCTCGTCTACCGTACCGGCGGCGATTACATGGCCGCCGCCTGCTCCCGCAACGGGGCCCATCTCGACCAGATAGTCGGCTTCTGCCAGCACGCGCGTGTCGTGGTCGACAACAACCACGGTATTGCCGTCGACCACCAGATCGCGCATCACGCCCACCAAGCCGTCGACATTGGCAGGATGCAAGCCGATCGAAGGCTCGTCCAGCACATACAGCACGCCCGTCGATCGGTTGCGCACCACGCGGGCAAGCTGTACGCGCTGGCGCTCACCCGTGGAAAGCGTGGCGCCGGCGCGGTCGAGCGAAAGGTAGTCGAGACCCAGATCGACCAGGCGACGGGCCGTGCTCAAAAACGAATCGCAGATATCCGTCGTCATGGGCTGCATCTCGGTCGGCAAGGATGCGGGCACTCCGCGCACCCACTCAATCGCCTCGCCCAGCGTCATGGCCGCCGCCTGCGCCAGATTGATACCGCGCACCTGGGGCTGGCGCGCAGCCTCGGAAAGACGCGTGCCTCCGCAATCGCGGCACGGTCCCTCGCGCAAAAAGCGCGCAACGCGCTTAAGCCCCTTATCGTCCTTAACCTTGGCGAGCGCATTCTCGACGGTATAGACGGCGTTGTAATAGGTAAAGTCGAGCGGCGTGGCGCCCTCGCCATTTTTGGGAACGTAGAGAATGTGCTTCTTAACCGCCGGACCATGGAACACGATGTCGCGCTCTTGAGGCGTGAGCTGGCTAAACGGCACGTCGGTGCGCACGCCCATCTCGCCGGCCACCTGCTTCATCAGATCCCACATCAGCGTGCCCCAGGGAAGCACCGCACCCTCGTTGATGGTCTTTGACTCGTCGGGCACCAGGCTCGCCTCGTCCACTTCGCGCATGACGCCGGTGCCTCCGCAGGTAGGACACGCGCCGCCACTGTTAAAGGCAAGGTCCTCGGCCCCCGGCGCATAGAACTCGCGGCCGCATGCGGGGCACGCGAGCGACAGGCCCGCGGCCACGTTAAGGCTCGGCTCCACACGCGCCCCGCAATGCGGGCACACGTGATGGGCGCAGCGGCTAAAGAGCAGACGCAGACTGTTGTTGAGCTCGGTCATGGTGCCAAAAGTCGAGCGCACGCCCGGTACACTGGGGCGCTGATGCAATGCGAGTGCCGCCGGCACGTGCAGCACCTCGTCCACCTGAGCGTGCTCTGCCTGCGTCAGCCGACGGCGGGTATAGGTGCTGAGCGCCTCCAGGTAACGGCGCGAGCCCTCGGCATACAAAACACCCAGCGCCAGCGAGCTCTTGCCCGAGCCCGACACGCCGGCAATACCCACCAGCTTTCCCAGCGGAATATCGATATCGATGTCCTTAAGGTTATGGACACGCGCGCCACGCACCTCGATAGCGCTTGGTTGTTGCGACACCGCCATCGCTCCCCTTCCTATTGATCGAATGTGACAAAGGGACAGTCCCTCATGTCACATTACTCGTGCCATAAAATGCGATCGCGAATATACTTGCCCAGCATGGGCACGCTAAACCGGACGAGGCCGTATCCGGCAGCCTCGATGACGCGCTCGCGAATCAGGCTTGCGCGATATTTACTCGCCCAGCTCTGGGTACGGTCGCAGCGCTCAATGATATCTGCCATGCGCGTCGGCTTGCCCTCATCAACCGCCATAGCCTCGATAAAGAGGCGCTGTGGGGTGCGCAGCCCGTAATACAGAGGTGCGTCAACCGCTTCGTAGAACTCGGAGACGGCATCCGCATGGCCATCCTCGACATCGCACTCTTCAATGACCTGCGAGCCACGCCGGACAGCAGACCGCCACATGTAATATCCCACCAGCTGAACCATATAGGGATGTCCCATGCTCTTGTGCGCCGCAAGGTCCGCCGTCCCCGCATCAATGCAAAGACCAGCACATTCGACCGTCTGGATATATGAATCGCGCACCTGGGGCAAAGAAATCGTCCCCAACGTACGCTGCTGGGCACGTCGCAAAAACGTCACGCTCGGCTCTTCGAGCAGATCGTCAACCATACTGGGCAAGCCGGCAAAGACCAACGCAAGACCTCGCTGGTCGCTATCGGGCAAGCCCGTGGCATCCTGATCTCCGAGCACCTGCTGATAGAGAACGGCGAGAGTCGCCAGTTCCTCGATAGACGCAGATTGAGCCTCGTCAATCGCAAACAGAATACCCTTGCTTGGGCCGAGTTTCTTGAGACGTTCGTTGACCAGCCCTCGCAACGTCTCGCCTTTTGCCCGCGCCGCCTCAACCGACATCCGTCCAAACGATGGGCCAAACTCCATTGACGTCACAACGGGCTTATTCGAGCGGAGTGCGTCGGCCAAGCGGTCGCATAAACCAAGCGAAGCGGAATCGGAGACAACCGCCCATCCGCGCTCACTGGCCAGACGTTGCAGCTCCCGCAGGAGAACTGTTTTGCCACAGCCGCGGTTTCCTGTAATGAGCATGAGTCTGCCCGGCGCTCCGGCACCGTTGTCGAACCCCTCCTCAAAATCTTCGATGACCGACTCGCGACCGATGAGTATCGGAGGCCGCTTACCAGCCGTTGGCTTAAAGGGATTTGGATTCATGTCGGCCTCCTCGGATTGGCAAAGGCTAGCAATAGTTATACCAACTTATACCGAGTTATACCAACTGAATGTGACAAAGGAGCTGTCCCTTTGTCACATGTGGCCGAAAAATTCCGCGTCGGCGGGGCGATAGGGGCGGAAGGTGGCGGGATCGATCTTTACGTGCGCCGCGGCGGGTACGTCGTACCACTTGACGGTATAGCCGGCGCCGTGAGAGCAAAAGACCGAATCGGGCGTGTTGGGCAGATCGGCCTCGGGCTCATAGGCGGCCGTCTCGATTACGCGCTCGGCATCATGGCAAGCCGCATAACCGGCAAACTCAAGGTACAAATGCCCGCGGCCGCTCGTGTAGGCAGCCACCTCCAGCGCGTAATCCTGTACCTCGGATGCCGGTACGCGACCCACGAGCTTCGCCCGGTCGCCCGCCATTGCCGGCGGCTCGTACTCGGCGCCCATGCGCGTGACGTCCGAGAGCGCCCTGCCCACGCACTCCCCCGGCACCTCGAGCTCAAAGTGGTACCACGGCTCCAACAGCACGGCTGTGCCGGCCTCGCGCGCCCGCATCAAGCCCTGGCGAATCGCGCGGTACGTTGCCTGGCGAAAGTCGCCGCCCTCGGTATGCTTGGCATGCGCGCGGCCGCCCGTGAGCGTAATGCGCACATCGGTGATGGGCGAGCCGGTCAGCACGCCCAGGTGGTCGCGCTCCATGGCATTGGTGAGCGCCAAACGCTGCCAGTTAAGGTCGAGCTCGTCGGTCGAGGCAACGGTACCAAACTGCACGCCCGAGCCCGCCGGTAGCGGCTCCAAGCGCAGGTGCACCTCGGCATAGTGGCGCAGCGGTTCAAAGTGGCCCACGCCCTCGACCGGCTGCGAGATAGTCTCCTTGTAGAGGATGCCGCCGGGCTCAAACTCGACCGCAAGGCCAAAGCGATCGGCCAACACCCGCTGCACGACCTCGAGCTGCACGGCGCCCATCAACTGCAAATGAATCTGCTCAAGATGCGTATTCCAGCTTACGCCGAGCATGGGGTCTTCGTCCGCCAACTCGGTCAGCGCTTGAAACACCGCATGGACATCGTGTTCGCCCGGTAGCACCGTATAGGTGAGGACCGGCGCAATGACGGGTGCATCGCACCCGGGCTCCGCACCCAAGGCGTCCCCCGGGCGAACGTGCGCAAGACCCGTCACGGCACAAATACCGCCAGCAGCAACTTCCTGGGCAAGCTCGTACTTCTCGCCGTTATAGATGCGTACCTGATCGACCTTCTGCTCCCATACCTCGGCACCGGAGCGTCCCTCAATCATCTGTTTTGAACGCAGCGTGCCGCCGGTCACTTTAACCCAAGCCAAGCGCTCGCCGCGAACGCCTCGGCTGACACGATAGACACGCGCGGCAAACTCCGGGGGCCATGTCTGTTCACGCATCAGCGTACACATACCATCCAGCAGCTCGCCCACGCCCTGATCCTTGAGCGCCGAACCGGCAAAGCAGGGAAAGAGCTTGCGCTCAACAACCATACGCGACAGCGTTGCGACGGAAAGCTCACCCGCTTCAAGAAACTCCTCGAGCGCCGCTTCGTCCAACGCAGCAGCGTCCTCCTGAACGGCGGCGCCCGCCAGCAGCTCGTTGGCATCCAGGCAGCCCTCGGAAAGACGCTGCCCGAGTTGTGCCAGCAAAACATCGCGGCCGGGATTCTCCAAATCGATCTTGTTGATGAAGATGAACGTCGGGATGTCATAGCGTGCAAGCAGGCGCCACAGGGTTTCGGTGTGCCCCTGCACGCCATCGTTGGCGCCCACCACCAGAATCGCGTAGTCCAGGGCACGCAGTGTGCGCTCCGCCTCGGCAGAAAAATCGACATGGCCGGGAGCATCCACGAGCATGACGTGGGTATCGCCGTGGTCGAGCACGGCCTGCGACGAGAAAATCGTGATACCGCGCTCGCGCTCGATCGTGTTAGTGTCCAGATGCGAATCGCCATCGTCCACGCGGCCACGCTTGCGAATGCGGCCCGCGTTGAACAGCATGGCCTCGGCCAACGTGGTCTTGCCGGCATCGACATGCGCCAAGATTCCAACGACCGCTTGCTTCGACATGGCTCTCCTCTTATTGCAAGCCCATCGCACGCGGCAACGGGCGTTCACGCTCCACACTGGATGATACAATTTACGGGCCGGTGGGCGAAGCGGGCCCTATCCCCCGACCGAGCTCATCGCCCCGCGTTGCCGCGCGGCGATTTTCGTAGGTTCGCGCCTTGCGAAAGCCGGCACCTCCCCTTTTTGTCTGCCCGGGTTCATCTGGGGCGGTAACAATGCGAGTCCCACAACGACGCGTTTTACCAAAAATGGCCACACTCGGGGCCATTTTTTATTTGAGCTGGGTGATGATACGTGCCTTGGCTCCTACGCCTCGCGCAGCCAATCAAACGCGACACGCGCCGTGCCGTCGGACACATAGACGATACCGACACGCTCGAACCCCGCCTTGGCGATGGCGCCCTGCATGGGCAAGTTGTCCTCGTGCGTGTCAATACGCAGATGGTCGGCGCATTCCTTGGCAAAGGCAAACATCGCCGCCGCGATACCGTGCACGGTGCCGTCGGATGCCACGCGATGCAGCACGGCATACGGAGTGTCGCTGCGCCATTGACCGTCCTCAATCACGTCATAGCACTCGTCCGGACCCGGTAAAAAGGCAAACGTCGCCACCACGCGGCCGTCGACTTCGCACACGTAACTGCCACCAGCGGCAATATCGGCAGCCAGCTGCTCGGCCGAAGGCGTGCCCTCGGGCCACTGCGTGGCGTTGCCATGCGCGCGCATAAAGGCGCGGGCCGCGTCATAGATAGCCATGACGGCGGGAATGTCGGTATCGAGGGTTTTTCTGATCATCACGCGGCGACCTCACGTTTATTGGTATCACTTTGATTGAGCAATGATACCAACGTTTGGAAAGGGCAAGGAGCGGATGGGAAGCAAAAAGCGAGCCGCCTGGTCAAAGGCCAAAAGCGAGTTTTTGGGCGCTGCCACCGGCGGCGATATGAGCGACCTGTTTGCGCGCGAGGACGAGCGCCGCGATGCCCTGGACGCCGAGCGCGATGAGGCTTGGCGCTACAAGTCGTGCGAGCGCAAAAACCGCTACGACACACGCGCCGAGGCCGAGGCCGTTATGGCCGACTGCGAAAACCGTGGACGACGTGGCTTGGCCTGCTACAAATGTGAATACTGCGGCGGGTGGCACCTGACGTCGCACCCTTGGAAATAGGCGCCGCATCGGCGCGACACTCACGCAGCGGCGCGGCACCGACACATCGCCGGCCATCGCACGCAAACTACGGGCGCGGCGGCACCAAAACATCGTAGCGGACGGCCTTGCCCGCAAGCTGATAGCTCGGCTTAACGCCGGCAAGCAGCGGCCCCTTCACCGGCCGCTTGATAACGACCTTGCGCGGGTGCGGTGCAAGCGCAGCTTCGACCAGCGTCTCCTCATCGGCGCACGGCTGCTCCAAATGGTGCAAGAGCTGGAACTTCTTTTTAACCGCCGCGCTCTTGGTGCGCTCGGGAAACATGGGGTCCAGATACACCACGTCGGGAGCCGCGAGCTCACCGCGCTCGACCAGCTCAGCCGTATGGCGAAGGCCGGCAATGCTGTCCTCGCCCGCATGCAAACGCATACGCGCCACGGCAGTCGCAAGCGCCGGATCATCCGCCGCGCGGTCCAAGGCATCCTTGAGGAGCGCCGCGATCACGCAGTCCTGTTCATACAGATCGACGGTAAAGCCCGCTGCCGCCAGCAGCAGCGAATCCTCGCCAAAGCCTGCCGTGGCGTCAATCGCCCATGGCTGCTCGATGCCTTTTGTGCGCGCAGCCTTAACCAGCAGCTCTTGCTGCAGGCGGCCCTGCCTGAGCCGTGGAAGCATGCGGACAAAATCGGCGCGCAGCTCCATCGCACCGTCGGTGAGCGTGAGGCCCTCGGGCTTCCCGATCAGCTCAAGCCCCGCGGCCCGAGCAACAGAAAAGGGATCGACGACGCCCATGGGCACTCCTTAGCAAGCAAAGCGGATACGTGAGCGCCGCATGTGTCGGCACCCAATCGTCCGCTATTGTCCCACATGCGACATGGCCCACAACATCCCAATGCAAAGCACCGCCATCAATCCCGTGCACACGGCAGCGATCACGGAATCGCTCATGCGCCTTCCCAACGATCGCGGCTCGCGCGCCTGCCCTGTTCCGTACATCATGGCTCCTCCTTAGACCAACTCCTTGCTATGGCCTCATTATCGCAGCGCCGCACTTGAACTGCCATCGATTTGGCTTACGTCCGGCTTTCCTTTTTGAAAGGTTGGACCGTGCAGGTAAGAAACGCTTTCAAACGCATGCATCGCCCCGTTGAACTACAATGTGCTTCACGATATGTGCCGCAACCTGGGTGCGACAGATTCTCCGCGCCCGCATCGAAAGGACCAGCTATGAGCGCCGCTCGCAAGACACTCAAAATCCTTGCCCTGATTTATTTTGTGCTGGGCATCGCCAGTCTCATCATTGGAATCGCCGGCATCGCGACCGGCAAGCTCGAGTCCACCTACGGATCGAATGCCATGCTCGCCGCGGCCGTACTTGTCATCAAGGGTCTTGTCGATCTTGCCGCAGGTGTTGCGGGCATCAAGGGCGCCAACAAGCCTTCGCAGGTGGATGGTGCGTTTAAGCTCGGCATCGTCGCCGCAATCGCCACGATTGCGCAGGCCGTGCTCACGCTTCCCGCGTTTGGCGGCGACGCCATCAACTTTGGCGCCTTTGTCATCGTGGTGTACGACCTGTTCTTTATTCAGCAGGCACACGACATTAAGGCCGAGAACAAGGACCGCCTGTAGACTCCCTCCTTCCACTGCCCCCTACATCCAAGCAACCAACAAGGACCGATCGCGCAGCAACGCGGTCGGCCCTTTACATTTGCCCAGATAAAACCTGCCAAAATAAACCTGTCCCTTTTTGGTAGGTTAGTGGCGGTACTCGGCGATGATGAAGTCGATGTCGGTTTGAAGGGTGTCCAGGTTTGCCAGGCGCTCTTTGTCGGCGGGGCGCGTGCGGTAGTAGTACGGCGTCATCTGGAACACCGCCTCGATGTCGGCCTGGGTCTGGAGCGTAATGTTCGCAGACACCCGCTGCGTTCCGACCAACTCGAGCTCGGTAGTCTTCGGCAGCTTCTCGTCGTTGAGATATGGCGTGTCGTAGAGCACCTCCTTGAGCCCAAACAGATGACGGGCACCCGGCACCACGGTGTAGAGCGAGCCCCCGGGCGCCAGCACGCGAGAAAACTCACGCTCGTTAAAGGGAGCAAAGAGCTCGGTCACCATATCAAAGGCGCCATCAGCCACGGGGATATCCTTCATGTTGGCCACAAAATAGGTCGCATCGCCGCGCTTGGCGGCCAGGCGCACCATCTCTTTGCCCAAGTCGAACCCGTAAGCGTCCACGCCCGGCACCGCACCCATGGCGCTGGTGTAGTAGCCCTCGCCGCAGCAAATATCGAGCAAGGTCATGGGGCCGTTCGTAGACGCGGCACGTTCAGACACCCGCTCGCGCACCAGCTCGACCATCGCATCGCGCAACAGCGCATAGTATCCACGGTTCAGAAAGTCACGACGGCTGCGCGCCTGCGACTTGGGATCGCCCATGGAGTCGCCGCTCTTGGACGAGCGCAGCAGATACAGATAGCCCTCGCGCGCACGGTCAAACCGGTGTCCACCCGCACATGCAGCACCGCGCTCGTCGTCCACCAACGGCTCATGGCAAACGGGACACAACAACATGGCAACTCCTTAGCGCGAACAACACAACGCCCACCATTGTCGCACGCCTTCCCCACCTAGTCATAGAAGAGACAAGGAGTGTCCCCAGCTGCCGACAGAAAAGGAACGTCCCTAAGTGCCGGCTGGCTGCATTAGGAGTATCATCGTCTGCGCAAATAAGCACGAAAGAGCATATTAGAGATTGAGAGCGTATGGCAGGCACCGCATCTAAGCACATTGACATGACCACCGGCTCGCTATGGCGCAATATTCCCCTGTTCGCCTTCCCCGTGGCCGCCACGAGCATCTTGGAGCAGCTGTCGAACCTCATCGCCACGGTCATCATCGGTAACTTCTCGGGCGACCAGGGAACCCTCGCCATGGCGGCGGTCGGCTCCAATGTTCCGCTTACCAGTCTTATGCTCAACCTTTTTATTGGCATGTCGCTTGGCTCCAACGTGGTCATCGCCAACGCTATCGGCCGCAACGATCAGAACATGGTCAAACGCGCCGTCCATACCTCGATTTTAATGGCGCTCGTGGGCTTTGTCGTCATCGCACTGGGCGAGATCTTTGCCGAGCCCATGCTCGCTGCGCTCAACGTGCCTGCCGAGACCATGCCGCTCGCCTCGCTCTACCTGCGCGTCTTTTTGCTCAGCATGCCCTCGATCTTGCTCTACAACTTTGAGGCCGCGATCTTCCGCTCCGTCGGCATCACCCGCATGCCGCTGCAGGCGCTCGCCGTGTCCACCGTCCTCAACATTGGCCTGGACCTCATCTTTGTCCCCGTGCTCCACTGGGGCGTCACGGGCGTCGCCATCGCCACCGCCATCGCCTACACCGTCAGCGCCGCCACACTCTTTGTCCACCTGCTCAAGACCGACTCCGTCGTCCGCGTCACCCCACGCGACTTAGGCTTAGACCCCGTCGCCCTCAAGCGCATCGTCAAGATCGGCCTGCCCGCCGGCATCCAAAGCGCTGTCTTTGCCGTCGCCAACATCATCATCCAGTCCGCCATCAACAGCTTGGGCACCGAGGTCATGGCGGCATCAAGCGCCGCCATGAGCTTGGAGTACGTGTGCTACAACCTGCTCAACAGCTTTAGCCAGGCTTGCACCACCTTTGTGGGACAAAACCACGGCGCTCGCCAGATCGACCGCTGCACCAAGACGCTCAAGGTCTGCCTGATCGAAGGCGGTATCGTTGCACTCACCACGATTATCGTTATCGTCGGTCTGGGGCGCGAGATCCTATCGCTCTTTAACAGCGACCCCAACATCGTCTCGATCGGCTACATCCGCGTGTGTTCGATCTTCCCGGCATACGCCTTTAGCATGTTTTACGAAAACATGTCCGGCTACCTGCGCGGCTTTGGCATCTCGCTCATGCCCGCCCTCATCACCATGATCTGCGTCTGCGGCATTCGCTTCTATTGGGTATTCTGCGTGTTCCCGCACTTCCGTACCTTTGCGAACATCATGATGGTCTACCCCATCAGCCTGGGCACCACGGCATTCTTTATGGTCGTGGCGGTATTGCTCTGCCACCCGGCACGCACCTATCACACCGCCCAAGCCAAAGCGACAGCCCGCTAAACACCGCACTCAACGTCACGCCAGTCATTAATTGACAATATGCGAGCTCATATAGTCGATAAAACGCCTCGTGGCGATAGGCATGGTGTCCCAGCTGCGCCAAGCTGCCACCACGTCGCGCGAGGGAGCATGCACGATGGGACGTACGCGGATATCGGCCCGCATGCCCTCGACGGTACGGCGATACAGCATACTTACGCCTAGGCCCTCCTCCACCATCGCCATGATGGTGTAGTCGTCGGTGACCTCACTCGTCACGTGCGGCGACAGCCCGTGCGCCGCGAATGCATCGAGCACCAGGCTCTGCTCGCCCTCATCCAGTAACACAAACGGTTCGGACGCCAGGTCGGCGAGTGTCACCTTTTCCTTTGCCGTCAGCGGATGCGCGGCCGGCAACAATGCTACCAACTCGTCGTGATAGACCACGCGCTTCTCGAGCCCAGCGGTAAATCCGCGCGCCGTAAAACAAAAATCAACCACGCCATCGTGTACCCATTGAGCGTTGCGCGTGTAATCGCCCTGCTTGAGGGTAAAGCGTACGCCCGGGTGCAGCGCACCAAAGTCGCGGATCACGCGTGGCAACACGGTACGACTCACGTTGGTAAATGTCGCAATGCGAATATCAGTCGAGGAGAACCCCAGCAGCTCCTGGCGCTTGCCCTCGAGCTCGGCCTCAGCGGTCACAATCTGGCGCAGGAACGGCAGATATTGTTTACCGTCGCGCGTAAGCGAAACGCCCTGCTTACCGCGCTCGATAAGCGTGGTACCCAGCTCGCGCTCGAGCGCTTTGACGGCCTGGCTCACCGCACTTTGCGTATAGCCCAGTTCGTCGGCCGCGCCCTTAAGACTGCCGCAATCGACCACCATACAAACAATCTGATACCGCGATGCCATCGTGCCTCCACATCGATGTAGCCGTAAAACGTTTTGCCAGGGCTTTTTCTACTAGCATTAGTATTTCTTAATCATACTGAAGATACATTCGCTTTACTACATCCATATCTGGGAGCAGAATCCTTTTTGCGAAACCGTTCTGTAACAAAAGGAGTCCCATGGATCGCAAAAAAGCAATCGCGCTCTCATTTTCCGTTCCCGTCGCATGGGGCTTTTCGTACCCCCTCATGAAGATCGGCATGGACAGCATGAACGCCACGAGCATCGTTGCGCTGCGCTGCATCATCGCCTTTGCAGCTTGCCTTGTGCTCTTTCACAAGCACGCGCTGCGCATCAACCGTGACCTGATGGTTCGCGCCGCCATCATCGGCGCCATCATGGCAACCGAGCTCACCTGCATGTGCCTGGGCTCCAGCCTCACCTCCGCCTCCACCGCTGGCTTTTTGCAGAGCCTGACGGTCGTGATCGTGCCGTTTGCCAACGCCGCCCTGCTGCGTCGCGCCCCCGAGCGCAAGGTACTCATCGGCACCGCCATCGTCACCTGCGGTATGCTGCTGCTCTCGGGTGCCGACTTTACCAGCCTGAATCCCGGCGCGATCATCATGTTGCTCTCAGCCTTTATCTATGCCAGCCACATTATCGTAGCCAAGCGCTTTGTCGAAGAAGTCGACCCACTGGCCTTGGGTGTTTGGCAGCTGGGCTTTGGCGGCCTGTTCTCGGGCATCGCCGCGTGCACCTTGGGCGGCTTCACGCTTCCCAGCACGCCCAACGAAATCGTCGTGGTCGTCGCGCTCGCACTCATCTGCTCTGCCTACGGCTTTATCACCCAGACGCTCGTGCAGCCCCACGTGCCCGCCGAGACCACCGGCTTTGCCTTCTCGCTGGAGCCGGTCTGCTCCGCCGTCTTCTCGTTCTTCCTGGTCGGCGAGGTCCTGAGCCCCATCGCCTTCTTTGGCGCCGCCCTCATCCTCACCGGTGTGATGGTGGCAACCGTCGAGCTCCGCGCCTTCGCTCGCAAGGACACGCTCACATGGCAGGAGCGCCCGAGCGCGTCTCGTAGACCCCACTCTTCATGCAGCCGCGGCATAAAGGCAACCGGTGCGCCTTTACAATAGATGCCAACAGAGCATCTGCCGTAAAGGAGCCCCATGGACACCGCAACTCGCGACCGCAACATAGCAACTTGGTTGGGCGATGCGCCGCAGCCGGTACGTGACACAACGAACCAGCTGCTCGAGCGCATCGCCCTTTTACGTGCCGAGCAGACTATCTACCCGGCACAAGACGACATCCTCAATGCCCTCGCCTATACGCCGGCCAACCAGGTCAAGGTTGTCATTTTGGGTCAAGATCCCTATCACGGACCCAACCAGGCCATGGGGTTATCGTTCTCGGTCCCCGCGTCGCAAACCAAGTTGCCGCCGAGCCTGCGCAACATCTATAAGGAACTCAACGCCGATCTGGGTTGTCCCATTCCCGCCACGGGAGACCTAACCCCATGGGCACAACAGGGCGTCCTGCTCCTCAACACGACGCTCACCGTGCGCGAGCATGCCGCCAACTCGCACGCCAAGCTGGGCTGGAGCACCCTGACCGATTACGTCATCGAACGCTGCTGTCAGCTGCCCCAGCCGGTCGTCTTTTTGGCATGGGGTCGCTTTGCCCAGCAGATGGTCGAAGGCAAGCTCGCCGCGACCGGCGCGGGAAAGGCAACCGGCAAGTTCTGTCTGGCCTCTACGCACCCCTCGCCGCTTTCGGCAAACCGTGCCACGGCAGAACTCCCCGCTTTTATGGGGTCGTGCCCCTTCTCCGCTGCCAATCGGCTACTCGAACAGCACGGCTCGACCCCCGTCAACTGGACTTGCCTCGGCTAAAAATCGATACATCAAAAAACGCGCCCGACGGCTTCCCATCGGGCGCGTTTCCTATTCGGGCCAAATAAATTGTGTGCGGCCGGCCTCGCCGCCATCGATCAGCAGGCTCTGCCCGGTCATAAACCGGTTGGTCACGCCCACAAAGTAGATCCACTCGGCGATCTCTTGGGCGGTGGCCCAGCGTTTAAGCGGCGTGAGCTCCATAATCTGGTTCCACAGGTGTTCGTCTTCCATCACGCAACGGTTGAGCGGCGTGATAACGCCGCCCGGGTCCACACTGTTGGCGATAGCCTGCGGCGCCAGACGGTTTGCAAGGTTCTTGGTGTAGGCGATAACGCCGCCCTTGCTGGCGGCATAGGCGGGAAACTCCGATCCCGTATGCCCGCTCGCCGACCCCACATTGACCACGGATGTAATGGCCGGCGCCGGCTTGGCGGCAAGCCCCTCCCCCACAAAGGCATAGCGCTCGGTCACGTTGATGGTGCCGCACAGGTTGGCGGCAATATCGTCGGCCGAATCCTGCGTGCCGGCAACGTTCACGATCACCTGGGGTTCAAGCTCGTCTGGAAACGAATCCGGCTCGCGGACATCGACGATCAGATGGCGATAGCGCTCGTGCTCGACTGCCGCCGGCAGCAGATCAAAGCCCACGACCTCGTGACCCTCGTCCAAAAAGCGCTGCACGCACGCGGCTCCAATACCACCCGAAGCACCCGTGATCAAAACCCGCATACTTGCTCCTTAGGCGATTGCGTGGCGCTCGAGGTACTCGGCGCCCACATTCTCACGCTCCCAGCCACGCACGACCTTGTAGCCCACGGGGCTCAGGAAGACCTCGCACAGCAGCTCGGCAACAGCGCCGGTCAGCGAGCACATAAGGACCTGTACCCAGGTCCAACCAAAGAACGTGTGGCTCACCACAATGGCAAAGACCAGGTTGTCGATAAACTGGCCAACACCCGTGGACACATAGGAACGGAAGGCAAAGCTCGCAAAGTTATTCTTTTTGAGCATACGGCCGAGCGACTGGTTGAGCGTGGAGTTCACCACGGCGGAAACGAGCATTGCCAGCGAAGAGCCCAACACCACGTACCAGGTGCCGCCGATGGTGGCGTTAAGGGCGGTGTTGACCTCGATCATGCCCGTGTCATAGTAGGCGCCCCACATGCCGGGCGTGAGCGAGCACAGCCAAAAGCACAGGCTTACGGCCAGGTTGACCGCCAGCGCGAGGATAGAGATTTTGATGGATGCCTTGGCGCCAAAACGCTTGCAGATCATGTCCTGGCACAAAAACGAGACCCAGCTCACCACAAAGCCGCAGTCGAGCGCCAGATATGGCAGGCTGATAAGCTCTTTGTTGGCCAGCAGGTTCATCATGATGACGCTCACGAAAAACAGCGAAACCGTTGCCGCGGGAATGCTCCGCAACAGGACCTTGTAGTCCTCCATGACCTTCTTGATCATTATGTACTCCTTTGGTTTTAGGTTTAACGAGCAGGATATCGGACCCGAACTGCTCGGACGTCACGGGCTTGAGACGACGATGGGTATAATAGCCGCTCACACGGCATCAGGCAAGCAAACGACGCGGCAGCCCCACAGGGCCACCGCGCCGATGCATTAAAAGGCTACGTTGCCAAACTCCGACAGGATAAGATCGGGGTTGTGATCGGTTGCCCAATCCACGTTCCACGGGCTCGTGAACAGCAGCAGCTTACCGCCGCGCATGTCCTCGACGCGCAGGGTATCGCGCGTGAGCGAAAGGCCCGGGATATCAATGGTATCGGGGTCGTTCTGAATCCAGCGGATGTCCGTATAGGGCAGCGGCTGGCGACGGACCTCAACACGATACTCGGCCTTGAGGCGGCGCTCGAGTACCTCAAACTGCAGCACACCGACCACGCCCACGATGACGCTCTCCATGCCGGCACCCAGCTCGCGGAAGATCTGGATGGCACCCTCCTGGGCAAGCTCCTCCATGCCCTTCACAAACTGCTTGCGCTTGAGCGTGTCGACCTGCGTAATGCGAGCGAACATCTCGGGGGCAAACGTCGGGATCTGCGGATACTGCACGTGGCGCTTGCCGGAGCACACGGTGTCGCCGATGCTAAAGATACCCGGGTCGAACAGGCCCACGATATCGCCCGCGTACGCCTCGTCCACGATGGCGCGGTCATCGGCCATCATCGACGTGCCCGTGGCAAGCTTGAGCTTGCGGTTGCCCTGCACGTGGAAGGCGTCCATGCCACGCTCGAACTTGCCCGAGCAAATGCGCACAAAGGCGATGCGGTCGCGGTGGTTCTTGTCCATATTGGCCTGGATCTTAAACACGAAGCCGCTAAAGTCGTTCTCGGCGGGCGCGACCGGCTCGCTGGTGAGTGTATCGGTATAGGCGCGCGGCGTCGGGGCCAGACGCAGGAACTCTTTAAGGAAGGGCTCCACACCAAAGTTGGTGAGTGCCGAGCCAAAGAACGCCGGGCTCAGCTTGCCGCAGGCCACGGCATCCAGGTCGAGCTCGTCACCGGCGCCATCGAGCAGCTCGATGTCGTCCATCAGGTTCTTGTGGTTCTCCTCGCCAATAAGCTCGTCCATGGCCGGATCGCCCAGCTCGGCCTCGACCTCGGCGACCTTCTTGGTGGCGTTGGCGTGGCCGTCGCCCTCAAAGGCAATGACGCGACGGGTCTGACGATCGAACACGCCGCGGAAGTTGCGCCCGCTGCCGATCGGCCAGTTCATGGGATACGTATTGATACCCAGGACGTTCTCGATCTCTTCCATGAGCTCAAACGGATCGCGAGCCTCGTGGTCGAGCTTGTTCACAAAGGTAAAGATGGGAATATGGCGCAGCGTACAGACCTTAAAGAGCTTTTTGGTCTGGGCCTCGACGCCCTTAGCGCCGTCGATGACCATGACTGCGGCGTCGGCGGCCATAAGGGTACGGTAGGTATCCTCCGAGAAGTCCTGGTGGCCGGGGGTATCGAGGATGTTGACGCAAGCGCCGTTGTAGGTGAACTGCAGCACCGAGGAGGTAACGGAAATACCGCGCTCCTTCTCGATGTCCATCCAGTCCGAGACGGCATGCTTGGCCGAGCTCTTACCCTTGACCGAACCGGCGGTCTGGATGCTGCCGGTATAGAGCAGCAGCTTCTCGGTAAGCGTGGTCTTACCGGCGTCCGGGTGGCTGATGATCGCGAATGTGCGGCGCGACGAGATTTCATCCGACAGGCTTGCCATGCGGATCCTTTCTTGCATTGAGTGCATTACGTCGTTGTAACCGTACTATTGTAGCCGCGAAATCCCGCCATAGGGCACCTATCAGGACAAATTCATCAGTTGGGGCCTGGGTAGCCGGCCCAATCCGAATTTGTCTCTTGCGTAACTGTACATAGTGTATATATACTGTGCTTACCGGTTATATACACGTGTAGCCCATCAGCTAAGGAGCCGCTGTGGACATCATCCTATCCAATTCGAGCGACAAGCCCATCTACGAGCAAATAGCCTCGCAAGTCAAAGCTCAGATCCTTTCGGGCGCGCTCGCTGCGGGAGCCAAACTCCCCAGCATCCGTGCACTCGCGAGCGATCTTGGCGTGAGTGTCATCACCACCAAGCGCGCCTACGCCGACCTGGAGCAACTCGGCTTTATCTGCACCGTGCAGGGCAAGGGCTGTTTTGTCGCCGAGGGCAACCAAGAACTCTTGCGCGAAAACCAGCTCTGCCATATCGAAGAGCTGCTTGCGAAAGCGGCGAGCCAAGCCGAAGCCTTGGGCGTCACGCGCGACAAGCTGCACGAGATGCTCGACCTCGTAGCCCCCGAAACCATGCAGTAGCCATCTGCAAGAAAGGCTATACCATGCAAAAGTTGCTAGAACTTAAAGGTGTATCGCGCCGCGTGAGCGACCGCTTTTCACTGCGCGACGTCACGCTTGCCGTGGAGCCCGGCCAGATCGTTGGCTTTGTGGGCGCAAATGGCGCCGGCAAGACGACGACCATTCGCGCCGCGCTTGGGCTTATAAAGCCCGATGCCGGCGAGGTGCATCTGCTTGGACAGCGCTGCGACGCCAACGCGCCCGACGAGACGCAGCGCCACCTGCGCTCCCGCATCGGGCTTGTCCTGGACACGTGTCCCTTCCCCTCCACGCTCAAGGTGGGCCAGGTCGAGAAACTCGTAGGCCCGGCATACCCCACGTGGAGCTGCGAAACGTTCGCCGGATTCATCGACCGATTTGGCCTCGATCCCAAGACGAAGGTCAAGGACCTCTCCCGCGGCATGGGCATGAAGCTGCAGCTCGCCTGTGCGCTCAGCCACAATGCCAAGCTGCTCGTTTTGGACGAAGCCACCGCGGGCCTCGATCCCATGGCGCGCGAGGAACTGCTCGACGAGTTGCTTGCCTTTGTCGCCGACGGCCAGCACAGCGTGCTGCTCTCGAGCCACATTACATCCGACCTCGATCGCACTGCCGACCGCGTCATCTGCATCGATAACGGCTCGATTGTGTTTGACGCGCGAGGACATTACCGACCGAGCCGGCATCGCCCACTGCACCCAAGCACAGGCCGCAGAGCTTATGGCTTGCGTCGAAGGTGCCCGTGCCGCCCACCACGCCTATAGCGTGGACGTGCTCGTACCCAACCGTCGCGAGGCGCTCGAGGCCTTCCCCGAGATTCCCTGCGACCGGGCAACCATTGATGACTATCTTCGCCTCATACTGAAAGGGGCTTCGAAATGAAACGCGCCTTTATGTCTGAGCTCGCCATCGTCCGCACGCTTGTCCCGAGCATCGCGGGCGTCGGCCTGTTCATCTTCGTCGTACTAACCCTCGCCAACGCATCGGATGGCGATGCCAGTATGAGCGCCGGCGCCTGCGCGGTCAGTGCCATGTCGCCCATCGTGGTCATGAGCTCGCTGGCCGGCTACGACAATCAAAACGGATGGGAGCGCTATCGGGCAACGCTGCCCCTCTCGCGCAAAGACATCATCTGCGCACGTTACCTCTGCATTGTTGCCTTCTCGGCCATCATGGCGTGCGCGACCGTGCTTTTGAGCACCATCACTCTTCCGTTCTTCGATCACACGGGCATGCCCTCGACGGGACAGATCGTCTTTGAGACCACAATAGCCTCCGCCGCATCGATGCTCATCTCCCTCATGATGGTGTTTCTGGCACAGCCGCTGTTCTTTCGATTTGGACACATGGAGGCGCTGCGCCTTTCCGTCGGCCTGTTTGCCCTGCTCGGATGCCTTGCCATGGCCACGCTGAGCTCCTCCAACCCCATCAGCAACTGGCTCATGTCGATTGCTGGGGCGAATCCCGATCCCGCCGTCCTCGGCTGCCTGTGCGCAGGAATTGCCGTACTGGCCCTCACGCTATGTGCAATCAGCTGCACCGTCAGCACCAAGGTCTATCGGGCACGCGACCTGTAGGCAAGCAAATCTCGACCCACGCGGGCCGCAATCGGTCGCAATCGCCCATCCGCAAATCCATGGCAAACGGCATGTCCCCGGCGTGCGCCACCGTACTACTTGCGCAGCGGCTTGGGAAGCGGAATGCCGGCGGCGATAACAGCGGCGATGATCATGCAGACGATGCCCTTGAGCGGGAAGCACATGAGCAGCAGGCCCACGACCATGACGGGCTGACGCATGACGGCGCCCATCGTCGAGGCGGTGCAGACGGCGACGCAAAAGACCGGATCTGCGCCGGTGAGGATGGCAAGGCCATAGCCCAGGCTCACACCCGAGAAGATAACCGGGAAGAAGTGGCCGCCGCGCCAACCAAGGTTGATGAGGGCGGGCGTCAGCATGGCCTTAACAAGACCGGTCGCGATAAGCACGCCAGCGGGAATGGTCAGATAGGTTTCCATGAGCACATCGGCCTGGGTCTCGCCGGCAAACATGGTGTAGGGCAGGACCGTGCCACAGATGGCGAGCGCCAGGCCGGCCAGCATGGCCTTGACGACCGGGCGCTCCCCTATGGCGTGGGCCAATGCCTCGCTCGCGTGCTCCGAGACAAAGTACAGCCAGCCGCAGACCGTACCGACGAGCGACAGAGGAATAAGCCAGGCAAGCTCAAGATTACCCACCTGGGCGGCCTCGAACCTGGGCATGCCCATGCCGCCGCCCATAAGCTGGCCGAGCAGCAGATAGGTGCCCAGACCGCCGGCAATCGCGATGCCGTAGACCACGGTCTTTTGCGCCTTGGGCAGCTTGATGGTGATCTCATCGGACGCGGAGTCCTCGCCAGCGCCCTGGCCGTCGGCGCTACCGGCGAGCGGCGCCACAAAGCCAAACACGGGCGCGGTAAAGAGCGCCGTCAGGGCAGCCTGGGTGCCCAGCAGCGTGAGCTCCCTAAACTCGGCGCCAAAGCGACGCATGCGGTCGCCGACCCAGCTGCACAGACCCGCGATAACTCCGGTCAGGCCGGCCTCCGGTCCAATACTTCCGCCAAACAGCAGCGGCAGCAATGCCGCAAGCGAAAGCTTGCCGAGGTTGTCGTACGGGTAGCGACCGTCTTGTTTAACCTTGGCCATCACCTGGTTGAGGTCATCGGTCTTGGTGCCCGTAATCTTTTCGTACAGACCGATCAGCAGGCCGCCCAGCAAGCAGACAAAAAACGGGTACGGCAGAAAACCGAACGGGCCGCTCGCGAGCTCAGGCGAAGCGACGCCCAGCGCGTGCGGAATCTCGGTCCATAGATAGTCGACACCGTGCTCCATCGCAAAAAAGAACAGCCAGACCGCGGCGCCTGCGAACGCACCGGTCACGGCAACGCTAACTAAAAACAGCGCACGGTTTTTGGGTTTTGCAAGACTATCCATCGGGACCTCCCGTGGTCAAATTCGGCAAAGATACGTTTTATTGTAGAGCGAGCGTTACCCGAACGAGCCAACCGTCTGCGCCGCAAACGGCACCATTGGGAGTCATAGTGGGGCAGGCTCAAGACTTATCCGTTGATAATCGAGGCAATCTCGCGCAAATCGTCGGCAAAGTAGATGCCGTGCTGGCGCCTCGGGCTCGAAAGCCCTTTATCAATCATGCGTCCGAGCAGCGCCTTGAGATCGTTGTAGTAACCGTCCAGGTTATACAGGATGCACGGCGCGCTCAGATGCCCCAGCGACACGGCCGACATGACCTCGGCAATCTCCTCGAGCGTACCCGTCCCGCCGGGAAAGGCAATGAAGGCATCACCAAGCTCGATCATCTTGGCCTTGCGCTCGGCCATGTCGCTCGTCACGATGAGGTCGTCGATGCCATCGTGCTGAAACTCGGCCTCGATAAAAAAGCTCGGCTCCACGCCCGTCACGTGTCCACCGGCATCGAGCACGCTATCGGCGAGCGCGCCCATCAAGCCCGACTTGGACCCGCCGTATACCAACGCGTGTCCGTTAGCGCCAATCCAGTTGCCCAGCTCCTGCACCGCGGGCAGAAACGCCGGGTCATTACCGACGCTGGCACCCAGATACACGGTGATATTCATATTCAGTCCCCCTCATCGTGACGCACGGCGCCCGTTCTAGCGCTGGCGTCGACGATACTCGCGCACGCGACGCGAAAGATCGGCGAGCTCGTCACGATCGAGCTCTTCCAAATGCTCAAGATCGTCCATAAAGCGCGCCATGGTGTCCTTTTGGCGCATCTTGATGAGCGTATTGCAGTAGTTCACCGCCACGCCCGTAAGCATGGCGATGTAGAAGATGCTGATGACGCTCAAGACGACGGTAATCGCGCGGGCAACCGGTGTCTCGGCCGGAATGTCACCAAAGCCGATGGTCGAGACCGTCTCAAAGCTAAACCAAAGTCCATCGCCAAAGGTGAGGGTCGTGGGCTCGGACAGCCAGACGGCCGTCGAGCACAGCAGATAGAACACAAGAAACAGGCCCGTGATGCGCGCAAAGCCAGCCTGGCGCAACACGTCGGCAAGCGTCCTCAACTTGTTCATCGCGACCCCTTTTCCAGACGCCCAATCACATTCGCTCGTTATTGTCCCACACCCGGCAGAAAGGGACTGTCCCCAACTGCCGGGAGTGACCGTTTAGCGGTGCGGCGGCTGAATGGGCAGGCTGAGCTGGTATCCTTATGCGAAACTGTCTCAACTCGATAGGATTTCATGTGAAACCTTCCGCCGTCCTTCGCTTGGCTCTATATCGCACCCTGGCCGTCGCGCTTGCCGCGCTCGCCATACTGAGCGCCGTCATGCCCGCCCCCGCCTTTGCCGCCGACTCCGACCAGCAGGTCAAGACGGTCCGCGTTGGCTGGCTCGTCAACAACAAAGGCTTCCAGGAAGGCATGCCGGGCGAGCGACTCTCGGGGTGGGGCTACGAGTACCTCCAGACCCTCTCGTATTACACAAAGGGCTGGCAATACGAATACGTTAGCGGCACCTTCTCCGAGCTTATGGACATGCTCGAAGCAGGCGAAATCGACCTCATGCCCAACATCTCGTATTCGGCAGAACGCGAGCAGAAGCTGCTCTTTTCCTCGAACCCCGAGGGCACCGAGCGCTACTACATCTACGCCAGGCCCGACCGCGACGATCTGGCCAAGGGTGACCCCCAGGCGCTCCAAGGCCTCACCATCGGCTGCAACTCTGGCGTTATGCAAACTATCGTCGGCCAGCAGTGGCTCGCCGACGAAGGCGTCACCTGCACCTATAAAGAAATCGACACCGGCAGCGCCCTCTTTGAGGCGCTTGCAGACGGCGAGGTCGACGCCGTCATCATGAACGATACCATTTCGTCGCCCGATGCGTCACCCATGTTCTACGTAGGCTCGAGCGACTACTATTTTGCCGTTCCCAAAAGCCGCCCCGATCTGATGAACGACATCAACGCCGCCATGACGACCATCGCCCGCGATAACCCGCGCTATAACGAGGAAGTCAAATCGAGTTACTCGACCCAAAACAGTGGCTCGTCATCGCTCACCGGCCCCGAGACCACCTGGCTCAAAGCAAACGGCAATACCATCACGCTCGGCTATCTTAAAAACCAACTTCCCTACTGCACGCAAAATGACGACGGCGAGATGGAAGGATCGCTCGCCTCGCTTGCAACGACGTTGCACGACAAGTTTGGTATTACGGTCAAAACAATCGCACTCTCGAACAACAGGCAAATGATCAAAGCCCTTTCCAACGGAACCATCGATGTCGCCCTGCCATTGTTTCGCGACTACTGGCTCGCCGAGCAGACAGGAGTCATCCAGTCAAACTCGATGGGAACGGTTTCGCTGACCGCCATTCACAGTGGCAAAAACCTGAACAGCGACCTTAAGAACATCGCTTGTACAAAGAGCACAATCGTTAACCGTTTTGAGCTCGAAAGTCTCTTCCCGAACGCAACAGTAACCGAGTACTCGAATGACGGCGAGGTGCTCAAAGCCCTCAATGAGGGGAAGGCACGTTGCATCATTGTCCCCAGCACGCGCCTGGAAACTCTCTGCGACACCTACGACATCGAGGATTTCGAAACACAGGAACTCGCCAACACGGCGCAGCTATCGTGTTTAATTTCGCGCGGCAAGCCCGAGCTGCTGGGAATCATCAATAAGGGCATCGTCAATGCAGGTGAATCGCTCTCTGCAAACAGCTATTTCCCCACATCGTACTCGGCGCAAGAATCGGACACGTTCCAGTTTTTCTATCGTAACCGCACCGCCATTGCGACTGTTATCATCTGCATCTTGCTCACCAGCATCGCCATCCTTGTCTGGTCGCTTTACCGCGCACAGGAGGAACGGCAGAAAGCTGATGCCGCCAACGCCGCCAAAACCGCTTTCCTCACGCGCATGAGCCACGACATCCGCACGCCGCTCAACGGCATCCTAGGCCTTATCGAAATTGAGGAATTGAGAGAAGGCGACATGCAGGTCGCCCGCGAAAGCCGCGCCAAGGCGCGCGTTGCCGCCAATCACCTGCTGTCACTGATTAACGACATCCTCGAGATGGGCAGGATCGAGGAGTGCAAAGTGACGCTCGAGCACGAATCATTCAACCTTAAAGAGCTGTGCGACAATGCGCTCGTACTGTGCAAGCTCCGCGCATCGGACCGCGGCATAACCATGCTCGACACCAGCGAGCCCTACGCTGTCGACCAATATATGATCGGCAGCCCCACCCATATTCGGCAGATCCTTGTCAACCTGCTCGACAACAGCATCAAGTACAACAAGCACGGAGGCACCGTCACGTTCTCATCGACCATCAAACCGGTCGACGACGAGCACGCCGTGTTTTGCTTTAGCGTCTCGGATACCGGCATTGGTATGACGCCCGAGTTTTTGACGCACATTTCGAGACAGAAGCCAATTTCGATTGCCGTTTGCCCAGGAAGGCGACGATGCGCGTAGCAAGTTCCAAGGAACCGGCATTGGCATGTCTATCGTCAAATCGCTCATCGATATGATGGGCGGCACGATTGAGATTTCGAGTGAGGTTGGCGCGGGAAGCACGTTCAACGTCCAGATACCGCTCGATATCGACAAGAACCCTCAGGCAAAAGAACGTGCGTCCAAGCAGACATACAGTTGCTCGCTTGCCGGCATGAACGTCCTTTTGGCAGAAGACAACGAGCTCAATGCCGAAATTGCCCAGGCTCTACTCGAAAGCGAAGGCATCGTCGTAACGCGCGCCGCCGACGGCAACAAAGCAGTCGACCTATACGTTAGTCGTCCCGCCGGCAGCTTCGATGCGATCCTGATGGACATCATGATGCCGGGCATGGATGGCTACGAGGCAACCCGCGCGATTCGTCTGAGCGAAAAGGCCGATGCAGCCGACATCCCCATCATCGCGCTCACTGCCAACGCCTTCAACGAGGACGCCAAGGCGGCACACGATGCCGGTATGAACGCCCATCTGCCCAAACCGCTCGACTTTAACAAGCTCAAAAACATACTCGCCCGCATCAAGAAAAACGGAACTGTTTCGCTATAGTTTGCGTTTAACCACCATGCACAGCCAGAAAGGAAGCCAACGATGTTTAGGCCCTTACGTCGAAAGAAACGCGCCATCACTGACGAGGAAGCGCGCGAGTTGCTCGCTGCCTGCAAGCGCGGCGTCTTTGCCGTCAACGGCGATGATGGCTACCCCTATGCCATTCCCGTCAACTACTTCTTTGACGCCGAGCACGACAAGATTTATTTCCATGGCGCCAAGGCTGGCCACAAGGTCGATTCACTCAAGCATGATGATAAAGTCTGCTTTACCGTTTACGGCAACGAGTGGTACAAGGACGGCGACTGGGCTCCCTACGTTATGAGTACCGTTGTCTTTGGTCGTTGTCGCCTGGTAGATGAAGCGCCCGCGTTTATCGAGGACAAAGTCCGTCAGCTCGCGCTTAAGTACTACCCTTCTGCCGAAGAAGTCGAGGAGGAGATCGCCAAAGACATAAAGGGCGTCCAACTCTACGAGATTTCGATTGAGTATCTTTGCGGCAAGCAGATTCAGGAAAAGTAGCGAATGCGGAAAACGCGCTCGCTACCCTCTGCGCCCCATGCGCCCACGCATTTTGACGGCGTGGGCGCATGGGGCAGCACTCGAATCGAGCGCCCCCTATACCCCAAAAACGTAGCGGTCCAGGCGGTCGCACGCCTCCCTTACGCGCGAAAGCGGCAGCGCCAGATTCACGCGAATGTGGCAGGGCCCGTGGAACGGGCGGCCGTCCTGATACCCCACGCCCACGCGCGCCCCCTCGTCGAGCAGCCACTGAATATCGCGGCCATGCTCGCGGCACCATTCGGTGCAGTCCAGAAACACCATGTACGTGCCTTGCGGACGCGAATAGGACACGCCCGCAAAATGCTCGTCAACGTAATCGCAGAAGCACTCGATATTACCGGCAAGCACCTGGTTGAGCTCGTCCACCCACTCATAGCCCTGAGGCTGATAGGCACCGATAAGCGCATGCATGGAGAGGACGTTCATCTCGTTGTAGTGAGTCTTGTCGGACACGGCGCACACGCGGTCGCGCAGCGTCTCGTTATAGACGATGTGGTAGCTGCCGACCAGGCCCGCCAGGTTAAACGTCTTGCTGGGCGCATAAAGGGCAACCGTGCGCATGCGGGCATCCTCGCTCACCGACTGCGTCGGGATATGCTTGTGACCCGGCAGGATGATATCGGACCAAATCTCATCCGAGATCACCACGCAATCATGCTGGCGATAGATGTCCATGGCGCGCTCGATCTCGTCGCGCTCCCATACGCGCCCGCAGGGATTGTGCGGCGAGCAGAACACCGCGGCATGGATGTGGTTTTGGGCGAGCTTGCGCTCCATGTCCTCAAAGTCCATACGCCACACGCCTTGGTCGTCGAGCTTAAGCGGGCTGTGGACAATGCGATAGCCCGCGGCTTCGATAGACTTGGTAAAGCCGATGTAGGTGGGGCTGTGGACCAGCACCGCATCGCCCGGCTGGACATACGCGCGCAGCGTCGACACAACACCGCCCAGCACGCCGTTTTCGTAACCGATATGTTCAGGGCGCAGACCCTCGACGCCATTGCGGCGGCTCTGCCATTCGATGATGCGGTCAGAGTACTCGGCACGCGGATCAAAGTAGCCAAACATGGGGTGCTGGGCACGCTGAATGATGTGTTCCTGGACCGTGGGCACCGTGGCGAAGTTCATGTCCGCCACCCACATGGGAATGCGATCGAAGCCCTCGTCGGGTGCGTTTGGAGCCATGCCGGGGATCTCACCCCAAGAATCAACGGCGATGGAGTCCATGCCGTGGCGGTCGATAAGCGAAGTAAAGTCGTATTTCATCCTGGGCTCCCATGCAAAGCGGATTGTTTTGGTAGGCGTTATTGTCCACCAGCATGGGCGGTTTTGGCATGGGGTTTGGCTCTTAATTTGACGGGTGCGGACGAATGGCTGATTAGTCTTGCGCGTCGTTGACGGCGACTACGGTTAGCCGGGTTTCATCGACCGTAAAAGATATGTCGAGCCCGGCGAAGGCCAAGTGATAAACACGGTTTGGCTCGTGCTTGCTGCCCGCGCGGCGCGGATCCTGGCGAAGAACCTCAACCAAGCCAGGAAGCTTTGTAGGCGGGACCATATCCTGCAGCGCTTGCGGAAACTCGACGTCGAGCTCTTGCCACGGCGCATCCTCAATCCAGCCGCCGGTCGCATCCGGGTGGCAATCCGCAAACGGAATGTAGGGCTTAATGTCGTAGATGGGCGTGCCGTCGCGCAGGTCGGCCCCCAACACATGGATGATGGGACCATCGTCGGTGAGCTCGACACGATCAAGCTTGACGCAGGTGAGACCGATGGGATTAGGGCGAAACGGACTGCGCGTGGCAAAGACGCCCACACGCTCGGCTCCGCCCAGACGCGGCGGACGCACGGTTTTCGACCACTTGGCATTAGTTCCGGACCTGTCCTGCGTTTTGGCATCGGCGGCTATGTCCTTAGCCGTGCCGCCGGGCGTGCCGTTTTCGAAGCGCCAGAGCAACCATAGGTGAGAGAAGGAATCCAGACCCTCAACTGCTGCGTTGGAGGCAAATTCCGGTTCAAAGACGATGCGTCCCTGCAAATGGGGCGCCAAAAAGCTGTTGCGCGGAATGCCGAACTTCTGCGGCAGATCGGTATGTATGTGTGCAATAGGTTCCATGCCGGTCATTGTACGGCATGGAGGCGTGGGACGTTGTACGCAATTCTTCGCCGCAGCCCCCGTCGCGCAACCAACGGTTGCTTGGAAGGGCACCTGCCGCCGCGTATGCTTAAAGCCAACAACCAGCAGAAAGGAGCCGTTATGGCCTTCGCAGAAAAGCTCATTGCTGTCCGTCGCGCCCATCATCTTACCCAAGAGCAACTCGCCGCCAAGCTCTTCGTCACACGCCAAGCCGTCAGCCGTTGGGAACGCGGCGAAGTCACACCGGGCATCGACATGATGAAGCTCATTGCCGCCATAACCGGAGAACCGCTGTCCCACCTGCTCGAAATGCCCGAGCACTATTGTCAGAGCTGCGGCATGATACTCACGCCCAACGACTGCGGCACCGACGCCACGGGCGCCACGACCGACCATTACTGCAAGTGGTGCTACGAGCACGGCAAGTACACCTACGACACCAC
Organism: uncultured Collinsella sp.; assembly: GCA_938036665.1. Taxonomy (GTDB): domain Bacteria; phylum Actinomycetota; class Coriobacteriia; order Coriobacteriales; family Coriobacteriaceae; genus Collinsella. The sequence continues at coordinate 2,192 of CALHWR010000087.1, read as the reverse complement.
GATGGAGGCAATGATCGAGGATTGTGCCCCGCGCCTGGCACAAAACACCGGCATGTCGCTCGACGAGGCCGTCTCACTCATGGGTGCCGTCTTGCCGCAGCTGGAGCGCTGGCGCGCCGTGCAGGAAAACGAGGAGCGCTTCGGCGCCGAGGCGCGGGCGCGCTATGGCGACGAGGCTATCGATGCAGCAAACGAGGCACTGCTGGGCATGGACCCCGAGACATGGAACGACATGAAGGAACTTGAACGCGCTGTTCTGGGCCAGCTCTCGATTGCCATGGGCGATGGCGAACCGGAAGGCAGCGAGGCCCGCAAGCTTGTAGCAATGCACCGTCGATGGATTGGCCTTAACTGGGGACACGAGCCCCAAGACGAAGCATACCTGGGCCTCGCCCACGGCTATCTTGCCGATCAGCGCTTTATCGACTACTACGACAAGCCCTGCGGCACCGGAGCCACGGCGTTTCTGGTCCATGCCATCGAGTCATCAATGGATCGCGCATAGACTGCGGCGGCTTTGGGTATCTCAACCGAAACCTCAACCGATTGGAGACACCATGGCTACTGATCACGAACTCGTGCTCTACGTTATGACCGGCTGCCCGTATTGCATAAAGGTCAAGCGCTTTTTGGCCGATAACGGCGTGACCATCCCCGAGCGCAATATCTCGACCGACCCCGATGCCGAGCAGACACTCATCGCCGTCGGCGGAAAGCGCCAGGTTCCCTGCCTGTTCATCGACGGTAAACCGCTCTACGAGTCGAGCGACATCATCGCGTGGGTGCAGAAGAACCTGCTCTAGCACGCGCACTGCGGCCAGTTCGCGCCAACCGAGCCGAACCCATACGAACCAAACATGTACGCCAGCATCCAAAGTCGACATTTTCCGACATCTTTGGATGCTGACGTACAGCTTTTCAATCTAGTCATTGGGGACGTTCTTGAATGACTAGTCGTTAAAGAACGTCCCCAACGACTAGTAGCCACAAAAGCGGGCAACAGGCGCAAGCGGCTGCTCGCGAAAGACGCGCTCGACAGCAGCGCGGTATTCATCGACCTTTTTGGTCTTGCGAACGAGCTTGTGAACGGTCGCGGGATCGGCGAAGGCGCATTTGGCGTAGAACCACCACTCCTTCATGCGAAAGACCGCGTTGTCCCCAATCTCGTCCGCATAGGCCGCAAACAGCATGTCGTGGAAGCGCTGCAGCTCAGCGGCCGTGGCAGCAGGGCCGCCCTTAACCATGCGAGTCAGCGCGGGGTTCGCGAGCAAGCCGCGCCCCAACATTACGTGGCGTGTTCCGGGATAGGCCCCCACCAGCGCATCCATGTCCTCAAGATCAAAGATGTCGCCGTTATAGGCCACGGGAAACGGCGCCCGCTCCAACGTCTCGCCGTAAAACTCTTTACGCGGCGAGCCCGTATAACGGTCCTTTTGCACGCGCGGATGCACGATCAGCTCTGCCAGCGGCATGCGGCAATAGAGGTCGAGCACGCGTTCGTACTCGTCATCGCTTTCCAACCCCAGCCTGGTCTTGACCGACACCGGCAAGGGTGAGCGTTCGCACACGTCGCTCAAGAACACCTCGAGCTCATCCAGGTTGCGCAGAAAGCCCGAACCCTTGCCTTTGGCAACAACCGTACCCGAGGGGCAGCCAAGGTTGAGATTGACCTCGCGGTACCCCATCTCGGCGAGCACCTGCGCCGCCCACACAAACTCGTCCGCATTCTTGGACATCAGCTGAGGTACTACGTTAAGCCCCTGGTTATTGGCAGGATCGACCTCTTTAAACGCCTTGCCACCAAAGCGGTTGCCCACCCGCGGCGGCGGCAAAAACGGCGTGTAATAACAATCGAGTGCGCCAAAGCACTCCGCATGCACGCGACGGAACACATGCCCGGTAATCCCCTCCATAGGGGCCAGCGATAAATTCATCAACATCCACTCTCAAATCAATGTGACAAAGGGACAGTCCCTTTGTCACATCCCATTCAAGCGGTTCAGGAACTCTTCGCAGGCGCGAGAACGCAGGCGATATTTTTTCCACACCAGATACGATGCAATGGTGAAGGGGCAAAAGGGCAGTCCCTTTGCCCCAAGTGCCGGCTACCGGACGCAAGCTAGTTGCCGTTCGCGAACGCCGCCCATATTTCGAGGTCTAATACTTTTCCCGAGAAGTGAACGGCTGTATTT
>CALHWR010000086.1 GCA_938036665.1 uncultured Collinsella sp. | reverse complement strand
TGGCGTGGAGCCCGGCTGCGAGCTCATCGTGGTCGAGCGCGTGCGCACGGCGGATGGCGTGCCCGTCATGCTCGAGAACAACGCCTTTGTGCTGGCCGACCATCCCTACCTGCAGACGCTTGCCGACGAGGACCTCGCCGATAACTCGATCTTTGCGCTCGTTGCCGAGCATTCGGGCCGCGCGCCGCTCAAGTCCGACCCCTGCACCGTGGAGATTGCGCTTGCCGATGCTCAGGCGGCCCCGCTGTTGGAGGTGCCGGCCGGCGAGCCACTCTTCTATATGGAGGCGTACTTTACCGATGAGGACGAGCGGCCCCTGCTGCTCGGGCGCCAAAAGATCGTGGGCTCGCGCTACGTGTTCGACATCTAACGTCCATAGATAGAACAACATAGAACAAATTTGCTGAAATGACTTCACGGGCACCTGCTTGCATGCTATAAATAGAACAACATAGAACGACTGCAGGTACGAGCTGCCGTCGTCCAAAGCCGCCACACAAGGAGGAGCGTTACCGTGAACGCACACGATCTGATTCAGGAAATTATCGAGCGCAAGGGTAAGATCGAGAACGTCTTTTGGATCGCCTGCGGCGGTTCGATGATCGACCTGATGCCGGCTAACGAGCTGCTCAAGCGCGAGGCCACTACGTTTGCCTCGACGGTCTACACCGCGCGCGAGTTTTGCCTGATGGCCCCCAAGAGCCTGGGGCCGAAGTCGCTCGTCGTCGCCTGCAGCCACAGTGGCAACACGCAGGAGGTCATCGACGGTTGCGAGATGGCGTTGACTGCCGGCGCCGAGGTCGTGACCATGACCGACTATGCGGGCTCCAAGATCGACAGCGGCAAGTGGACAACCTGGGTCTATCCGTGGGGCAAGGGCGAGTCGCAGGCCGAGGTCCCGCAGGGCATCGGTGTTCTGATGGCTGCCGAGCTGCTCGACCAGCAGGAGGGCTACGAGGCGCTCGCCGACATGTACGCTGGCCTCAAGCAGATGGATGCGCTGCTGCCCGCCGCCCGCGAGAAGGTCAACGCCGAGCTGGGCGATCGCTTTGCCGAGCTCTGCCAGCAGCACGAGTTCTTCTACATCCTGGGATCCGGCCCCAACTTTAGCCAGACCTACGCCATGGCCATCTGCTCGCTCATGGAGATGCAGTGGCAGCACTGCTGCTACATCCACTCCGGCGAGTACTTCCACGGCCCGTTCGAGGCTACCGAGCCCGGCGTGTTCTACTTTGTACAGCTCGGATCGGGCGAGTGCCGCCCCATGGAGGAGCGCGCGCTGGCGTTCCTCAACACGCACACCGATACGGTCATGGTGCTCGACGCACTCGAGTACGGCGTGGGCGACGTGCCTGCCAGCGTGCGTTCGTACCTGGAGCCGATCTTCTTCTACAACATGAGCTGCGAGCTGCGCGCCGCCCGCGGCAAGGTGTTCGACCACAGCCCCGAGGTTCGTCGCTACATGGGCATCGAGCAGTACTAAGTAACGGGAAAACCATTCACCTTCGATTCGCAAGGGCGCTGCGTGAGTCAAAAAAGTGGGCCGCGCCGGGGATTTCCGGCACGGCCCGCCCTGCATTGCGTCCGTTATGAGCGAGTTGCCGCGTCAACCGGCGAACTACTTTGCGTCGTAGGCCTCGGCATCCCACCAGTCGAGCTGGGCGATGTTGTCGCGAATGTGCTGGCAGCTCTTGTGGAAGCCCTCGAGCTCGTGCTCGGAAAGGTCGAGCGTGTAGACCTCCTCGACGCCCTCGGCGCCGATCACGCACGGCAGGGAGGTGAAGATGCCCTCCTTGCCATACTGGCCGGTCATGAGCGTGGAGGCCGAAAGCACGGCATGCTCGTTGTGCAGCACGGCGGCGCAGACACGCGCAGCGGAGTTGGCGACGGCGTACTCGGTGCACTGCTTGCCCTGGTAGGTCACATAGCCGCCCTTGCGCGCGAGCTCCTCGACCTCCATGTGGTCAAAGGCGTACTTGTCGGGGTTTTCGGCCTGAAGCTCGTTGAGGCTCTTGCCGGCGATGGTTGCGGCCTTAAAGGCGGCCAGCTGGCTAAAGCCATGCTCGCCGATCATGTAGGCGTCGATGGACTTGGGGCTCACACCGACCTTCTTGGAGATCTCGGTGCGCAGGCGGGCGGAGTCCAGACCGCAGCCCGAGCCGATGATCTTCTTGGGATCGTAGCCGGTCAGGTGCCACAGCTCGGTGCACACGACGTCGCAGGGGTTGGAGATGCTCACGAAGATGCCGTCAAAGCCGGCGTCGACGATGCGCTTGGCAAAGGTGCGGGCGGCGTCGGTGGTAAAGAACAGCTCACCGTCGCGGTTGCCGGCGGCCAGCGCGACCTTGCCGGCAGCGTTGACGATGACGTCGCAGCAGGCCAGCTCCTCGTAGTGGTCGTAGCAGTTGACGATCTTGGTGTTGTACGGGACAAACGAAAGGGAGTCGCGCAGGTCCTGGACCTCGGATGTCACCTTGGTCTCGTTGATATCGCACAGGTACAGCTCGTCGGCAATGCCCTGCATAAGCAGGCTGTTGGCGACATGTGCTCCTACGTGGCCCTGGCCGACCACACCGATCTTACGCGTCTGGTACATATATGTATCCTTTCGGCCGAGTTTTTCGCGTCGAACCATTGTAGCGTCCTGCTGCTACTTTGCTAGGCTAAAGCGCCGTAGATTTTTGGGACATGCCTTAATCTCTACTTTTGGAGTGATTTGGACCGCTGACGGCATCGCTGAGCGATGTGCTCGCGCGGATGGGGCCGCTCGTTGTACCATAGCTGCAACTGATTCGTAAGGAGCATCCATGCCCATTCGCATCCCCGACGCCCTCCCTGCCGCCGCGCAGCTCGAGAGCGAGAACATCTTTGTCATGACCGAGTACCGCGCGCTGCACCAGGACATCCGTCCGCTGCGCGTGCTCATCCTCAACCTCATGCCCACCAAAATCGCCACCGAGACGCAGATCATGCGCAAGCTCTCCAACACGCCGCTGCAGGTGGAGGTGGACCTGCTGCGCACCAAGACGCACGAGGCCACGCACGTGAGCGCCGGTCACCTGGAGACGTTCTACCGCACGTTCGACGATATCCGCGACATCCACTACGACGGCCTGATCATCACGGGCGCGCCGGTGGAACAGATGCCGTTCGAGGAGGTCGACTACTGGCCCGAACTCTGCCAGATCATGGATTGGTCCACCACGCACGTGCACTCCACGCTGCACATTTGTTGGGGCGCGCAGGCCGGTCTGTACCATCATTACGGTATCCAGAAGTACGACCTGCCGGCAAAGGCGAGCGGCGTGTTCGAGCATTATCTGGTGAAGCCGCAAAGTCCGCTGGTACGCGGCTTTGACGACCGTTTCTATGCCGTGCATTCGCGCAACACCGAGGTGCGGCGCGAGGACGTGGAGGCCGAGCCGCAGCTTGAGGTCGTGGCCGTGTCCGACGAGGTGGGCCTGTATATCGTCAAGTCGACCGACAGCCGCCGCTTCTTTGTCTTTGGCCATCCCGAGTACGACACCGACACGCTGCGCCTGGAGTACGAGCGCGACGTGAAGCGCGGACTCAACCCCCAGGTGCCGGCGCATTACTTCCCGGGCGACGACCCCGCCGCCGAGCCGCGCAACGTCTGGCGCAGCCAAGCTCAGCTGCTCTACACCAACTGGCTCAACTACTACGTCTACCAGACCACGCCCTACGATCTAGCCCGCGCCGGCGAGGAACATTAGGCTGCGATGGTACTGCTGTAGCCGTGCCTGATGTGGCAGCGGTTAGGCGCTGATGATGTTGGGCAGTGGCAGGTCGTGGGCATCGGTGGGGATATGGTTGACGCGCTGTTCGTCAAAGGAGATGCCGGTGATCTGGCATGTGGCCGAAAGCGTGGGCAGGTAGCGGTCGTAGCAACCGCCGCCGTAGCCCAGGCGCGTGCCGGTTTGATCGAAGGCCACGAGCGGCACAACAGTCATGTCGAGTGCTTCGGCAGGCACGGTGGGGAAGCGGTCGCTGTCGATGTCCGTGGCCGCGAAGGCCCGCGCGGGGTGGGCGATAAACGGAGCCGCGGACGCATCGTCGGCGGCAACTGCTCGCATGCACATGCGCTGGCCACAAGCTGCGGCATCAATTGCCGAAAGCATGCACGGATAGGCCACGCGCCAGCCGCGCGCGGCGGCCGCAACGGCAAACGCGGCAGGGTCTGCCTCGGAACCCATCGCGGCATAGACGGCAACGGTGTGCGGCGCCGCGGCATCCAAGCGGCCCAGCAGCTCAACCAGCCGCGCACAGATAACGGCAGACTTCGCCGCCCGCAAGTCCAAATCAAGAGCATCGCGCCGAGCAATCACCGCCCGCCGCAACTCA
>CALHWR010000085.1 GCA_938036665.1 uncultured Collinsella sp. | reverse complement strand
GGATCTTCCAAATAAGAAATATACCATAAGTCCAAAAATCGGCGACACCATGGGCATCGTGCAGCTCGAGGACATGGAAGGCGAGGCCACGGTCGTGGTGTTCCCCAAGACCTATAAGGAGGCCGAGGGGTATCTGTATGGCGAGGTCGATCCCGAGACCGGTGCGCAGCTGTCCGATGCGTTTGTGCGCATTAAGGGTAAGCTCGAGCGCTCGGACCGCGGCGACCAGATCATCGCGCAGGAGATCGTGCCGCTGGAGCTTAGCGAGGAGAACAACAAACCCAAGGTGTTTGAGGTCATGGTGCCCAACAGCCGCTTTAGCCAGGGCAATATGGCGCGTCTGGCCACGGTGCTCACCACTAACCCGGGCGGCGACCGCGTGGAGATCTTTATCGAGCAGGTGGACGGGCGCGTGCTGCGCGCCGAGGTGCCTGCCAAGGTCAACGCGCGCTCGATTCCGCTGCTGGCCGAGGCCAAGGCCATTGTGGGTAACCAGGGCAGAGTGACGGTGATCTAGGGGCGACCTTGCTGGTCCGTGCGAGATTGGAGGAAGTGATGGCACAGGGGACGCTTGTGCAGGCGCTCCGGAAAGAGGCGGCGCTGAGCGGCACCTTTATGAAGGGCCGCTCGCTCATGCTCAACGGTGCCGTGCTATCGTTTGAGGACAGCGGCTCGCGCTTCTCCAAAAACGTGACGGTTGAGGGCTCGGTGCGTGGCTCGCGCGGCGATCTGTACAAGACGCACGTGGCGCTCGACATGGACGAGCACGAGGTGATCGACTACGACTGCGATTGCCCCGCCGCCTATCGCTACCCCGGCATGTGCAAGCATGCCATCGCCACGGCACTGGCGTACCTGGATGCCAGCGGCATTGAGTCTGTTGAGGGGCTACGCACACCGGTTCGCACGTTTACGGCGGCGCCCAAGCAAGCCGCGCGCACCGCGCCCAAAGCGCCGGCCGTCAATCCCAATTTTCCCTTTCCGGCGCCCGTCCCCACGAGCCCCAGCCTCATGGCGGCACTCTCCGATCTTTCGGACGCGCGCATGGATGAGCTGGCGAGCATGCGCCGCAAGCTTGCCGGTGCCGTTGATCCCGACGCCCCCAAAGCGGCATTGGAGCCCTCGTTGGTGCCGTACTACAATCCGCTGTTCGCTGACCGCTTTAGCTGGGCGCTCGAGTTCCGCATTCGCTGTGGATCGGTCTCCTACGTGGTCAAGGACATCGACGGCATGGCCGATGCCTACGTGCGCGGCGGCACGTTCTCCTATGGCAAGAAGCTCACGTTTGTCCATTCACCTGAGGCCTTTGACGAAACATCGGCAAAGCTGCTCAACCTTGTTGTGACGACAGTTGCCTATCTCGATGACATCACAAGCTCGCGTTCGGCGTCGTACGACTTTGCCCGCAGCGGTTTTGTTGCCGAGCGTCAGTTGCCGCTGTCCGAGCATAGCATCGTATATGTGCTGGACCTGCTGCGCGGCCAGACCATCTCCTTTGAGCCCGCCTGGTCGCGGGGGATGACGACGCATCGCACCTACGACGTGGCGGTTGAGCTGTCTCCGCAAGGGGAGGACGAGGCATCCGCTAAGCGCCCACCGCTGCTTGCCGCCAAAATCGCGCCGGCGGCTGGTGGTAGCTATGACCTGCGCCTGCCCGCCGATATGTACTGCTTTGCGTCGGGCGATGCCGCCTACTTGGTTGACACGCGCCGCGCGCGCCGTACCGACGCTGCATTTGCTCAGCATGCCGCACCTTTTTTGTCGCGCTTGCTGCCGTGCCGCACGCCCGCCCATATTGCCGCCGAGCAGGTGGGTGAGTTCTGCCGTATGGCGCTGCCCATTTTGCGCGACTACACCGACCTCACCGCGCCCGCCGCGCTCGATACCGTGGCACCCGAGCCGAGCTTTGCTATGGCGATCGGTGTCGACGATGGGCTCGTGACCTGCAAAATTACGGTTACCTACGGCGATTGGTCGGCGGATCTCTTTAGCCTGGGCGCTCCGGGCAGCCCCTTCGAAGAGCAGCGCCCCGGTGTGCCGCCCCGCGACGAGGTGGCGGAGTTTCGCGTTATGGATACGGCGGCCCTGTACTTCGATTTCTACGAGGGCGGTCTGGCGTTTGAGGAGCGCGATGACGCCCGCTTGTTCTGCCTGCTGACCGAGGGCCTGTCCGCCCTGTCCGAACTGGGTGAGGTCATGCTCAGCGACCGTCTGCGCCAGATCTCGGTCCGCCCCGCGCCCAAGCTCTCGGTTCGTGCGACCGTTAAGAGCAATCTGCTCGATGTCGAGCTGGGCGCGAGCGGGCTTTCGGCCGCGGACCTTGCCGTCTATCTCGATTCGTACAAGCGCCATCAAACGTTTGCGCGCCTTACGTCCGGCGACATCATTCGCCTGGACGAGGGGGCGCGCGCCGCGTTTGGCCTTGCCGAGGACCTGGGTGTCGATGCCGTCGACCTGCTCGACGGCGTGTCGCTTCCCGCGTCGAGCACCCTGTTCGTCGACAGCATGCTCGCACGCACGCCGGCGCTCGAGGCCGATCGCGACGCTGCGTTCCGCCGTACCGTCGAGCGCCTGGACACGCTCGGCAAGATGGACTTTACGGTGCCGGCATCGCTCAAGGCAACGATGCGCGGCTACCAGGTCGACGGATACCAGTGGCTCGGCTCGCTTGAACACCTGGGCCTTGGCGGCATCTTGGCCGACGACATGGGCCTGGGCAAAACGCTCCAGATGATTGCGCATATTCTGGCGCGCGTGGAGGCGGGGGACACCAAGCCCACGCTCGTGGTATGCCCGGCCTCACTCGTGTACAACTGGACTGCCGAGCTGGAGCGCTTTGCCCCGTCGCTCGATGTGTGCGCCATTGTGGGCGCCAAGGCTCAACGCCGCGTGCAGATCGCCGGCGTGGCCGAGCATAGCGTGGTTGTGACGTCGTATGATCTTATGCGGCGCGATATCGACGAGTACGTCGAGCAGGATTTTGCCCGCGTGGTGCTCGATGAGGCCCAGTACATTAAAAACCCGCTCACGCAGGTGGCGCGCGCCGCAAAGCGCCTGCCTGCCGGCGCGCGCTTTGCCCTGACGGGCACGCCCATCGAAAACCGCTTGTCCGAGCTTTGGAGCATCTTCGACTTTTTGATGCCGGGCCTTTTGGGGACGCGCGAGTCGTTTGCCAAGCGCTTTGAGAGCCCCGTCGAGCATGCCGAGGGCGATAGCGCCGCTCGCCTGCAGGCGCTCGTGTCGCCGTTTGTGCTGCGCCGTGTTAAGGAAGACGTGGTGGCCGACCTGCCCGAGAAGATCGAAGACACCGTCATGGCGCAGCTTACCGGCGAGCAGCGCAAGCTCTACCTGGCCAACCAGGACCGCATCGCCCAGCAGGTGCAGCACCGCGAGGCTGGGGAGTTTAAGAAGGACAAGCTCAAGGTGCTCGCCGAGCTCACCAAGCTGCGCCAGATCTGCTGCGACCCGCGTCTACACTACGAGGATTACAAGGCGGGGAGCGCCAAGCTCGATACGTGTATGGAGCTCGTGCACGGCGCACTCGACGGCGGGCATCGCATCCTGTTGTTCAGCCAGTTTACGGGTATGCTCGATATCATCGGTAAGCGCTTGGCCAAGGAGGACATCGCCTTCCTTAAGCTCACGGGCGCTTCGTCTAAGGAGAGCCGCGCCAAGATGGTCGCGCAGTTCCAAGCGGGCGAGGTTCCGGTCTTTTTGATTTCGCTCAAGGCGGGCGGCGTGGGCCTTAACCTGACGGCGGCCGACGTGGTCATCCACTACGACCCGTGGTGGAACGTGGCAGCGCAGGACCAGGCGACCGACCGCGCGCACCGTATTGGCCAGCAACATACCGTGACCGTGTACAAGCTCATCGCCAAGGACACGATCGAGGAGCGCATTATGCAGATGCAGGAGTCCAAGCGCGACCTGGTCAACAGCGTGCTCGGCGGCGACGGCATCTCGTCGGCGCTGTTTACCCGCGAAGATGTTCTGGCGCTGCTGGGCGGCGACGGGCGCTAACCCGCTCGGGTGGGGCCGCCAGGGCGGATAGCGCACGCTGCCCCATCGTCCCCGCCTGTTATGTGTTCATTTGCAATGCCGTGGATGGTTTGTCTGCCTTTGGGCATAAGAACCATCAAGAACATTGGCACGTCAGCAAAGGAGAACATCATGGCGAAATTCTTTAAGGACCCCGACGGTAAGCTCATTGCCGCCCTTGGCAACGACGTTGCAACCCCTGCCGGTTGCACGGAACTGACCGCAAACACTGAGGACGCGGCGCACGAGAAGCACGTGCCTGTTGTCGAGACCGAGCGCGACGGTCACGTGATTCGCGCACGCGTTGGCTCGGTCGAGCACCCCAGCCTGCCCGAGCACTATATTGAGTGGATCGCCCTTGAGGCCGAGGGCCGCTTAGAGGTCCATTACCTTGAGCCCGGTATGAAGCCCGCGACGTTTTTTGCCGGCGGTTCCAAGACCGGTACCGTCTATGCCTACTGCAACCTGCACGGGCTGTGGTCCGCGACGTTCTAGGAGCGCGCCCCCGCTCGGGGTATCATAGCTAGCATATGCACATGCGAGCGCCGACTGCATCATGCGGCCGGCGCTTTTACTACGATTTCGATGGTTTACGACGGAAAGGGCTGAGCCATGAAGCTCGCGCTTGCACAGATCGATATGCGCCTGGGTGATATTGAGGGCATTTGCGGCCGCATCGAGGACCAGGCTCGTCTGGCCCACGAGCGCGGGGCGCGCGTGCTGTGCGTTCCGGCTCCGCTCTTTATGGGCGCCATGCCCGGTGGCCTGGTGGGCGCTGCCGACTTTGAGCACGACATGCTTGCCGGCTTGACTGGTGTCGCCGAGCGCATCCAGGAGCTTGACATGATCTGCATCGTGCCCGCGGCGGTTTCGTTTGAGGGTCAGCCGCTGCTCGACTACATGATGCTCAAGGACGGTCATGTGGTGCCGGCGCGTTCGAGCATTGCCCTGCAGCGTGGCGAGAACAACGACACGCGTTGGGCGCCGCCGGTGTTCGACGTGGACGGCGTGCGCATCGCCGTGATTTTTGACTTGGACCGCGAACTCGAGATGTTGCCGACCGGTGTTGACCTCATTGCGTATTTCCAATTCAATGCGTTTGACATGACCGACCGCGAGACTGCCGCCATTGCCGCCGTTCGCAGCGGCGCCTACCGCAAGATCGCATCCAAGCGCAGCGTGTGGTTTGCCTGTATGGCGCCGGTCGGTGCCTATGACGAGTCGGTGTATACCGGCGGTTCGTTTGTGCTCGACGACTGCGGTCGCGTGGTGGCCCAGGCGCCGTGTTTTGAGGAGAGCCTGCTGGTTCAGGAGATTCAGCGCGGTGTGATGCTCGATGCCCTGGAAGATCACGAACTGCCCGAGTTCCGTTCCGAGGAGTGGCTGTGGCAGGCGCTGGTGCTCGCCGTGCGCGACAACGCCCGAGCCCACGGTGCGTCGCGTGCTGTGGTGGCGCTCGAGGGCGACTTGCCGTCGTCCCTGCTGGCGGCGCTGGCCGTCGAC
>CALHWR010000084.1 GCA_938036665.1 uncultured Collinsella sp. | reverse complement strand
TTTCGATTGGCGACCTTTGACGGAGTCAAGGGAGGAGCCAAATCGAAATACGTCGGACGGGGTCGGAGGGCCCGATGGGATGGATTTCGGCCGAGGCTATTCGTCGCCGAAGCTGATGCCCAACGCTTTGGCCTCGCGCACCAGATCGCTCTGGGGATCGACGTACTTGAGCTTGCCGGCGACATCCTCGAGCGGCATATGGCACATCTTGCCGTCGCGCAGGGCAATCATGTAGCCAAACTCGCCGCGCAGGCAGCCAAGCGCGGCCTCGACACCGCACTGGGTCGCAAAGATGCGGTCCTGGGCGTCGGGCTGACCGCCGCGCTGCGTGTGGCCGGGGATGGCGACGCGGGTCTCGCGACCGGTCTTGGCCTCGATCTCCTTGGCGATGTCGTAGACAATCGACGGGCTCGTGCGCTCGGCGAGCTTCTTCTTGTACTCCTTCTTGGACAGAGTCGCGTCCTCCTTGGAGATAGCGCCCTCGGCGACGGCCACGATGGTAAAGCGGCTGCCGGTCTCCATGCGATGTTCGATGGTCTTGATGACGTTATCCATGTCGTAGGGGATTTCGGGAATCAAGATGACATCCGCGCCGCCCGCGACGCCGGCGTACAGTGGAATCCAGCCAACCTTGTGGCCCATGATCTCGATAACGAACACGCGCCCATGGCTCGAGGCGGTAGTGTGGATGTCGTCGATGCACTTGGTGGCGACGTCGATGGCGCTCGTAAAACCAAACGTCAGCTCGGTGCCCCAAGTGTCGTTATCGATGGTCTTGGGCAGGGCGATAACGTTGAGGCCCTCTTCGCGCAGGCGGTTGGCGGTCTTGGTGGAGCCGTTACCGCCTAGCATAAACAGGCAGTCGAGCTGCAGCTTATGATAGGTGTGGACCATCGCCGGCACCTTCTCGACACCATCGGCTTCGGGGGTATCCAGGCGCTTGAACGGCGTGCGGCTCGTGCCCAGAATGGTGCCGCCGCGGGTGAGGATACCGCTAAAATCGGCGGGCGTCATGACGCGGAACTTGCTGTAGATAAGGCCCTGGTAGCCGTCCTCAAAACCGTAGATCTCGATAGGTTCTTTGCTATTGGTCATAAGCGTTTTGACGATGCCGCGCATGGTGGCGTTGAGCGCTTGGCAGTCGCCGCCACTGGTAAGAAGACCGATCCTAAGCATGATGAATCCTTCCGGGCAAGTTATAACATGCGAATAAGTTTACCCCCGCACACTGTTGATACGGGGGTAAAACGTGTTAGCTCAAGCGTATAGAAATGTAAGCAACGTCAGGGAGCGTAAGGTCGACGGGCCTGGCTCCTTACAGTGCGAAGGCGTCGACGTCGCCCCAGTGGCGGCGCAGCGTAATAGCGGCGGCGGGTTCGGTATTGTCAAAGACGACCGACCATTGCGTGTTGCTGGTGATGTCTTCCGGATTGGGCTCTTGCGCCGCAGCGCGAAGGGCCTTCCAAGCGACTGTCTCGTCTTGGGCGCCGGCATGGGCGTCGAGGACATCGGCGATTGCGACGGCGCGCTCTTTACCATGGCCCAGCTCGCCATTCTTTTGGTTGGGCAGCACTTCGTCGCCATAGCAAGCGTAGAAGTTTGTAACCTGGCGTACAGGAGTCGCTTTGAAAGCGCGGTCCGGATCGCGCGGATCCCACTCTACTACGCGCGCGTCACCGGCGGCGTCGTTGATAAAGAAGTGGTAATCGCGTCCTGCCATGGCGTGCATGTCGTAGGCGGAAAGCAGGTCGACAGCTTCTTGCGTGGTGGTGGCACGGTCGAGCACCAGACGGATGGCGAGCGAGGTATTGATGACGGGGCGTTGCGTGTCCTGGTCACAGGGCTTGGAATCCAGGGTGAGTACGGCAATGGACACGCCGCACTCGTTAACACCGTCGAGCTGGGCAAACGGGCCCATGAGTGCGGCGGCGCGTCCGGCGACGGAGTCGAGCGGAGTGTTATCGCCCAGGTTGTTAAGGGCGGCAAACCCGATGGAGGCATAACCGCCGCGTGGGTGATTGCGCACCAGCAGCGCCGAGGTGTCGTCCTTAAAGTCGTAATTGCGACCGGTGCGCACGCGGCCTTCGGCATCTACGGCGACAAAAGCGCTGCAGGCAAACTGGGGCGCCTGGACATGTACCGGCACACCGGGCAGCACCTGCGCCACCACGGCATCGATGTAGGCCTGGTCGTCGCGCACGCCAGCGGCGATGATGCGATCAAGATCGTAGTCGTAGGCGATGTCGATTGCGTACAGGTCATAGCCATCCTCGTAGCCGGTCAAGCGTTTGAGCGACGCGGCGGACTTGATTTGCTTGTGATAAACGATACCGGTGGCAGCGGCAAGGCCAACGGCGACTCCCGCGACACCGCAGACGATGGCAATGTTACGTGGCTTCATGACGGCTCCTCTCGTCCTGTTAGCGTAATTGTCGCAAAAGGTGCACGGGCATGATGGCTCAACTTGGCGAGCGGCGCGGGATTAAACACGGAATGAAGAGTGCGGCGCTGGCGCGGCGGGGTATGCTGGAAGGGACCATCAACCCAGCGAAAGGGGAGAGCATGACGGATCAGGAAACGCCCGAGCGCGCGCATGTGACGGCCGATGATATCGAGGCCGCCAACGACCTTATCGACTTTATCGAGGCATGCCCCAGCATGTTCCATACGGCGGCGACCATTATGGCCGAGCTCGACGAGGCGGGCTTTACCTACCTGCCCGAGAATGCGGCGTGGGACATCGAACCGGGCGGGCGTTATTACACGCAGCGCAACACCTCGAGCGTCGTTGCCTTTAAGGTGGGCGAGGACCTGGCCGCGACATGGGGCGAGGACGGCGTTGCCGGTGACTATCATTTTCAGCTGACGGCGTCGCACAGCGACTCGCCGACGTTTAAGGTCAAGGCCGTGCCCGAGCTCGACGGCGCGGGCGAGACGCTGCGCCTGAACACCGAGGCCTACGGCGGCATGATCGACTACACCTGGTTCGACCGTCCGCTGGCACTCGCGGGCCGCGTGCTGGTACGCGAGGGCGATCGCATCGAGAGTCGCTTGCTTGCCACCGAGCGCGAAGTCGCCATCATCCCGAGCCTTGCCATCCATATGAACCGCGGCGTTAACGAGGGCTTTGCTCCCAATCGCGCCGTTGACCTGTGCCCTCTCATCAGCGCCGGTGACCTTAAGCAGGGAGATTTTGACGCCCTGATCGCCGACGAGCTGGATGTTGAGCCCGAGCAGATTCTGGGCCGCGATTTGTTCCTGGTCAACCGCCAGGATGCGCGCATTTGGGGCTGGGCCGACGAGTTTATCTCGACGCCCAAGCTCGACGACCTGGCCTGCGCCTACACCTCGCTACAGGCATTTTTGGGTGCTGAGAATGCACATAATATCTCGGTCTTCTGCTGCTTTGATAACGAAGAGGTTGGCTCCGAGACCAAGCAGGGCGCCATGTCGACGTTCTTGGCCGATGCGCTGCGCCGCATCAACGGATCACTGGGCTTCGATGACGAGTCGTATCATCGCGCACTTGCCGCCTCGATGCTCGTGAGCTGCGACAACGCGCATGCCGTGCACCCCAACCACGCCGAGAAGTGCGATGCACGCAACCAGGTTGTGCTCAACGGCGGCATCGTTATCAAGGAAGCTGCCAACCAGCACTACTGCACCGATGCCTTTAGTCGCGCGGTGTTCCAGGCCATCTGCGATGACGCTGACGTACCCACGCAGGCCTTCGCAAACAAGAGCGATATGGCGGGTGGCTCTACCCTTGGCAATCTGTCCAATATGCAGGCGAGTATGCACGCCGTGGACGTGGGCCTGCCGCAGCTGGCCATGCACTCAAGCTACGAGACCGGCGGCGTGCGCGACGTGATGTACGCCATCCGCGCCCTCGCCGCCTTCTACGAGCGCGACCTAACCATCAACGGCGCCGAAAGCGTGGAACTCTAAAACCTACCAAAAGGGACAGGTTCATTTTGGCAGGTTTTATCTGGGCAAATGCCGTAATGCCAACAGCTGGACGGAATTGTTAAGACACCGCTGGTCGAGCAAACGTCAGCGAGCGACGTCCAGAGCGAACAAGTTGGCATGAAAAAAGGCGACCTTCTGGTCATGCCTCGCCTTTTGAATGACAAATTGTCGTTCTGGACGTTGCGCAGCGTCGGCCGGTCCGCCGTTCGTAAGAACGGCGGAACCCTAATGCTCGATCCAGCAGCGCAGGGTCTCGCCGGCCTGCAGGTGACGCAGATTCTCCGCGGCGATGTCGACGACGTTGTTGAGCGTGGCTGCCAGGTGGAACCAGCCGGAGACGTGCGGCGTGATGAGCATGTTGGGCGCATCCCACAGGGGGCTTGTCGCGGGCAGCGGTTCGGGGTCGGTGACGTCGACCGCGGCGCCGGCGAGATGTCCCGACTCCAGAACGGCAACCAAGTCATCGGTGACCACAAGGTCGCCGCGGCCGCCGTTGGCAAAGAAGGCACCTGGTTTCATCGCGGCAAAGAACTCGGCGTTCGCCAGACCGCGGGTCTCGGGCGTGCTCGGCATAAAGGATGCGACGATGTCGGCCTCTGCCAGGCGCTCAGGTAGGGCGTCCATGCCGTCCATGTCCTCAAACACAATGGGGTAGACGAGTGGATGGCGCTTGATGCCGCGGACGTGCGCGCCCATGCCGCGGCAGAGCGTGGCAAAGTGACCGCCGATATCGCCCGCGCCCAGCACCAGCACGTTGGCGTTTTTGAGCGAGGTAACTGGCCCCAAATCCTCCCAGCGATGTTCGCGCTGCAAGTCGTGATAGCCGGGCAGGCGCTTCATCATGGAAAGGACCATGGCAAACATGTGCTCGCTCACGGCCTGGCCGTAGGCGCCCACCGAGCAAGACAGTTTGGCGTCGGCTGGCACGGTGCCGGCGGCAAGGTAGTCGTCATAGCCGGCGGTCTGCAATTGCAGCAGCTGGAGATGCTCGCATGCCGTGAGCATGTCAGAGTCGATGTTGCCCAAGATCACGTCGGCGTTGGCGACTTGTTCGCGCGTGATAGCGTCGGCGCTCGTGTAGATAAAGTCCTCGCCCGGAGCGCTCGACTCAAGAATTGCGCGATGGTGGTCGTTGACGGGCAGCAAAACCAAGATGTTCACAAGTAGTCCTTTCCGCTTGACCCGCCAAAAAGGGACAGGTTTATTTTGGCGGGTTTTATCAGGCAAAACGCTATAAAAACGCCGGGCTTCGCGATGGTTAACATATCCATCGTGAAGCCCGGCGCATCCACGGCTACCAGCTCAGCAGCTCGTAGCCGTCCTCGGTCACCACGAGCTGTACCTCGCACTGGGCCGAATCGCTGCCGTCCTTGGTGCGCACGCACCAGCCGTCACCCTTGCTGATCTTGATGTCGGGCGCTCCGGCGTTGACCATGGGCTCGATGGTAAAGACCATGCCCGGCACCATGATGGTGTCCACATCGGGCGCCTCGGTGGTAAAGCCCACAAACGGGTCCTCGTGGAACTCCTTACCGATGCCGTGTCCGCCGTACTCGCGCACCACGCTAAAGCCGGCGTCCTCGACGGTCTTTTGTACTGCCTCGGCCATAACGGAGAGCGGTAGCCATGGCTTGACGGCTGCCAGACCCGCCTCCACGCTGGCACGGGTGACGTCGACCAGGCGCTGGCGCTCGGCCGAGACCTCGCCGATGCAGAACATGCGGCTCGAATCACTAAAGTAACCGTCCAAGATCGTGGAGCAGTCTACGTTGATGATGTCGCCCTCGTGCAGCACGTCCGTATCGCAGGGAATGCCGTGGCAGACCACATCATTGATCGAGGTGCACACGCTCTTGGGGTAGCCCTCGTAGTTGAGGTCGGCCGGCGTGCCACCGTGCTCGACGGTGTAGTCGTAGATCATCTGGTCGATCTGGTTGGTGGTCATGCCTGCGGCGATATGCTCGCCCACATAATCGAGCACGCCCACGTTGATGGCTGCCGAGCGCTTGATGCCCTCGATATCGGCGGGAGTCTTGTAGAGCGTGCGAGGCAGAACCTCCCAGCCTTCTTCCCACAAGCGCTCGAGGCGCTCATCAAAGGCGCTATGGCATTTCTTGTATTTCTTGCCGCTGCCGCACCAGCAAGCGTCGTTGCGGCCGGGCACGGGTCCTTTGTCATACATGGCTAACTTCCTTTCATTCGCAGCTAGTATAGCCCACCCACGCGGCCATAAAAGTTGCGGTGATATAGTTCCGATTTAAGCGGTTTAACAGCACAAATAGGAACTATATCACCGCAACTGATGGGGCGGGATGGCGGGCACTAGCTGCTGCGTGGTTTTGCTAGTAGCTCACCTGGCAGGGAATACCGAGGGCGCGCACGCGCGCGGCAATGGCGTCGAGCACCTCGGGCGCTGCTTTGGCAAGGCCGGCGACTGGTGTCTCGCGCGCGACCGTGTAGATGGTCGCCTCCTGCGGACGAATGCGCTCAAGCGCCGCGAGCCAGGGGGCAACATACTCCTCGCCGGTATTGTCGATGAGCTTGCCCTGATACTCGCCGGTCAAAAAGATCGTCTGGATAATAACGTGACCGTCAAAGCTTGCGAACGTCTCGATCTGGTGTTCGACGTTGTAGGGGCCAACAGGCTGGTCGAGCAGCTGGATAAACGCCGGGTCGACGGTATCGAGCTTAAGAATGTTGTCGTCGACCATCATGAGCGCGTCGTGCACCTCGGGGCGGTCGGCGCGTGTGCCGTTGGAGAGCACGGCGATCTTGGAGTTTGGGGCAAGCTCGTCGCGCAGTGCGACGGCGCCGGCGATGGCCCGTGGAAACTCCGGTGCGGCGGTGGGCTCGCCGTTGCCTGCGAAGGTGATTACATCGGGGAGCTCGCCCTCGGCTGCCATCTCGCGCAGCTTTGCCTCGAGCGCTTCGAGTACCACGGCAGCCGTGTTATACGGCTCATGGCAGGGGCGCTCGGCGTTGAGGCCGTTCTCGCAGTAGATGCAGTCGAACGTGCAGATTTTGCCGCTGGCCGGCATCATGTTGACGCCGAGCGAGAGACCAAGGCGACGGCTGCGAACGGGCCCAAAGATGGGGCTGGCATTCAAAAACGTAGACATAGGCATATGCTCCTCAAGACAATTGTGCCTAAGCATAGCATCGGCTCCAAAGCAAGGTGTGGGCTCTTGCTTTACAAGTTTCGTTTTTTCACGTCGCTCATGATGCCGTGCCATGAAAAGCCTCGGGTCGGGTAAAGTTAATCTGTTAACAAGGTGTAAGGCAATGCGGGTCTATCCAACCGCACTGACGTGCAACTGGATGAGCATTGATGACGGGGGCACAACATGGATTTTACGGTCGAGAATGCGGGCACCACGATCGCCTGTCGCGAATATGTCGGCCCGGATGTGTCGCCTGATGCTCCTGCCTTGGTGTGCGTGCACGGCGCTTGTGTCGACGGCACATTTTTTGACGGTATCGCTTGTGAGCTCAGCCGCAACTACCGCGTAATTGCCTACGACCGCCGCGGCTGCGGTGGCAGCAGCGATGCGGCAGACGGCAGCTATGATCTTGCCGCTCAGGCCGCCGACCTGCAAGCCGTGATCGAACACGTTGGCGCTCCGGCAAATGTGCTTGCGCATAGCGCCGGTACGTTGGTGGCGCTGGAGCTTCTTCGCACCGAACCCCATCTCGTTGCCCGTGCGATTCTGCATGAGCCGGCTGTGTCGGACAAAGGCGTCGGTATGGGCGCAGCTCCGGTTTTGCTCGATATGATTGCGGCGGGAAAGGTTTCAAGGGCGCTCCGGCTTTTCTTGGGAGCCCTCGGCGACTTGGACCCCGAGGCTCCTGGAACGACCGAAGCGGAAGCCAAACATGCCCTGCGCAACGGCCGCAGTTTCATGGCAAACGAATACGGGATTGCTATGACCTGCGTTCCCGATTGGGATAGCGTTCGCGCGTCAAAAACGGTGGCCGCCGTGCTCCTGGGCGAGCTCTCGATTGGCACATCCCGCGAGGCTGGTACGCGAGCGGCTGCCGAATATCTCGATTGCCCCCTCGTGACAATCCCGGGCGCGCACAACGGCCTGCGCGATCGCCCGGCAGCGGCTGCCCAGACTGTCCGTAGCATCCTGGAGCTCTAGCAGCCGTAAAAATCAAAACAGTCTTCACTCGCAAACGTTTCGGCCGTGTTAACAAATGTGCTCAAAACCTCACGTCTGCGGCTTCAATCGCGCCGCCTGCCAACTCATAAAAATGTAACAGCATTCACGTGCTTACCTGCATCGGCAAGGTGTTACCCTTGTAACATTTGGAACCCACCGCTACCATGCGAAACTATCGAAAGGGCCCCATATGCTCAATAATCACGAGGTCAATCTAACCGACGAGGAGGCTGCCGCCGAGGTCGCCCGTGTCGCGAAGACCTACCCCGTGGTGCGTTTGCTGTCGGCCGATCAGATTAAGAGTGAGCCTAACTGCCTGCTCGCCGGTGATCGGTGTCCTTGTCTGCGTCAGTCAAGTCTTGAGGCTTTGGCAGACTCCGATGAGGTGTCGGAGCAACTGCTCAATGATGGCACTGAGTACCGCGCCCGTCTACGCCCTTTGAAGGTCGAGGGCGAGCCTCACGTCTTGCTGATGGTGCGTCCGATCGATGAGCAAGAGGCCGCAGAAGAGGACCTTGTCTACACCGACGTGCTGACGAATGTGCGCAATCGCCGATATTACGAGGAAAAGCTCCGTAGCACCCGCGTGAATGCCGGCGTTGCGGTGATCGACCTTGATGATTTTAGGGTCTTCAACGATACGTGTGGCCGTCATGCCGGCGACCTTGCGCTCGGTGCTGTGGCGACAGCCATGCGCAGCGGAATCCGTTCGACTGACGAGCTTGTGCGCTATGGCTGCGACAAGTTTGTGGTTGTCATGCCCAATATTCCCTCCGATGACTTCACCCGTCGCCTGCATCAGGTGTCCGATGCCGTTCGTTCCACGATTATTCCGGGCCATGAGTACGTGAGCTTGACGGCATGTGTTGGTGGCGTTCGCATTCATGGCGAGACGGTCGATGAGGGCGTTGGCCGCGCTGCTCAGTTACTGAGCCGCGCTAAGGCAAAAGCCGGTACGGTCGTGACCGATGCCGATTCCATCGAGGCCTTCCAAAGCGAAAAGCCTTTGGTGCTTATCGCCGATGACTCCGAGATGAACCGAGCCATTCTCAGCGAGATGCTCAAGGACGAGCATTGCATCCTCGAGGCCGATAACGGTCGTGCGGCGCTCGACATGGTCGACCGCTATGGCGATGAGTTGTCGCTCGTGCTGCTGGACATTGTGATGCCGGGCATAAGCGGCTTTGAGGTGCTGGCCGATCTGTCGCGCCGATCGGGTATCGATAATCTGCCTGTCATCATGATTTCGAGCGAAGATTCCGATGATGCGGTTCTGCGCGCGTACGAGCTGGGCGCCTCAGACTATATCAACCGCCCGTTTGACTCCCGTGTCGTGCGCCGCCGCGTAAGCAACACCATCCGCCTGTACGCCAAACAGCGCCGCCTGACGAACCTGCTGTCCCAACAGTACAACGAGCGCGTCAAGAACAGTCGCATGCTCATTGACATCATGGCCGGCGTCATGGAGCTTCGCAACGGCGAGAGCGGTAGGCACGTTACGAACATCGAAAAGCTGACCGAGCTGCTGCTTGGCTATCTGGTCCAGCGTAGCGGCACGATCTCCCTCGACAATGAGGAACGCTCCACGATCGCCCTGGCTTCGGCGCTGCACGATATCGGCAAGATGTCGATTGACGATGCGATCCTCAACAAGCCCGGGCGCCTCACGCCCGAGGAATTCGAGATTATGAAGACGCATACCACGATTGGCGCCAACATGCTGCTCGAGCTGGGCAGCCATCACGCCGGCAATGCGCTTATGGAATATGCGTACCAGATTGCGCGTTGGCATCACGAGCGCTGGGACGGCAAGGGTTATCCCGATGGCCTCAAGGGCGACGATATCCCCATCGCCGCGCAGGTGGTTTCGGTGGCTGACGTGTACGATGCTCTGACGAGTGTGCGTGTGTACAAGGACGCTATCCCGCACAAGGAGGCGATCCAGATGATCCTGGACGGTAAGTGCGGCACCTTTAACCCGCTGCTGCTCGATTGCCTGCTCGAGGTGCAAGACCAAATTGCCGAGACGTTGGCACGCCCCGCCGACGTCGTTGCGTTTCCCACGATTTAGTTTGACCAAAGGAGTTTTAATCCATGATTTCCATGCGTGAGGCGTATGAGAAGATCGGTGCCAATTATGATGACGCTTGCGCTCGGCTGATGGGCGATGAGATGCTTGCCCGCTTTGCCCTCAAGTTTTTGGATGACGAGAGCATGGGCAAGCTGGAGGCCGCCATGGCGGCAGGAGACGCCGAAGGTGCGTTTATGGCAGCGCACACGCTCAAGGGCGTGAGCCAGAACCTGGGATTCGATAATCTGTACGAGCCGGCGGTTGTGGTGACCGAAGCGCTGCGCGGCGCCGATGCCGTTGACGGCGCTCGCGAGGGAATGCATGCGCTGCAGCAGCAATATGCGGCAACGATGTCGGCCTTGCGCGAGGCGGCCGAGTAAGAGCTCGCGAGCTTTGATGACTATGAGAGTTGATAATCTCCCGTTTTAGGCCCGGTGGCGGCCTCAAAGTGGGAGATTGTCCACTCTCGTTCGATACATGTCCAAAAATCCACGCTCACCCCTTCTGATTAGTGAATGGCCCATGCGCACTGGCGGGGCTTTCCGCATGCAATCCATATCGTTGTTCGATAAACTGTTCGAATAACGATAGAGTCGATGAGGGTGAGTGTATGTCCAACAGCGTTCAGCGTATGGCCAAGGCGGGCGAAAATATCAGGAAGCTTGGTTTTTGCATGGCAGCCGTTTTTGCAGGGATGCTCGTCGCTTTTGCCGCGTTGGTTGTTTACGTGATCTGGTATGCGGTTGCAAACGTTGTTTCTGTCGATTCTTTCGGTGTCGTGACGCTTCTCGATGGCGGGTGCATCGTTATCCCAAGCGGACTGTGCATGGCGCTTGTTATGGGTATTTCGCTTGTCGTTCTGTGCGGGATCAGCCGTAACATCTCGCGAGGCGTCTCGCCCTTTACCAAGACGCATGTGCGGCTTATCCGTGTTCTCGCGCTTGCCTTTGCTGTTAACGCCGCGGTTTCGCTTGTTGGTGCCTATGGATCGGTCAATCTCACCATTGGCGGACTGGAGCTTTACATCGTGCCTCATTCCTTCGTTATTGAGATTTGCCAAGGCGCTACCTTTGATGCGGGGTCGTTTATCGGCGCAGTTGTCTGTTTATTTATCTCGGCGATCTGGAGTTATGCCTCGCTGCTCCAAGAGCAGTCTGACGAGCTTGTGTAGGAGGAAACATGAGCTATCTCATCATCGAGCTTGAGACGCAGCTGCTTAAGACCGGAAAGACCAGTGCTGATCTGATTCGGGCGACGGGGCATACTCCGGCTAATATTTCAAAGCTTAGAAACGGAAAGATAAAAGCTATTCGCCTAAAGACGCTCCTCGATATCTGTGATGAGCTTGATTGTCAACCGGGAGATATTATTCAGCGCGTGAGTGAGAAAGAGCTTGAGGAGCTTATTGTTGAGCGTGCAAAAAACGTTGTGAGGCAGATGCGGGACGGCGGAGGCAATGAGGCGTCGCTTCCGACATCAGTCTTTGCTGTCGATTTGAGCGACGAGTAGCTTAAGGCGAACAACTAAAACGAAATATCAGCGTGAAGGGACCCGTGTCTAACACGGGTTCTTTCTTTTAGATTATCTTGACAAATATGAGTTATCGAAAAACAATAACAACTATGGAAAACGATAAAGTAAAGAAGGAACGATATGAGCGGTTTTGCTATCAAGCGGAACGGGAGGCCAATGAACGCATCGACGATAAGGCTATCAAGGGTGTCAAAGCGCTATGGGAGGCGCCGCGTTTTGCATGACGTTTCCTTCGAGGTGGATCAGTCTGAGCTTTGCGCCCTTGTTGGTGCAAACGGGGCGGGCAAAAGCACGCTTATTAAAATAGTGCTGGGCCTCTGTGAGCCATCGTCGGGGAGCGTGGAGCTCTTTGGAGGCAAGTCGAAAAAAGAGCTGAGCTTGATGCGGACGCGTGTCGGCTATGTGCCAGATTCCTGCGGAGCATACCAATCTCTCAGTGCGGCTGAGAATCTTCGGATCCGATGTGCGGAATGGGGGCTCGATGAGAAACGTGAGGTTCCTCGCGTCTTGGGCCTAGTCGGGCTGGACATCGATGAGAAAAAGAGCGTAGGCAGTTTTTCTCTGGGAATGAAACGGCGGCTGGATATAGCTACAGCTTTGTTGGGTGACACTGATCTGCTTATTTTTGATGAGCCAGCAAACGGGTTGGACCCGCTGGGCATTGAGAGCATATGGACCCTTATCGGCCGATTGAATCGGGAGCAGGGCAAAACCATGCTTATCTCTAGCCACGACTTGGATGAGCTGGCATCGGTTGCAACAAGCTGCCTGTTTCTTCATGACGGTGAACTGCTAAAAAAGGAATCGATGGATGTCATAAGGGATGAGGCGTCGTCCCTAAAAGAGTATTACAGGCGCTTGATGAAGGCGGTCTCGCTATGAAGCGGGCGATCCATCCCATAAAGGCAGATATGATGCGTTTGCACAGGATATTTCCGGCGAAGTTTGGTCTTGCGCTTATGCTGGCGTTCGGCCTTCTCTTCGGCATCTTTCTAAAAAACGGAACAACGTTGCTCACCTTTGGCTATGGCGTTTGTGGGGAGGATATTGGTTTCCTCTGGAATGCAATCGATCCTTCTGCGCCTGATGAGTCCCTTGCGCGCAGCGCTTTTGCCGGTACATCCCTGTTCGTTCCACTCATCGTTTGTTTGGTGCTTTTACAGGAGCATGGCTATAAAGAGGGGCACCGAATTTCTTCGGCAAGAGGTCTCAACCGCTTTTATGGGGCTCTAGCCCATGCATTTTCGTCTGCTTTAATAATTGGCGCAGCGTATAGCGCGCTTTGCCTTCTTCTTTTTGCAATAGCCATAATACGTGGAGGGCATAACTACTCGCACAACATACTAACTGTATTTTTGCCTGCAATGATAGTCAACGCCGTATTGGTGATATCGGTTGCGCTGGAGACGGTGACCATCTATCGGATAACGGGCAGCGCTGTATTGAGCGGGGCTGTGGTAATAATCGGATTTGTCATGAGCTTGACGCTCTACGGAACTTACCTTCAGACGCCCATACCGTCCTTGCGATGGATTTTCTTTCTTCCGGGGCCGTACCTTGGAGTCGGATGTGCCCTTGGGTATAGCGATATGGGGCAGCTGACGCTTCTGGGATATGGCGTGGCAGCCAGCTGTCTATCGGTATTGATTTACGCTCTCTTGAGCTTTCGCGCTGGGGGTGTGCTCAATGGCTCGTCAGATTAAAAGACTTCTCCAGTCAGAATTGAAGCATGTGAGCAAATGGGCGTACGCCTTAATCCTGGTAATTTATGCGTACATGGTGATATTGCAGCTTAATTCTTTCCCGATGTGGTTCTGTAGCCTCCGTGAGAACAGTTTCTTGGGTTTTTTCCCAGACCCGACGCTTCGGCTATCGGCGGAGGATGTCCTTCTATTTGGCAATGCAGAGGTTTTTCGCGGTCTGCTGTTCAACGTAGCCCCGTTGGCCCATGCATTGTTCTTTCCGTTCATCGCGGCTTGCATTGTGCCGCGCTTTGTCAGTTCGGGCTTTGTCGAGGAACCGTGGGGGTTGTCGGAGGCTCGGGGAGGGAAGCGTGTGTGCGCTATCGTTGCGCGAGCGGTGCTATCTTCTTTTGCCCTTTTGGGCGCGTTTGTCCTGTCGAGTGTCGTTTTGTACTGTCTTAACTGCGCAATCGTTTCGGATGCTCAGCAGTATTTCAACCTGCATGTATTTTGCTATCGACTTGCTCTTGCTGCCGCTGCCTGCCTTGCATACGTGGTTTCTTGCGTAATCGTTGTTTCCTATTTTGGGTCCGGCTTCGGTCCGATTGGCATGCTGTTGCTTGTCAACGTCGTAGCGATCTACATACAGATCGGGGCCAATTCCATGCTTCCGCTTCCAGCCTCGATGCTCATGTGGATTTGCGGCGTGACCCCGTTGGGGAATGGTCAATGCATCTCGATTTTAATTGACTGCCTCATAAACGTAGCAAGCGTTTTTATCATTTGCTTTACTGTCGACCGATTGCGGTCGAGATTTCTCTGATTGTTTGTGAGGGATAATCATACCGAGCATATCAAATACAGGGGGGCGGGCACCGTAGCTGGTGTCCGCCCATTACAG
>CALHWR010000083.1 GCA_938036665.1 uncultured Collinsella sp. | reverse complement strand
CGCTCCCGTTCTGGAGCATGACCGCGAAGCTGCCGGATGCGCACCTGCTGAGCGTAAACATCTCGGGCGGCTCGGCTCCGCTGCAGCTTGGAAGCAAGGCAGGGGCGATCCAGGCCGATTTGGGCGCCCTGCTCTCGGCGGCGCGGACGGCGAAGGTATTTAAGCCTCCTTGTCAGTCGCTTTGAGATAATCCTCATCGTTCACAGGTTCCAACCACTCGTTGGAGGCTTCCTCGCCCGGAACCTCCAACGCGAGATGTGAGAACCAGCTGTCGGGTGCGGCTCCGTGCCAGTGCTTCACCCCTGGGGCAATGTTGACCACGTCGCCAGGGTGCAGTTTCTGCGCCGGCTTACCCCATTCCTGGTAAAACCCTCGACCAGCCACGCAGATGAGAATCTGTCCGCCGCCGTTTTTGGCGTGGTGCACGTGCCAGTTGTTGCGGCAGCCGGGCTCGAACGTCACGTTGTAGACGCCAACCTGCTCGGTTGATAGAGGCGCGAGGTAGCTTTGCCCGATAAAGTACTTCGCGAATGCGTCGTTGGGGGCACCGATGGGAAAGGCCATCTCGTTTTGGTGCTCGGCTTTTGCATCAGCGGCATCGTCATCCGCCCAGACCTCCTTTGCCATGCGGAAGGCCGCCCACGCCTTGGGCCATCCCGCATAAAACGCCGCGTGCGTAAGGATTTCCGCTATCTCCGCCCTGGTCACCCCGTTGTTCTTTGCGGACATCAGATGATATTTAAACGAAGAGTCCGTCAGTCCCTGCGCCATCAGGGCCACAACCGTCACCACGCTGCGGTCTCGAAGGGAAAGCCCGTCTTCTCGACTCCACACCTCGCCAAACAGCACATCGTCATTGAGCTGTGCGAACTTGGGGGCGAACTCCCCCAGGGCATCCCTGCCTGCCGTCTGTTTAATTGCCATGATCGATCTCCCCCTGTCGATGGTTTAGGTGCAAATCTGTTTCCGCATTACGGAACACCCTTTGCAATCCCTGTTCTAATGACGAGAATGAAGGTAATACCTAAACCTGACTTTAGGTCAAGGAATGAATTCGAGATTGATTCGGAGGAGCCATGTACACAATCGGACAGGTTTCGGAGATGTTCGGTTTGCCCGCCTCAACGCTGCGCTATTACGACAAGCAGGGATTGTTCCCGGCATTGGAGCGGACGTCCGGCATTCGGCAATTCGGCGATACGGAACTCGAGGCGCTTCGGGTCATCGAATGCCTCAAGAAAGCGGGGATGGAGATCAAGGACATCCGGCTGTTCATGGAATGGTGCGCGGAGGGTCCATCGACATACCCCAAACGCAAGGCCATGTTCGAGGAGCGGAAGGCCCACATGGAGCTAGAGATCGCGAACATGAACCGCGCGCTGGACATGCTGAAGTACAAATGCTGGTTCTACGGGCAGCTGAATCAGGGCGAGAATGAGACTGAGCTGAGGGCCATGATTCCCGACGGTTTGCCAGAAGATATCAAAGAGGCCTACGAGAACGCTCACGCTCGGTAGTACCAAAAACGCCCCTTTTTAAACTCAACCATTGTTTAAGATGTTACAACTTAGGCAACAAGACTGGTTGCCCCGGTACGCAACGGGAGGGTCGACGCGACTGGAATCGACCCTCCCGTTTCCCAAACGGCATGAAGCTACTTGCTCACAACCGAGATGCGCTGGGCGACGTGGTCACCGGACTCGATCTCATCGACCATGGCGATCGCATAGTCAGCGTACGAGAGCGTTGACTCGCCGCGGCTGTTGAGTGTGAACTCCTCGCCCGCCAAGATATACTCACCGGTGCGCTCGCCGTCGGCCTGGAAGTCAGCAGCAGGGGAAACGAAGGTCCATTTGAGGCCGTCCGTTTCGCGAAGGTGAGCAAGGACTTTGCCGGCCGCGGCGGACAGCGGCTTCCAGTCATCGGGGAAGTCCGGGCCCATATCGACGGTGACCGTATGCTCGGGGTTGACGAACAGCGAGCCCGCGCCACCCACTATGAGCAGGCGCACATCGGTGCCGACCAGCACATTAGCCAAGTGGATGCCCGCGTCGGTGATACCGGGGACGGTCTCGGGCGTCCAGCCGCCCACGGCGTCCACCACGGCGTCGAATCCTTCGAGGTCTTCCGTCGTGAGCTCGAGTGCGTCTTTGATGACGGAGTTCTGAGCGGCGGTCCTATTCTCGCCGCGTACGATGGCGGTCACGTCGAATCCGCGACGCACGGCCTCCTCAACGATGAGGCTGCCGGCCCTGCCGTTCGCTGCTACAACTGCGATTTTCTTGGTCATCATGCTTTCCTTTCGACCTGCGGCACTCGACGCCGCTTTCCTTGCAGCTCATACGATACGCGTCAAAGGTATATAATGGAAAGTAGGCACATAAAAGTGCTGTAAGCACCAAAAGGAAACTAATGTAAATGACGTGCATGATTGCAGACGGAGGTTTCGCGAACATGACAACACCGACTTTGGAGAACCTGCCTGCCTGCCCAGTGGAGACAACGCTTTTGCTCATCGGCAACAAGTGGCAGGTGCTCATCCTGCGCGAACTCTCGCTCAAAGGCACGATGCGCTTTAAGGAGCTGCAACGCTCGATCGGCAAGATTTCGCAGAAAGTTCTGACCAGCAACCTACGAACCATGGAGGAAACGGGGCTCGTTCATCGTGAAGCGTTCGCAGAGGTGCCCCCACGGGTGGAGTACTCGCTCACCGACCTGGGACAGACACTCAGACCCGTTCTTGACGCAATGAGAGCTTGGGGCGAGAACTACAAGGAGCAGCTCAGCGGCGGCGGGCTTCGATAAGTAGCTCCTACTGGTTACACGCCTACAGAAACCCCTCCGTCCTATCGCTATCACGGGAAACCCTCCTCCTTGGTTCTCGCCGCAAACGGCTTCGAGGCCGCGCTGGAGATCCCGGCACGGCTGGAGCCGCCCCGCGCGAGCAGCGGAAAGGGATACACGCCCTTTACCAAGGTAGATTGCTGCTTTCGCTTCCCGTTCCTTCCGCAGTATTCTCAAGGCGGATGCGCGGCCCGCGCTCTTGGCGCCTAGGGGGCGTCGCCGTCACATCGTTTCATTCGCGCCTCTCTTTAGCGTTGGCAAGACGTCGGTTCGTGCCGTTCGGGTGCACGCAGGTTTTGATAATGCGCGCCATCTCATCGATAGGCGTTTCGCAGCCGCTCCGAATCCAGTCCTGTACCACGGCAGAGAGCCCATGCACATAAAAACTGATGACGAAGGCCCGCTGCTCGCTGGGATAGCCAAAGCGCTCCAACACTGGGTCGATGATGTGCTTCGCTAGGGCCTCGAATCGCTCCTGAGCTTGCAGCGTATGCCCGTTTGCGAGCATCGCGCGATAGATGGAGCAGTTGTCTTGGACGAACTCGAGGTAGGGCCTCAGATACTCGTCGGTTACGAAAACGAGCTCATCGAGGGAAGCCGTACGGATAGCCCCGATCGTGTCTGCGGCGCTTTGTTCAAAGCGCTCGAAGAACTTGGTGTTCACATGCTCCGAACACTCCTTCACGAGGTCAGGGACACCCTGGCAGTGAAGGTAGAACGTAGAGCGCCCCACCCCGGCCTTCTTGCAAATCTCCTTAACGGTTATGAACTCCGCGCCCTTGTTCTGCAGCAAGTCGAGCAAAGCCTCGTCCATAAGCTGCGCCGTCGTAAAGTATCTGCTCTGCTGCCTGTTCACCCAAGCCTGCCTCTCCCTGATGCCAAAAGCTATTCGCCGGCAATTCCCTTGGCAAGCTCCATTATCTCAAAGGCGTATTTCTTCTTAGAGGTTTCCAGAATCCAGCGATACAGAACAAGGTTCACGCTTGCGCCTGCGATACCCAAGATACCAAGGACGATTCCGAGCACAAACAACGTGCCCTCGCCAGGTCCCAGCACACCCATGGTCAGGCACATGCCCACACCCAACAACAGCGAGGAAGCGATGCCAAAGCTGTAGGCGAAGACGTTCGCGGGGCGCTTTGCTTTGGCATCGAGCTTCTTGAGCGCGGTGAGCTTGGAGGCGCTTTTGGGCGCGTATTGCTTGGCGATCGATTCCGCGCAGGTCTTGTCGGTGTCCATGTTTTCTTCCTTTTCTCTATGGCTTGTTCGACAACCCAAGAATAGGAAGAACGTGCAGGCGATTGAAGAACACAAACGGGACGTTGTGTCCATGTTATATCGGCGAATGTCGACACTCACCGCAACTGCTCGGAATGATGATTGCGCTGTATTTCGTTATCAAATGGGCAGTGAAAAACGGCATAAAAGAGGCCTACGGTGCTGTCACTGGCAAGAATACCGCCGAAGATATCCAAAACGAAAAAGAGTTGAAAGAACTTGGATTGGATCAAGAGGATCGATAAATCCAGTTTCGCTGCCCCTAAAACGGCCTTGCTTTGCCCTCGGGGACAATGATGCTCACTCATTCATTTGAATTCGTCTTGAGGAGCGCCTTAACGTGCAGGTCGTAACGTGTGGCATAGAGAGGTCGTCCCCTGCGCTTTATCCTTCGCGCGCCCGTGCTTACCTTGATAAGGTCGGCATCACGAAAGAGCATCGCTTCCTCGAGGTATCTATTACGGCGTTTCAGTCTATCGCCTTTCAAGAGCTGCTCCTAAAACTCGAATCTGATTACACTTTTGGGAGTTTCATAACTCTGCGCCACAAGATGAGCAAAGAACGCACCTCGAGATGAATCGACTAAAGGAATTACGCACCTGCCGGGAGGCAGGCAGCCTGCTCGATCATCGCGGACTGCCAATTGATAAACCCCAAAAGCCGGACCGCACGGCGGCGCTCGTTTCGCTAAATCGGCTTGATGGAATGGCGGATCACGGTCTTGAGCTTCTCCGGCACACACTTGCGCGGATCGGAAAGGTAGATTTCGTGATGCAGGCGGAATTCGGAGAAGTCGGGGGCGTAGCCCCGTTCCGCTGCAAATGTGCGCATGGCGTCTATGGTCGTCGTCTCGTCGTCGTAAGGCCCAGTGTGCATGCACTGAACGCAAAGGCCCTCGTCGACCCTCAGCAGCTCGACCGCCGAGAAGTCCAGCTTCTTCTTGGTGGCAGCTTCCGAAACGGCCCAGTCGAAATCCTCGCGAGTGACGAAATCGGGCAGGCGGATGCACGAGATAAAGTTGAAGTCGTCCTTCCTCGTGTAATCGATCTCGCCATCGGCGCGGTCTTGCCACCAGAAGCCCTCGAGTGGCGGCACGACGAAGTCGAAATAGCCTTCGATTTCACGCGGGCCCTTCTTCGACATCTTGATGGTATAGGCAACGCCGTAGGGCATCGGCAGCGCGTTCTGCTACGCGCCGCCTTCGGCATTGGGATCGCCCTTGCCCCGCACGGCAACGTAGCTCATAGACGGAACGATCAGAATGCTCGGCTTGTCAGGCGGTTTGCCCGCGATGTTGTAGCGCACCGTAGACGCTGATGGAGATGGCTGCGCGCAGGCACGAGTGCGCCGCCGCACCTCATGGCCTATTTCTCGGGTATTTGGGGCGCGCGGCGTTCAAAAATGTGAAGCGGTTCCGCATGCTCGGGGTTGAGCCGAGGCGCCCTACTTCTCGCCCTCCAGCAGGCCCACGATGCGGTCGATGTCGACGGCGAAGCGGGGCCTTCCCTCGCGCTCGTAGCGGTCGAGGTACGCCTGACACTCGGAGACAATGCGCTTGATGTTGCCGTCGATGATGCGCTGGAGCGTCTCGTAGTAGGCCGAGCCCTCGGTCCTGAAGCGGCGCTGGTAGGACTTGGTTATGGGGAACATCTTGATGTAGTGGATGCCGTGGCGACAGCCGGGGCTCGTCGTGGGGCGGGGTGGCAACGCAAAGTACTGGTCTTTGGGCACGTTGGGGGCGATGTTGGAATGCAGCGGCACGGCGAAGTCCCTGCGCTTCCCGCGGAAACGCAGCCTCACCACCACGATGCAGGGGAGATTGTGCTTAAGCATGAGCTCGCGGTCGCCCTCGACGAGGTCAAAGAAGTCCTGGGAGATGGATACGACCTTCACCGGTTGCGCCTCTTCATACGAAGTGGGGCCCGCATCGCTGCAGGCCCCTACAGGTGGGCGATATTCTACGCCTTGCGGCACCCCGTCGCCCACGGAGGTTAAACGTACACGTAAGCCGTACTCTGAAAGCCGCGGCTTCCGGCAAGTAGTTTATGCCACGAAAGGTCGCTTTCAACGCGCATAGCTCGCAAAATAACACTCGCTGGGCCGTCACCCCTGGCAGTTGCCCTCCAATCTTCATTGGAGTCAGCAGGTCAATTCATATAGTTATGGGGGGTGTTCCTATAGTTTTGTCAACTGGGAAATGCTCTCCGTGCGACCGAATCGCGGCATGCTGACGCCAAGCCATTAGGCCGGTGGGCTTCAGTCTGCTCGGTG
>CALHWR010000082.1 GCA_938036665.1 uncultured Collinsella sp. | reverse complement strand
GCTCATCATCGGCTTCGGCCGCATCGGACGCGATGTTGCGGCGAAAGCGCAGGCCTTCGGCATGAAGGTCATGGCCTTCGATCCCTTCGTCACCTCCAAGCAGATGGCCGCGCTGGGCGTCACGAAGGCGGACCCGCTGGAAGTGGGCCTTCGCGAGGCCGACTATGTCACGATCCAGCTGCACCTCACGCCGGAAACGCGCGGCATGATCTCCACCGAGCAGTTCCGCCAGATGAAGCCCACGGCCTCACTCATCAACCTCAGCCGCGGGCCTGTCGTGGACCAGAAGGCGCTCTATCAGGCGCTCGTTGACCACGAGATCGCCTCGGCCATGCTGGACGTGCTCGAAAAGGAGCCGCCGGAGCAGGACGAGCCGCTGCTCTCGCTGCCCAACGTCATCTTCACGCCGCACCTGGGCGGCAACACCGTCGACGCGCTCATTCGCATCTCCAAGATCCTCGCCCGCACGGTGTTCGAGGCGCTGGAGACCGGCTACAACTTTGCCAACAAGAAAATGATTCAGACCAAGAGAGTCTGATCACAGGAAGGAGCTTTGCTATGAAAAATCTCGGTATTATGACGGCTGTCATCTCCCCGATGCTGGCCGACGGCGTAACGGTCAACGAAAAGGCGCTCACCGCCATTCTGGAGGACCAGATCAGCAAGGGCGCGGGCAGCCTTCTGCTGCTGGGCGGCACCGGCGAAAATACCGCCGTGCCCAAGGCCGCGCGCACGAAGATCTTAGAGCTGGCCGTCAAGGTCATCGACCACAGAGTTCCCGTCATCGCGGGCGTTGTGGAGCTGGGCGTTTATGAGGCCATCGAATCTGCCAAGGCCGCCAAGGCTGCTGAGGCCGAGGCCGCTCGCAAGGCCGCCGCTGAGGCTAAGGCCGCCGAGAAGGCTAAGCGTGCTGCTAAGTTCGCCGAGGAGGCTGCCAAGCAGGCTGCCGAGGCTCCCGCAGAGGCTCCCGTCGAGGAGGCCGCTGCCGAGGCCGAGACCACCGAGGCTGCTGAGTAAATAGCTCGCCGCGGAATCACTCGCATTCATGGCATAAGGGCCGTGCATCCGTTTGGGTGCGCGGCCCTTTTCTTTTTATTGGTGCAAACTAACCTGTCCCCGTGGCACCACATGGCAGAGAGACGGCGTTTGCTCAGATAAAACTTGCCAAAATAAACCTGTCCCATTGTGGCAGGTTGGTCATAGTTATTACGTGGCGGTCGAGGTCGACCGTATAGGCCGCGCCTTGTTTGGCTAAAGTACAATCATCTGTGTTTAACTCGCCCGCAGCTGCACGGCGTGGGCGATGGCCAAAAAGGAAAACCACATGGGATTCATGTCAAAGCTGCTGTCCTTTGGATCCGATAAGGACCTTAAGCGCTACTACAAGATCGTCGACCAGATCAACGGTCTTGAGCCCCAGTTTGAGAAGATGACCGAGGAAGAGCTCCGCGCCCAGACCGATAAGTTCCGTGAGCGCTACGCCAACGGCGAGTCGCTCGACGACATGCTCCCCGAGGCTTTTGCCACCGTGCGCGAGGCCTCCAAGCGCACTATGGGCATGCGCCACTTTGATGTGCAGCTCATCGGCGCCATGGCGCTTCACGAGGGCCATATCGCCGAGATGAAGACCGGCGAAGGCAAGACCCTCGTCTCCACGTTGGCCGGCTATCTCAACGCTATTGCCGGCAAGGGCGTGCACGTCGTTACTGTCAATGATTACCTTGCCAAGCGCGACTCCGAGTGGATGGGCCGCATCTATAAGTACCTGGGCATGACCGTCGGTCTGCTCCAGAACAACATGCCGCTCGAGCTCAAGTGCCCGGCCTACCAGGCCGACGTCACCTACGGCACCAACTCCGAGTTCGGCTTTGATTACCTGCGCGACAACATGGTTACCCGTCCCGAGCAGCGCGTGCAGCGCGGCCACCATTACGCCATCGTCGACGAGGTTGACTCCATCCTGATCGATGAGGCTCGCACCCCGCTGATCATCTCGGGCGCTGGCACCAAGTCCGCCAGTACCTACAAGGACTTCGCGCGTGCCGTGCGTGGCCTTGAGCGCGGCGAGGACGTGTCGCACGACATGCTTACCGCCACCGAGGACGTTGAACCCACGGGCGACTACGTCATGGACGAGGCTAAGCACACCATCGCTGCCACCGAGCGCGGTCTTAAGAAGATCGAGCGCCGCCTGGGTATCGATGACATCTATGCCGATCTCTCCGGCCAGCTGGTCAACCACCTGCAGCAGGCGCTGAAGGCCCAGTACATGTTCCACCGCGACAAGCAGTATGTGGTCACCAACGGCGAGGTCAAGATCGTCGACGAGTTCACCGGCCGCATTATGGAAGGCCGCCGTTACTCCGAGGGCCTGCACCAGGCCATCGAGGCCAAAGAGGGCGTGCTTGTACGCGAGGAGAACCAGACGCTGGCCACTATCACCTTGCAGAACTACTTCCGTCTGTATGACAAGCTCTCCGGCATGACCGGTACGGCACTCACCGAGGATGCCGAGTTCCGCGAGATCTACAAGCTGCCCGTCGAGGTTATCCCCTCCAACAAACCCGTTCAGCGTGTTGACCACGAGGACCTGGTGTACCGTACCATTCAGGCCAAGTACAACGCCGTCGCCGACGATGTCGAGCAGCGTCACGCCAAGGGCCAGCCGGTCCTGGTGGGCACCGTCTCCATCGAGAGCTCCGAGAAGCTGTCGGCCGCCCTTACCAAGCGCGGCATCGCGCACGAGGTCCTCAACGCCAAGCACCATGAGCGCGAGGCTCATATCGTTGCCCAGGCCGGACGCTACGGCGCCGTGACCATCGCTACCAACATGGCCGGTCGTGGTACCGACATCCTGTTGGGCGGCAACCCCGACGAGCTGGTGCGCGAGCGCCTTGAGTACGAGGGCCTGACCATGGAGGACGTGACGCCCGAGCAGCTTGAGCAGTTTAACGCCGAGGCCAAGGAGACCTGCAAGGCCGAGCGCGAGCGCGTGCTTGCCGCCGGCGGCCTGACCGTTATCGGCACCGAGCGCCACGAGTCCCGTCGTATCGACAACCAGCTGCGCGGCCGCTCCGGCCGTCAGGGCGATCCGGGCGAGACCCAGTTCTACCTGTCGCTCGAGGACGACCTCATGCGCCTGTTCGGCGGCGACAAGATGGACCGCGTCTCCAAGATGATGGTCACGGCTGACATGGGCGACGATATGCCCATCCAGCACAAGATCATCTCCAAGGCTGTCGAGAGCGCCCAGCACAAGGTCGAGAGCATCAACTTCTCCATGCGTAAGAGCGTTCTTGAGTACGACGACGTCATGAACAAGCAGCGCCAGGTCATCTACGCTGAGCGCAATAAGATTCTGGACGGCAAGGACCTGACCGACCACATCACCGAGGTCATGCACGACACCGTGTACCGCTGCGTTCAGGAGTTCTGCACCAAGGACAGTCACGATGGCGAGCGCGACCTGGAGGGCCTGCGCAAGTGGGTTGTGGAGCTCACCGGCCACATCGATACGCCGAAGTTCCCCGACGAGGATTATGAGGCTCTGGCTGCCGATGTCCTGGCTTACGTAGAGAAGTGCTACAACATGAAGGCCGAGCGCTTGGGCGAGGACCTGATGCGCGAGCTCAACACCCAGGTCATGCTGCGCGTCATCGATACCCGCTGGATGAACTACCTGCAGGAGATGGACTACCTCAAGACCGGCATCGGCCTGCGCGGCTTTGGCCAGCGCGACCCGCTGGTCGAGTACAAGACCGAGGCCTACGGCGCGTTCCAGATACTCGTCGACACCATGTACGAGGATTACCTGCGCACGGTTCTGCGCATCGAGATCAAGGCTGCCCCGCGTGTCGTGGAGCACAAGGAGGAGCCCGCGCTCGAGGGTGCGCACTTCTCCGGTCCTGCCGAGGTCGATGGTGACAACGGCGACTCGGTGCTGCGCAAGCAGGCGCAGGTGCAGGCCCGCACGGCTGTCCAAGGCGGACCGGCTGCCGTCAACAACGGTGGCAAGGTGACGACCTACCGCAAGTCCGAGAGCGACGATCCGTACGTCAACGTGGGCCGCAACGACCCGTGCCCTTGCGGTAGCGGTAAGAAGTTCAAGTACTGCCACGGCAGGAATCGTTAATGGCTGAGGCTTTAGAGGTAACGCCCGCCGAGCTGGACGCGTTTGCGGACCGGCTCGGTGAGGTTGAGTCGTACCTCCATTTGGACGAGAAGCGCACCCGCGTAACGGAGCTCGAGGCCAAAAGCGTCGCCCCGGGCTTTTGGGACGACGCCGATGCCGCTCGCGCCACGATGGAGGAGATCGCGCGCACCAAGGAAGATATCGCTGCCGTGGACACCGCGCGCGGCGAGCTTTCCGATGCCCGCGCTGCGCTGGAGCTTGCCGAGGAGATGGGGGATGACCCCGACGCCGTCGCATTGCGCGAGGAGGCTACAGCCACGGCTGAGCGCCTGGCACGTGTCATCGATGAGCTTGAGCTTTCGAGCTGGTTTACCGGTGAGTTCGATCACGGCGATGCCATTGTGACCATCAAGCCCGGACAGGGTGGTCTGGAGGCCCAGGACTGGACCTTCATGCTCTTTAAGATGTACATGAAGTACTGCCAGCGTCGCGGCTGGAAGGTCACCATCAACGACTGTCCCGCAGCCGAGGTCATCGGCATCGACCGCGCGACCTTTACCGTCGAGGGCAAGGACGCATTTGGCATGCTGCGCGCCGAGGCCGGCGTCCACCGCTTGGTTCGCATTAGCCCCACCGACGACAAGAAGCGCCGCCAGACCACGTTTGCCGGCGTCGAGGTCATCCCCGTGCTACCCGATGATATCGACATCGAAATCAGTCCCGATGACATCCGCGTGGACGTGTACCACGCGAGCGGCCCGGGCGGTCAGGGCGTTAACACCACCGACTCCGCCGTGCGCGTGACGCATTTCCCCAGCGGCATTGTGGTTACCTGCCAAAACGAGCGCAGCCAGATCCAGAACAAGGCCGCGTGCATGCAGATCCTCAAGGCTCGCCTGTACGAGATTGAGCTCGAGAAGCGTGCCGAGGCCCTGGACGAGATTCGCGGACCCAAGACCACGATTGGTTTTGGCAACCAGATCCGCAGCTACGTGCTCTACCCGTACCAGATGGTTAAGGACCTGCGTACGGGCGTGGAGACCAGCAACGTCGAGGCAGTTCTTGACGATGGCGACCTGGACCCGTTTGTTATTGGCTACCATCGCTGGGCCACTGGCAACGCCGATGCAGAAGGCTCGGAGATCTAAAACATCGGGCGGCTTCAAGCCGATGCTAAGCCCAACGGTTGGACGGGTTTGTATCCGGAATAAACCCTGCGCAGGGGTGGTTTTTGTCCGGCGAATCGGTAGAATCGAATACAGCAAGAAGTTCGAAGCGCATCCGTTTGGGTGCGCTTTTTTGAGGGAGGCAGCATGGCATATCGTCTGGACATTAAGCGTATTCTTTCGATGAACTTCTTTCACGACCTGCCCCAGATTATGTTGGGGTGCGCTCTGGCCGCTATTGCGACCGACCTGTTTTTGATTCCCAACGGCCTTGCTGCCGGTGGCGTTACGGGCCTTGCCACCATTATCCAGGCGGTCGGCGCATCGCGCGGTCTATCGCTTCCCGTTGGTATTCAGACGATCGTGATGAACGCCTTGCTGCTGCTGGTCGTTATGCGCGAGGGTGGCATGTTCTACGTGGTGCAGACGGCGACGGGCTTTGTGCTGCTGGGCTTTTTCACCGACCTGTTCGCTCCGTTTGTGGCGCCGCTGGCACATGCCGATCTGATGCTGCCCGCTATGTGGGGCGGCATCATCACGGGCATCGGTTATGGCATGGTGCTGCGCGCCGGCGCCAACACCGGCGGCTCGGACACGATTGGCCAAATCATCTCGCGTAATACCTCGCTGCCCGTGGGCTCGACCGTCATGGCGATCGATGTTGCCGTATGTGCGCTGTCGGCTCCGGTCTTTTCAATCGAAAATGCACTATATGCAGGCCTTTCGATGGTCATTAGCGGCTACGTGATCGATGCCGTGGTCGATGGTGGCAACAAACGCCGTATGGTACTCATCATCTCGGACAAGTTCCCCGATATCGCTGCCGATATCATGTATGGCCTGGGTCGTGGTTGTACCAAGTTTAAGGCGACTGGCATGTACTCGGGTGCCGAGAAGCCGGTGATCATGGTCATCGTGAGCCGTCGGGAGCTCAATACCCTCAAGACGATCGTGCGCGAGCGCGATCCTCACGCCATTGTGACGGTCGCCGACGTTACGGAAGCCTTCGGCGAGGGATTCAAGGACATTAGCGCGTAGGGCCGACCGCGTCCCATCCAAAAGACGTTCACATTGATAAACCGTTTCATCAGCGGTTCTGCCTGCTCAATTGTTCAAATAATGATAAAAACTCTGGTAAAGCCATCAGTTTCCAGCATAATGAATGACGTACGTGCATTGCGGCTGTGTTGGGATTACCTTCGGTGCCGTGCGCATTTTGTCTAATGAGGATGAAAGGAAGGCACAATGAGCGACGAAGAGCTCAAAAAGGTTGCCAACGAGGTAAGGAAGGGCATCGTCACCGGCGTGCACGCTGCCAAGTCCGGCCATCCGGGCGGTTCGCTCGGCGCTGCCGACATCATGACCTATCTGTACTTTGAGGAAATGAACGTCGACCCGTCCGATCCCCGCAAGGCCGATCGCGACCGTTTTGTGCTCTCCAAGGGCCATTGCGCTCCGGGCCTGTACGCCGTGCTCGCCGAGCGCGGGTTCTTCCCCAAAGAGGACCTCAAGACGCTGCGCCATATCGGCAGCCACCTGCAGGGTCACCCCAACATGAACGACACCCCGGGCGTCGACATGTCCACCGGCTCGCTCGGCCAGGGCATCTCCGCCGCCGTCGGGATGGCGCTCGCCGCCAAGCACTGGGGCGATACTTATCGCACGTACGCCCTGCTGGGTGATGGCGAGAGCGAGGAGGGCCAGGTCTGGGAGGCCGCCATGTTTGCCGGCAACCAGCATCTCGATAACCTCTGCGTGATCGTCGACCACAACGGCCTTCAGATTGACGGTCCCGTCGAGGAGGTCAACGACCCCATGCCGCTCGCCGACAAGTTCCGCGCGTTCAAGTTCCACGTGGTTGAGCTCGCCGACGGCAACGACTTCGACCAGATCCGCGCCGCCTTTGCCGAGGCTCGCGCCACCAAGGGGCAGCCGACCGCCATTATCGCCGAGACCACAAAGGGCAAGGGCGTGTCCTTTATGGAGAACCAGGTTGGCTGGCACGGCAAGGCCCCCAACGATGAACAGTTTGAGCAGGCCATGGCAGAGCTCACGGCCGCCGGAGAGGAGCTCTAGGATGGCAGACGTCAAGAAAATCGCCACGCGTGTAAGCTACGGCGAGGCCCTCGTCGAGCTCGCCAACGAGCACGATGACTTTGTGGTCCTCGACGCCGACCTGGCCGCCGCCACGCAGACCGGTAAGTTTAAGGCCGCTTGCCCCGACCGCTTCTTCGATGTGGGCATTGCCGAGAGCAACCTGATGGGCGTCGCCGCCGGTATCGCGACCACTGGTCGTGTTGCCTTCGCGAGTACCTTTGCCATGTTCGCTGCCGGTCGCGCCTTTGAGCAGGTCCGCAACTCCATCGGCTACCCGCACCTCAACGTTAAGATCGGTGCCACGCACGCCGGCATCTCGGTGGGCGAGGACGGCGCCACGCACCAGTGCTGCGAGGATATCGCCCTCATGCGCGTCATCCCCGGCATGACCGTAATTGTTC
>CALHWR010000081.1 GCA_938036665.1 uncultured Collinsella sp. | reverse complement strand
AGGCTGGCATCGATGCCCTCGCCCACGGCACAGATCACCGTGGTGGCGGGCAGCTCGACGGTCTCGCCCGTGGCGACGGGGCTGCGACGGCCGCTTGCGTCCGGCTCGCCAAGCTCCATGACGTCGCAGGTCAGCACGGCGCCGTTGAGCGCCTTGGGCGCCAGCAGCTCACAGAACTCAACGCCGTCGGCAAGAGCAAGATCGAGCTCTTCCTCGTCGGCGGGCATCTGCTTCTTGGTGCGGCGATACACCAGGCGCACGTTCTTCACGCCAGTCAGGCGCTTGGCCACGCGGGCCGCGTCCATAGCGGTATTGCCGGCGCCGATGACCACGACATCCTCGCCCAGCTCGAGTTTCTCGCCCTTCTTGGCGGCCTCGAGGAACTCCAGCACGTCGAGCTCGGCACCCTCGCCCAGGCCCGCAGAGCCGGGCATCCAGGCACCGGTGGCCACGACCACGTCGGTAAAGCCCTGGGCCTTGAGCTCGTCAATGGACTCCACGTGAGCGTTGAGCTGCACCTTGGCGCCAAAGGCCAGACAGAGCTCGGCATCGTGGGAGATATCGTCGCTCGCGATACGGAACTCGGGGATCACGTGACGGACCACGCCGCCGAGAGAGTCGCGGGCCTCGAAGATAGT
This sequence comes from uncultured Collinsella sp., assembly GCA_938036665.1. GTDB lineage: Bacteria > Actinomycetota > Coriobacteriia > Coriobacteriales > Coriobacteriaceae > Collinsella. Next base: position 5,973 of record CALHWR010000081.1, on the reverse strand, counting down.
GACGGGCACGCCGGCGCGCGTCAGGAAGAACGCCGTCGCCAGACCGGCCGGGCCGCCGCCGATAACGGCAACGTTGCGCTCGGCGTCGTTGGCAATGGCCTGGGCGCGCAGCTTGGGCAGCACGGCGGTCATGGCCTCGCGGGCGGCCTTGAGCTTGCTGGCGCGAATCTGGGCGCCCTCGGGCTCGTAGAATGCACGCTCGCAGGCACGGCCGGATCAGGACGGGATCCTCATAGAAATTGCGGGTGCACTTGCCCATGCAGCGGTGCGCGCAGATCGTGCCGGTGATGAACGGCAGGGCGTTGCGCTCGATGATGATGTTGAGCGCGTCCTCGTAGCGGCCCTCGTCAACAGCCGCCAGATAGGCAGGGATATCCTGCTGGATGGGGCAGCTCGTACGGCACGGCGTGGTAAAGCAGTCGGAAAGCGGGCTCTTGCCAGCGACCTTGCGGTCGGGCAGCGGGCGCAGCGGCTTCTTGTAGAGCGGGTTGGTGAGTGAGTCGGTCTGGATCGCGGTCACGGCCTCGAGAGAGACGCCCGCGAACGGCTTGCCGTCCAGATCGGTAAACTCGCCGGCCATCTGGCTAAAGCGCTCGTAGCCACCGGGCTTGAGCACGTCGGTCGCCAGGGTGACGGGCCAAATGCCGGCGTCATACAGGGCACGGATGTTGTAGACCGTGGCACCACCGGAGTAGCTGATGCGCAGCTTGCCGTCAAACTGCTCGGTAATGCGGCGGGCGGCCTCGATGGTCAGTGAGAACAGCGAACGGCCGGACATGTACATCTCGGTGGAAGGCAGCTCGTTCCTCGTCACGTCGACGGGGAACGTGTTGGTCAGCTTGACGCCGAACTCCAGACCGCGCTCGGCGCACAGGGCAATCAGGCGCTCGAACATGGGCACGGCATCGGCCCACTGCAGATCCTCGCGGAAGTGCGTGTCATCAAAGACGATGTAATCAAAGCCCAGCTCGTTGAGGCGCTGGCGGGCAAACTCATAGCCCAACAGCGTGGGGTTACACTTGATGTAGGTGTTAAGGCCCTTCTCGGTGATGAGGTAGGTCGCGATGCGCTCGATCTCGGCAGGCGGGCAGCCGTGCAGGGTAGACTCGGTGATGGAGTTGGAGACGCGCGCCGGGATGGACTCGACAAACGCAGCGTCGACATGCTCAAACTTGTCCAGGTTGGCGAGTGCCCATGCGCGGCACTCGTTCCAGACGTCGGAGCCGCTGGCGTCCTTCATGCCCTCGATGTAGGCGTCGACCTTGGGGCTCTTGATGCCCTCGAGGTCATAGCCCACGGACATGTTGAAGACAAAGCCGTCCGGGCTACCCAGGCCGTACTCGCGAGCGATCAGGTGGCAGGCGAACCATGCCTTCACGTACTCGGCAAAGGCCTGCGGAACCTCGAGCTCGGTCGACCATTCGCAGTTGTAGCACTCGTCCTGCGCCACGATGCAGGGCTTGTTCACACACTTGGAGAGCTCCTCGCCGTCCATAACCTGGACGGTCTTGAGCTCAAAGAAGCGGGAACCAGCCACATAGGATGCCACGATGTTCTGGGCCAGCTGCGTATTGGGACCGGCGGCCGGGCCAAACGGAGTCTCGATGCGCTCGTCAAAAATGGGAAGCGCACCCTCCTGGTTGGTCGTGACCATCTTGCGCACGCCAAAGATGGCGTCCTGGGTCTTATGCTCCTCGATGATCCAGTTCATCAGCTGCGAAAACGGGATCGGCCTCATGATGTCGCTCATAGTGAGCTCCTCTCTGTAACGCCCGGCGAGACCGCGCGGCGGGCGCAAATACGGTGTAGCGCTAGCACAGCGCCGGCGACCCCGCGGAGGCCGCCTATACGCGCGTCGGATGCGGCGAAACATCCGACGCGCGCGAAACTACTTGTGAATTAGTAGGCGCGATCGTTGAGCGTGCTCCAGAGCTTCTTGGACTCAGCCATGGTCCACGCGTTGATCTTGTCCTCATCAATGCCAACGAACTCGCGATCCTTGTACAGGACGCGGCCGTTGATGATGGTGGTGCGGCAGTTTTTGCCCATCATGCCAAAGAGCATGTGGCCGTCGATGTTCTCCTCGCTCAGCGGCGTAAAGGGCTTGTAGTCCATAACGATGACGTCGGCGGCAGCGCCGGCCTCGAGCACACCGAGCTTGCGGTCGAAGTACTTGCTCGCCATCTTGGCGTTGTTCTCGAACAGCATGGTCATGGCCTCGCACCAGCCCACGTTGGGCATGGCGGCGTTGTGGCGCTGAATGATCAGGAAGACCTTGAGGCTCTCGAGCATATCGTGAGTGTAGGCGTCGGTGCCCATGCACACGGGGATGCCGCGGCGGAAGAACTCGAGCACGGGGGCGCAGCCCACGGCGTTGCCCATATTGGATTCGGGGTTGTTGACGAGCCAGGTACCGGACTCCTTGACGATATCCATCTCGGCAGGCGTCACGTGGATGCAGTGGCCGAGCATGGTGTCGGGACCCAGCAGGTTGTGCTGCAGCAGGCGCTCGACGGGGCTGATGCCACCGCGGTTGAGGCGGGAGTCCCACACGTCATTCATGCCCTCGCACACATGGATGTGGAAGCCGGTCAGACCGTTGTTGGCCTCGGCCATCTTGTCCATGGTCTCGTCCGAAAGCGTAAAGGTGGCGTGACCGCCAAACATGGCGGCGATCATGTGGTTGTCGTTATCGCGACGCTCCTTGGCGGCCCACTGGGCAAACTCGGCGTTCTCGGCAATGGCCTGGTCGCATTTTTCCTGACCGCGGCGGTCGGAGACCTCGTAGCACAGGCACGAACGCATGCCCAGCTCCTGAGCTGCATCCTTAATGGTAAAGAGGCTGCCTGGGATCTCGCAGAAGCTCGCGTGGTGATCGAAGATCGTTGTGACGCCATCGCGGATGGAGTCAAGAATCGTGGCATAGGCGCTGGCCTTGGTGCCGTCGAGCGTCAGGTTGTCATCGATCTTCCACCACTGCTGCTCAAGATTCTCCAGGAAGTTGGTGGGGTTGCAGCCCTTAATGGCAAGGCCGCGGGCCAGACCCGAGTAGATGTGGGTGTGGCAGTTGATGAGTCCGGGCATGATGAGGTTGCCCTGGGCGTCGACGTACTCGGCATCCGGGTACTTGGCCTTGAGCTCGCGCTCGGGGCCTACTTCGACGATCGTATCTCCGTCAATGGCGACCGCACCGTTGGGAATGAACGGGGTCTGAGAATTGCGGGTAAAGACAGAACCGTTAGCGACCAGAAGCATGAATGCTCCCTTCAACATCAGAGGCGGGGTTTGACACCTCTGACATAGCGGAAGTGCGAAGCGCCGGCCTACACCGGAAACGGGCCCTCTCCCGTCAACGCTTCACCAAAGGGGCAAGCCCTTTGAAGTGCGGCCTATCGCCGCATGGCGTCGGCGGACGAGGCGATACGTCCGCCGACGAATAGCACCGAATTGGTTACTTCTTGCTCTCGGGCAAGACCAGATCCACGGCAGCGTCCTTGGCGGCATCGATGTGCTGAGCCACGACCGGCGTCTGCGGAAGGATCAGATTAAGGACAATGGCCATGATTGCGGTGGGGGTTACGGCATTGGAGCCGATGACGGTGGACACCCAGGCGGGCATACCCTCGCCGGCAAGGCAACCGCTGGCCATCCAGATACCCAGGCCAAAGACGACGGAGGTGCCGACGATGGTGGTAGTGCGCTGCGTGAGGCCCTCGCGGGTGAACATGCGCACGCCATTCATGGTGATGGTGCCAAAGACGCCGACGGTCGCGCCGCCGATGACGGGCTGCGGGATAGCGGAAAGGACGGCAGAGAGCTGCGGGAACAGACCGGCAATGGCAAAGACGGCCGCGATGATCACAAAGACCCACTTGTTGACGACCTTGTTGGAGCAGATGATGCCCACGTTCTGGCCAAGGGCGCTGGTGGGAAGACCGCCCAGCAGGCCGCCGACCATAGAAGTGAGGCCCTGGGACACGATAGCGCCGGAGAGCTCGCGCTCGGTGGGCATACGGTCGATGGAGCCCAGGCAGGCGGCGGAGACGTCACCGATAACCTGGATGGCAACCATGGGGAACACGACGGCGAGGGTAATGCAGACCTCGGGATCAAACTCGAGCGCGTAGGGCATGAGCTTGGGAAGGGCGAAGACCTGAGCGGTGGCGACGCTGGAGAAGTCGATCATGCCGAAGGGGATGGAGACGATCATGCCAACGATCATGCCAAAGAACACGGAGCCCAGCTTGAGCGTGCCCTTGCCAAAGTTGGCGAGCGCAAAGACCACTGCGAAGGTGATAAGAGCGACGCACCAGGCCTGCGGGGTGCCCCACAGCGGCGTGCCCATGCCGCCGGCCATGTACTTGACGGCCGTGGGATACAGCGAAACGCCGATGGAGAAGATGACCGTACCGGTCACGACGGGCGGGAACAGCCACTTAATCTTGCTGTAGGCCAGACCAAAGAGGACCGCGACGGCACCGCCGACAATCTCGCCGCCCAGCAGCGCACCAAAGCTAAAGCCCGAGGCACCCATGGCCTGCAGGGCCGGCAGGAACGCGAACGAGACGCCCATGACGATGGGCAGGCCGCCGCCGATGCGGCGGAAGGGAGCGAAGGCCTGAAGGGCCGTGTCGATTGCCGAAAGAATGAGCGCAACCTGAATGATGTCGGTGCTCTGCTGGCTATTAAAGCCGTAGACGCCGGCCATGATGACAGCCGGGGTGATGATACCGGCAAACGAAGCCAGTACGTGCTGAAGGGCACACGGGATCATTTCCTTAACGGGAGGCATGCCTTCACGAGTGAACAGGGCTTCAGTGCCGTTCGTAACCGTCTCCTGGGTCATTTGACCACCAATCCTCGAAATAGTTGTTTCGCATCTAACGCTCTATTGTGACGCAGTGCGGGGTTGAGGTTGTGCCTTCGTTGCATATCGTATTAAAGATGATTCTCATTCTCAATAATAATTTTTTGTTATCAGACTATTCTTCAGCTGAGATAATGCATTTCCGCAGGTCAGGAAAGTGTCTGGTCAAAATAACATCTAACTTTTCTTTTGGTCAACCGTTTACCGCCAAATTCCTACCGTTCGTCTGTATTACGCAATGTACCTGCGGATATACGAGATGAAGAGTAGCGTGTTACCATGAGAAAAAATTGTTATGAACCTTCCGATTTCACCCAAAGGAGTTGCCCGTGAACGAGACCGTACGTCGCTTTTTGCCGATGGTCGATTTCCTGGAGCAGATACTCGGTAAGAACAGCGAGATCGTCCTGCACGATTTCTCGGATCCCGACCACGCCATCGTCGATATTCGCAACGGCATCGTGAGCGGCCGCAAGGTCGGCGGTCCCGCCACCGATCTGGCGCTCAAGATCATGCACGACCCCAAGTATCGCGACCTGCCGTTTATTACGGGCTACGAGGGGCGCGGTGCCGGTGGCAAGACGTTGGAGTCCGCGACGTTCTTTATCCGCGAAAATGACGAGATCGTCGGTATGCTCTGCGTCAACACCGACCTCTCGACCGTACGCTCCATCAACGCCATGGCGCAGCAGCTCATGGCGTGCTTCGACGCAGCGCCGACGCGCACGGAGCCCGCCCCTATCGAGGTCGAAAGCCTTTCGGAGTCCACCCAGGAGCTCATCGACCGCAGCATTGCCGAGTTGCTGAGCGCGCGCGGGCTGGATGTAGCGTCGCTTGGTCAGAGCGACCGCGTGGACGTCATTCGCCACCTCAACGGCAACGGGGTGTTCATGCTCAAGGGCGCCGTGGCCTGCGCCGCCACCGCGCTGGGCATCTCGGAGCCCAGCGTGTACCGCTACCTGCAAAAAGTCCGCAAGGAGGGCTAACGAGCAAAATGGAGCGCGGCTCCACAAGCGATTCGTCACCTGACAAAAGACCCTGCAGCTCGCACTGAACTGCCTCCCATTTCTTGGACATGAGAAATGGGAGGCTCTCTTTATGCGCGT
>CALHWR010000080.1 GCA_938036665.1 uncultured Collinsella sp. | reverse complement strand
GTGCTAATAAAGATTCTGACAGGCAAGAGAATCAGTGACCCCACGTCTGGATTTAGGCTATTTGGGCGGGATATTCTTAAGAAATACTATTACGACAATACCTTAAATCCGGAACCAGAATCTCTCGCTCTCTTTTTGAAGCAAGGGTATTCCATTTCAGAGGTACAGGTTAAGATGCGCGAGCGTCAAGGTGGCGAGAGCTATCTTAACCCTGTTAGGTCTATGCAGTATATGGTTCGTGTTTTCGTTACGCTCCTTGTCGTTCAGTGGTTTAGGTGATCCATTTGCCGGTCTCTCTTCGTATTTTGCTTCTTGTTTGCGCTGTTTTGGTATTCGTGTTTGTATTGCGCAAATTAAAAAAATCCCAAATGCAAGTTTTGGATTCTCTGTTTTGGCTGCTATTCAGCGTCAGTTTTGTAATTTTGGGCGTTTTTCCACAAGTTGCAATGTGGCTTTCGAGTCTATTTGGTTTCATGTCGGCTTCTAACTTCGTGTTCCTTTACGTTATTGCCGTTCTTGTGGTCCGTGATTTCTGCAATTCTCTTCGTCTCTCTCGACAGGAAGAGCGTTTAAACTCGCTTGTTCAGGCTGTTGCGTTAAGTAGGGAGAAGGAAAAGTAGGCTATGCGTTTCGCTTTGGCGTATAAATCATCTGGATGTGAATTTCCCTACTTATATTACTTTCAACAGTTGTGAACAGTGCTTGGTGCCCATACTTGTCATCCAGATGACTGGGAACGATTCTTCGAGGGCCCTTGCAGCTTGATTTGGATAAAGGTGAATTAGCTCCGTGTTGTCTCGATGCGTAAACCAAAAGCAAATAATGAAAGCCGTCTTCGTTGCTCTTCTCTTTATTGTCGAGCTTCTGTGCATGAAGCACTTTTATGTGAACCACTCTGTCTCACAGCTGTTTGTTTTAGTGCTCTATTGCGTCGTTGTAGATGTTGCCATTTGGCAATCATATTGTGTCTTCCTTTCCTCAGATGATGAAAAAAAGCGTGGCAACTGTCCTGGTCGCTGCGCTCAATTATTAGTCCTGTTGCTTGCGGCATTTGCTGTGGCGGTCATCTGGGAGGGCTGCACCGTTCTTGGCTCGCCGGCTTCTCATTTCTCGAATATTGCTGACTGGAATAAAAAGCGGCTCATTTTCTTTTTTCTAATTTTCTATTGCGCAATACTCTATTTATTCCAAAGCGGCTTTTCTCTGAAAGCGTTGTTCCATTCTGTTTCGGCGAGGGTCAAGGCTACCGACTACGTTTCCCTGCTGATTATCGCATTCTTTATTGTTTTTGGCTGCTCTACGATTGCATTCGTGAATGGGTTCATTAATGCTGTTGTTTATTTCCTGCTGGTAATCATAACTTCGGTTTTCACGGCTTGCTCGGGCATTCGAAAGGGAAACTCTGCCCTTCCCGTCACTTTCTTTATCGCTGCATTCTCAATTGGTGTGTTCCTTGTGGTGAGCACTCCGATAACGACGGGTATTTCATGGGATGATCAAATTCACTATTCCAATGCCCTTTCGACATCTTATTTATTTGAAACTCAAAAAACTGATACGGATATTTACTTTACTGACGAAGCGGTCCGTCGTGCGCAGGGCTATGAAGAGCCCTCTCTTTCCCATTTTGATCGAGCGGAAATTCTTGAGCATGCTAGGGAGCTGAATAGCTCCTATAGATCTGATATCGCTTCTGGTCATGTGCAAGTTAACAAGCATGAAGAATTCGTTTATACGCTTAGCAGCATTGGGTATATTCCCTCGGCAATTGGTCTTTGGCTCGCTCGCCTTCTGCATTTCGATTTTTCTTCTATGATTCAATTCGCTCGGATTTGCAATTTATTTAGTTACTGTCTTGCAATTGCCATTGCAATCAAGGTTACGCCCTCGAAAAAGGGACTATTTGCTTTTGTGGGAATGCTGCCAACCTCGATCTTTCTTGCGTCGTGTTTCTCATATGATGCATGGCTCATTTCGTTTACCATTCTCGGTTTTGCTTATTTTTTGAGGTATGCATGGGGTGATTTAAATGAATTTACAGTTCGCAATATATCACTCGCATTTTTATTTACCTTTTTAGGACTCGCAGTCAAAGCTGTGTATTTTCCGATAATCGGTCTTTTCTTTATGGTTCCGCGAAATCGTTTTGTTAGCTCGAAACAACGAGTTCATTACTATGCTGCCGTGTTTGTTTTGGGCTTGATTGCTTTTGCCTCCTTTGCGCTTCCGTTCTTGTTTTCAACGGCTAGCGGATCCAACGTTGGCGATATGCGAGGCGGCTCCGATGTCAACTCTGGTCAGCAAATCGCTTTCATTCTCGCCGATCCATTGCGCTACGCTGAAATACTCGCCAATTATTTTTCAACTTATTATTTAAATCCGATAACCTCTTCTGGATATGCATTGAACTTTGCATACCTTGGATCGCTTGCTGCTCAGATTTCTGTAAATGCAATCCGTGGGTTGGTTCAGGTACTTCCAGCTGTTTGCCTATTATTGTTTGGGCTTTTTTCGGCAGATTCGATTAGCGTTAAGCATATTGGTCTCGCACAATTTCTTTGGGCCTCATTTGTGTTTTTGTTTACGGTGATTTTGGTGGCAACTGCACTTTATGTGTCTTTTACTCCCGTTGGATTGGGGACAGTTAATGGTTGCCAGAGTCGCTACCTTTTGCCACTTCTGGTTCCGTGCCTATCGTTTATTCTTAACCAGAGCCGCTTGGTCTTTGGGGACAGTAAACGATTCATATTGATATGCCTCGTATTCCCTTTTGCTTTGGCTACGATTTGCGAGTTTGTTTTAGTTGTTGGAAAGTGTTGCTGATATGGGCATAGTTTTTAATACCGAATTTAACAATAAGCTAAATTGCCGTGGCGACGGCAAACTATATATACTGTATGAAGCCGCATCCGTTTTCCCGGATGCCGTGGAGTCGCAATCACCCAATGGGCAAATTCTGCCCGCAAGAATCATCCCTTTTTCAGAGACTGAATTTATTGTTGTCCTTGCCGATTTTGGTGTCGACCAATCTCTTTCTTTCTTTAGCGGAGATAAAATAATTTATCAGCGTCGCATCAATCCTGGCAAGTTTTCGATTGAGTCGAAAGTTAACGGCTTGCTGCACGCGGAGCATTGTGGACGATTTCGCAATATTGACCGTTCTGGCGTGCATGCGCTCGCTTCTATCCAAATTGAGAGCTTTATTCCCTGCGTTGATGGCGTAATCGTTAGAGGTGTTCTTTCGGGTACTGATTGCCTTGAGGGTGATCGTATTATCGCTTTTAATGAAAAAGCCTGCGTTGTTGGGGAATCTTTGTTATTTAATAACTTAATAGCCGATGCGAATCCTTGTTTAACAAATTTCTCGCTTCATATTCCTGAGGTCGGGGATAGCCTGTGCATTTGCATGCACAGGGCTTCTGGTCATCTGGATACGTTTATCAATCTAAAGAAAGATATGCTCAAGGAGCTTTTGGATGAGGTCGATCGGAACCATGTGTCCGCATTCGATCAACCCCGTTATTTGTCCTGGTTTTCTGGGCGCAGATTGACTGGATCCGATTCGCGGGTACAAGCGCAAATAAAATTTGCATACCAGCCCTTGTTTTCAATCATCGTTCCTCTATATAAGACTCCCTTGAATTTCTTCAGGGATATGGCTGATTCTGTCATTGCTCAGACGTATTCGAATTGGGAACTCATCCTGGTTAACTCTACGCCAGATTACGAGGGCCTTAGCGACTTGGTCTCCGAGTATGTGACTGCAGACTCTAGAATTATAGTGACTAATCTTGAGGGCAATCTAGGTATCACTGAGAACACCAATGTCGGAATCAAGATGGCCAAGGGAGACTACCTCTGCTTTTTCGATCATGATGATGTTCTCGAACCGAATATCTTGTTTGAGTACGCCTGTGCTTTAAATCAAAATGCTGAAATCAATCTTCTTTATTGTGATGAAGATAAGCTATTGCCTGACGGGTCCTTGGCTCATCCTACTTTTAAGCCGGATTTTAGTCTTGATATGGCTCGTGACAACAATTATATTTGCCACCTTCTTACTGTTAAAAGGGCATGTTTAGACAGAATTGACCTTTCTAACAGCGAGTTGGATGGCGCCCAAGACCATGCCATGGTGCTGAAGATTGCCGAACTTGGTGGGACGATCCATCACGTTCCTAAAATCTTGTATCACTGGAGAATAAGCGAGAATTCGACTGCGGGTAATTCCGATAGTAAGCCCTATGCAACCCTTGCTGGAATAAAAGCGGTTCAGGAGCACCTTGATAGATGCGGTATCAAGGCGACTGTGGTCAACTCTCATAATCGTGCTTTTAGATATAGCCCTATTTATGATGTTTCTTCATCTGAGTCCTGTTCATTAATCGTTACCACCCGCGGCAATTCTTCGGTTCTTTCGACTCTTGTATCTTCAATCAATGACACCGATTTTGATGATCTTGAAGTTGTTTTCGTGTGCTCGCAGGATGCGGAAGCTGCTGTTCAGCAATCGATCTCTGGACTTCGTTGTCGCTATATCGTTCACGCGCTTGATGACCCGTTTAATATATCTACATGGAGAAATGCCGGTGCTCTTGCCGCGCATGGCGAGCAACTCGTCTTTGTTCATGACGATATTCAGGCACTAGACTCCTTGTGGTTAAAGACTCTCGTTGGTTTTTCCCAACGAGAGGATGTTGGCGTTGTTGGAACAATGACGTGCGATCTTGACGGCATTGTGCAACAGGCAGGCCTGTCTTATGTTGGAGAATCAATCGTCAACCTATCGCAAGGCATTCATCGCTCTTCTCCTGGCTATATCTATATGCCATTGACCGTGAGGGATGTATCGGCGGTGAGTGGAGTCTGCTTAGCTATTTCACGCGAACATTTTAATCGTCTGGGTGGTTTTGACGAGTCGTATCTTCTTGACTATTCGGATGTTGATATTTGCTTCAAGTCTTCTCAGGCTGGGTTAAAGGTGATCTATACACCAGAGGCATGTCTCTACCATTTGGCATGTGTTGACAAATCCCTTGATAGTAAATCTCGCTCTCATAAGCATTTTGAGGATAAGGCACGATTGCTGCATAACTGGTCCGAACGATTCTCTGAGGGGGATCCATGGTTCTCCGTTAACTTTTCTCGAGATCCCAAGCGCGCAGCGTTATATAAGTTCGATCCTTTTGACTACGAAGCGATTTGAGTGCTTTAAATGAAACAAATTGCCTGGATAATATCTCCGCCGGCAAAGGGTTCTGGCGGCTTTCGAACCATCTGCAGCAAGGCTTCCTTTCTAGATTCTCGTGGATATGAGAACTACTTTTACATTATGCCGGGCTGTGAAGCATACAAAAGTGCTCATAGAGTTCAGGCCGAAATAAAGGATTGGTTTGATTATTCGCCTAAAGAAGTTCTTGTGGCACCGAGTGTGCCCGAGGATTTTTTTGCAGTAATCGCCACCGCTTGGAATACGGCGCACTTTGCATCTATGCAGAAGTGCGCCCATAAGTTCTACTTCATTCAGGATTTTGAACCTTGGTTCTATCCGATGGGGGAGATGTATCTAAATGCCGAAGCAAGTTATCGTTATGAACTAAACCCCATAACGATAGGCAGATGGCTTTCTAAAAAAGTTGAACCCTATTATTCGCATGAAGTCCCATATTGTGATTTTGGCGTTAGCGATATATATACTGCGCAGGAACAAAATCTAAGCAGAGAGTATGCCGTCTGTGCTATCTATCAATCCAATAAGGATCGACGTTTGTCTGGCATGTTGCTTGATGCAATTAAATTGCTTCTCAAGCTCGACGATGCAGTTGTCGTTTATTTATACGGCGAAGACGCAATGCCTCCCATTCATGATCCACGCGTACGCGGCCTCGGCATCTTGACTGCTGATGAATGCGCCTCGCTTTATGCCAAGTGTGTTGCCGGCGTATCGTTGAGCGTGACTAATCCCTCTCGCCTGCCTTTCGAAATGCTTGCATCGAAGCTCTCGGTAATTGAAATAAACCGTGAGAATAACCTACTCGACTTTCCGGAGGGCACCATCCACCTCGCTGAGCCCTCTGCTTGTGGCATTGCTTCTTCTATTCTTGAGGCTCTTTCAGGCTCAAAATGTGATTCGCCTAATAGATTTAGCTGTACGTCGATTAAGCGTGAAAATGAAATGTTCTTCGAGGCCTTTACGCGTTATCTGAATGAAGAGCCATCCTTGGCTAGCGGGAAGTCCGCCTTCGGGAATGTGCCAAAAACTGAAGAACAAAGTAAGGTCTTCTTGCTCAGCGATCGTCTTGCTGATGCTCGATTGCTATCGTCTGCCATGTCTCAAACGCTTATCCAAGCTTCTTCTGTTGATTTGACTGTGCGTTTTGAGTCGTCTTTGATGCCTGCGGATGTTCGCGCAGTTGTTTGGCGCGCCCTTGATCAGTCTGATATTCGCTGGATTAGTCTTGAATCTAGGGACGGCCATTTTGCGGGGCATGTTCCGCTGTTTTTAAATGATGATGAAGAGGCCTATCTTCGCATTCATATATACTCTTTTGCGGAAGACGGCAAAAATCCGCTTTGCGTCGCCGAGCTAAGCCAACTTGTCTGTCTTTCGCCTTCTCGCAACGCTCATCCTGTTGTTCGTTCGGTTGAAAGTGGCGCATGCAGCGTGTCTGCCGTTTTTAACCTATCTGATGAATATTGTGAACCGTGTCAGCCTTCTGCATCGACGGGTGTCGTTGGCGGTCACGTTGCTCTACTCAAACGTTTATTTCGGAGAAACTAATGGCGCGCTTTAACCAATGGACTCAGCTACTTAAAGCCTCTGCGACATCACGCAGGCACGATGAAAAATCCGATGGTGTTAAGCAGGAACGCTATCTCCTTTTGGATACGGCTATGGGAAGCGAGAACTCTGGTGACCATGTGATCATGGATGCCTGTGGCTGTATCGCGGATCAAATCTTTGGTGCTGCGTTGCCCCATGTGGCAACGCACTATTATTCCAAAGAGCTTGAAATGTATCCTGAACACGTAAAGCTGTTGTGCGGCACAAATATTCTGTATACGCATATGGCTGATCAGCAGCAATGGGCGCTTGCCAAGCGGTTGGGCAATAATAGAAACGTTGTTTTGTTCGGCGTGGGCATGTCTGACATTGGGGTGGACGATGCGATCGACGCCTATACAAAGAAGTTCTATAAAACCTTGCTATCCGATGAATATCTTCATAGTGTTCGAGATGAAATGACTAAGAAGAGGCTTAACTCTATTGGCATAGAGAATGTTCTTAATACCGCATGTCCGACCATGTGGTCGTTAACCCCCATCTAAGCAACTTGAGATTTCCTCTAAGCGTTCTAAAAACGTTGTTACGTCAATTACCGATTATTGTTTCGATGCGGAACGTGACCGTAAGATGCTGGAATTGCTGTCGTCGGAATACGAAAAGGTAACGATCTGGGTTCAAGGAAGCCATGATGTTGATTGGTGTCTTGATCAAATAGCCGATCTGACGCAATTTAATGTTATTGGCCCCAATATCGAAGACCTTAATCGTGTAATTGAAACCGAGGAATTTGATTATGTGGGGACGCGTCTCCATGCGGGCATTCGCTGTTTAAATGGAGGACATCGCTCCCTAATCATTGCAATTGATAATCGAGCCCGTCAGATCGGTGAGGATACGGGGCTTCCCGTTCTTGAACGCGAGGACGGCTATCTCCTTAAAATAGCTGATTGGATAAACCATCCCGTTAAAACTGAGATTAATCTTCCCTGGACGAGCATCGATAAATGGAAGAAACAGTTTAATTAGCTGTATTCCTTGGCTATTGCTTTCCCTGTTTCTTATCGTGTGATGCCTTTGGCGTTTCCCCGATTATCCAACCCATATTTGTGACTCGAATTAGATTCGTCAACATATAGGCGACTGATCCAAATCCAATCAGGTTAATTGCTGCCATCGCCATTGGGGCTATGTTGGGCCAGTAGGTAAAAGAAATGTAAACCAGTGGAGAATGAAAAAGATATATTCCCATACTGTTTTTGCTAATCTTTTCGGTTAGTAGGTTTGCCTTTTGGGGGATGACGCAATAAATTGATGCAACCGCCATGCATGTAAGGGCGGTGGAAGCAATGGGGGGCACAACTTGTTTTAGTAAGTTTACAAGGAATAATAGTATTAGGACTATTGATAGGCTTTTACGCCTTTTATAACTCTCGAACCATTTGTTTGCTTCCAAGTAGTGGATTGTTAGGCCAAGCGCAAACCATATCGCATTTGCTTCTGCCAAATTGATATACCTGTTCGCTGATGGTATTCCAAAATGGTAAAGATAAATTGAAGCGCCGAAAACTATCGGAACCTTAAAACTTGTTAGAGGGCTCTTTTCGAGTATTTGAAAGATGCACGACGTGGTTGCTGTAATGAAAAAAAGAGTCGGGAGAAACCAAAGGTGACCGTTGTCTTCGCCCAACAGAATTGATTTAAAGATGATGTGCGATATAGTTTGGCCATTGTAATAGGGATACTTAACGAGCATCCTGATGGGGAAGAGCCAACATATTCCAATCATGATATAGGGGATAATTAAGCGTTGAGCTTTTTTAATGATCTGACTTATAAAATCGCTTGATCGATTCCAGCTCCATAAAAAACAAAAGCCAGATAACGAAAAGAACAAGGGCATCTGGATTCCGTTTATTAAGAATTTGAGATTATCCAACAGAATTGATTTTTGTTCAGTTGGATAATATCCCCACGCACTTGAATACAGAATAATGCTGTGGCCTAGGACTACAAGGAATATTGCAAGGGCCCTCACGTTCGTTATGTCGTCTCTACGGGTTGTGTCCTTGCGGTTGTTCATCAATTGCTTCTTTCGTTAATATTGAGAAGGATTAACTTAATAGAATATCAAACTCTTACTAACCGCTCGATTTATAACTATTTTCGATTGTAGAGGACGGAATATATGAAAGGCATCATCCTCGCCGGCGGGTCCGGCACGCGCCTGTACCCGCTCACGCTCGTGACCTCCAAGCAGCTGCTGCCGGTCTACGACAAGCCCATGATCTACTACCCGCTGTCCACCCTCATGCTGGCGGGCATCCGGGACATCCTGGTCATCTCCACGCCGACCGACCTGCCCAACTTCGAGCGCCTGCTCGGGGACGGCTCGCGCTACGGCGTGAACCTCTCCTACGCCGAGCAGCCCAGCCCCGACGGCCTGGCGCAGGCGTTCACCATCGGCGAGGAGTTCATTAACGGCGAGCCGTGCGCCCTGGTGCTCGGCGACAACATCTTCTACGGCAACGGCCTGTCCCGCCACCTGACGCGCGCCGTCCAGAACGCCGAGTCGGGGAGGGCCACGGTCTTCGGCTACCACGTGGACGACCCCGAGCGCTTCGGCGTCGTGGAGTTCGACCGCGAGGGGAGGGCCGTCTCCATCGAGGAGAAGCCCGCCGAGCCCAAGAGCTCCTACGCCGTCACCGGCCTGTACTTCTACCCGGGCGACGTCGCCGCCAAGGCCCACAGGGTCGAGCCCTCCGCGCGCGGCGAGCTGGAGATCACCACGCTCAACCAGATGTACCTGGAGGAGGGGACGCTGTCCGTCGTCACCCTCGGCCGCGGCTACGCGTGGCTTGACACCGGCACCATGGAGAGCCTGCACGAGGCCGCGGAGTTCGTCCGCGCCGTCGAGCACTCCCAGGACCTTCCCGTGTCCGTGCCCGAGGAGATCGCCTGGGAGAACGGCTGGATCACGACCGCCGAGCTGGAGGAGGCCGCGAAGGCCTACGGCAAGTCGGTCTACGGCCGGCACCTCAAGAAGGTCGCCGCCGGCGAGATCGTCAACAGCCCGCGCGAGTATTAGCGCCGGCTTGTTTTCTTTTAGGGGCCACCGTTTATCTGGTGGCCCTTTTCGTTATGATTACGTTGACCATAAAGACAATATGATTGGGAGTGGATGTGTTAAGCGTCTACTTTGGCGATATGCCAGAAGCGATTTACAACACAGCGACATATTTCAAAAACTCTTACCGGTCTTCTTGGATTACGGATCCCTATGCAGTCTCGATAATTAAAGATGTCGATCGATCGGAT
>CALHWR010000079.1 GCA_938036665.1 uncultured Collinsella sp. | reverse complement strand
GGGAATCAATCCCACCGAAAGCAGCAGTGTGTCACACGGAACAACGCGCTCGGTCCCCGGAATGGGCGCCAGGCGCTCGTCGACCTGGCTTACCTCGACGGCCTCCACGCGGTCGTGCCCGATCACGCGCGTGACCGTGGTGGACAGGTGCAGCGGAATGTCAAAGTCGTCCAGGCAGTTCTTCACATTGCGGCGCAGGCCGTTGGCGTACGGCATGAGCTCGTACACGCCCTCGACCGAAATCCCCTCGAGCGTGCAGCGACGTGCCATGATAAGCCCGATATCGCCCGAACCCAAAATGACGGCGCGCGAGCCGGGTTTGAGGTTTTCGATATTGATGTATCGCTGCGCCAAGCCGGCCGTAAATACGCCGGCGGGACGGCTACCGGGAATCTTGATCTCGCTGCGGGTGCGCTCGCGGCAGCCCATGGCAAGGACGACCGCGCGCCCGGTGAGCTGCAGCATGCCGGCAGGGCTCATGAGCGTGACGGCATGGACCGCAGTGTCTTCCGCAGGCTCGCCTGAATCAATCCCAAGCACCATGCTGTTCAGGAACAGCGCAATGTCGGTTGCGTGCACCTGGTCGATAAAGCGCTGCGCGTACTCAGGACCGGTGAGCTCCTGTTTAAAGTGCGACAGGCCAAAGCCGGGGTGGATGCACTGGCGGAGGATGCCGCCCAGGTGCTGCTCGCGCTCCACGATGGCCACGCGCGCGTCGGCCTTGTGCGCGGCAAGCGCGGCTGCCATACCGGCGGGGCCGCCTCCGATGACGACCACGTCGAAGGCCTGCGTCGACACTGACGCTGCAGTTCCGGTCTCCGCGCGTTCGTCGCGCATATCAAACGTCGCCATCCTAGCGCACCCCCTTTAGCGGTCCCTCGGCCAGCCAAGATCCGGCATCCTCCAACAGCACCTCGCTGGGGTCGCAGCCCAGCTCGCGCGCTAGGATCGCCACTACGCGGCTCTGGCAAAAGCCACTCTGGCAGCGGCCCATGCCCGCACGGCAGCGCCGCTTGACGCCCTCGACCGAAACCGCACCCGGGCGGCGTCGAATCGCGGCCACGATCTCGGCCTCGGGCACCGTCTCGCAGCGGCAGACGATCTGCCCCCATGCGGGGTCGGACTCAATGAGCTCCTCCTTGCGTGCAAGCGGCGCACGGTCGAAGTCGTCCGGCGCGTGTCGAATCGGATCCCAATCGGCTCGTTCGCGCAAAGCAACGCCCGCCTCGCGCATCACGTGCTCCATGCGCTCAGCAATGGCCGGCGCGCTCGCCACGCCTGGCGACTGAATGCCCGCCGCCTGGAACAGGCCTGGCACCACGGCGGACTGCCCAATAAAGAAGTCGTTTGTTCCCTTGATGACCGGACGCCCGCCGGCAAATGCGCGTACCACGCGACGCGTGTCCAGATCGGGCACCAGCTTGCGTGCTCCCGTCAGCAGCGCGTTCACATCGCTTGCGTAGGTCTGCGTGTCGCCCGGCTCGCGCACGGCAGCCGTCGCGGTGATCACGGTGTTGCCGTGGACCGTGCCCGTGACGATTACGCCCTTGGACACTGGCGTGGGCACGGGGTAGAGCGGCATGAGCGCGCGCGGCTCCTTGTCCAGCACCACGATGTTGCCCTGGCGCCAGACCATCTGGAACTCCTCGGCGCCCGCCATATGCGAGATGTCCGCTGCACCGTTGCCCGCGGCGTTGATCAGATAGCGGCAGCGCACATCGCCGACAGGCGTCACCAGCGTAAAGCGCGCAGCCCCGTCGGTAGCCTCGCCGCCGGCAACCTCAATTGCTTCCACCGGAGCCGACCGAATAAACGTCACGCCGTTGGCCACGGCGTTCTCCAGCGCAGCGATGGCGACCTCAAACGGATCCACAAAGCCAGTGGAGGGACACCACAGCGCGCACGTCGCCTCGGCACTCGCGCGTGGTTCCAGCTCGCGGATGCGCTCGGGGCCGATAATCGACAGTTCGGGCACGCCGTTGGCCACGCCATTCTGGCGCAGCTTCTCCAGGTGTGCGCGGTCTTCGTCGTTAAACCCCAGCACCATCGACCCGGTGCGGCGGAACAAAAATCCAAGCTCCTGGGCCCACGTGCCATATAGCTCGCAGCCGCGGGCGTTGACCTGCGCCTTTACGGTGCCCGGCGCCGGATCGTAGCCGGCGTGTACCAGGCCGCCGTTGGCCTTCGATGCGCCTAGGGCGACATCGTTGGCCGCCTCGACCACGCAAATGGTCAGGTCATAGCGCGCGAGTTGCCGCGCAATGGCACACCCGGTGATGCCCGCGCCCACAACCGCGATATCAAACGTTTCTGTCACAGTGCCTCCCAGACAAGTTGACAGGCTGTCAATAGGACTATCCTACGGTCTGCAGACCCCCAGTGCAGCGGCAATGCGGCGAACAGCCCCGCAACACCCGCCAACGGCAGGCGAGGGGAGACTCAGTAACGTCGATAACCTCGTCTGCCGACAGCTACGGCAACCGTTTGTCTCGACCTGTAACAGTTAGACGAGGATTTTGGTTCTAGATGCTACAGATCAAGACAAACCTTCAGGCGGATTTTGAATGTCTCGATCTGTAACAGTAAGAGGGGTTTTTGGGCCCAAGATGTTACAGATCGAGATTGAAGTCGGGGAGGGACCCCTGTGTCTCGATCTGTAACATCTAGACCCGGATTCCGCCTCCACCTGTTACAGATTGAGATGTTTGTGTCCGTGGCAGCCGCCGGGCCCCGCCAGCGTCCCGCTCGAACGACCCCCGTGTTAAACTAAACCTAACTGTAAATAATCCGAAAGGTACACCTCAATGTCCAAGTACATCTCTGAGCTCATGTCGCCGCAGCTTATGGGCGTCGTCTATGCCTTTGTTGGCTTTATCATCGCCCTGTACGTGCTGTCGGTCGTCTATGTGTTCATCGACGCTCGCCGCCGCGGCGCCAGCGCCTACGTGGCATGGGGCATCATCGCCCTCATCCCGTTTGTGGGCCTCATCGCCTACCTGGTCCTGCGCCCGCACTCCTACGCGTCTGACCGCGAGGAGCAGGAGCTGGACATGGCCCTGCGCGAGCGCCAGCTTGCCCAGTACGGCACCTGCCCGCAGTGCGGCGCGCCCATCGAGAAGGACTTCGTTGTCTGCCCGGTGTGCGATACCCAGGTTCGCAACGTCTGCCCTAGCTGCCATCGCCCGCTCGATGCGCACTGGAAGGTCTGCCCCTACTGCCGAACTCGCATCCAGTAACGCATCCATCGCCGGGCCTGCCGCAAGCCACGGGCACGCTGTAAGCCACGCGCGCCCCGCAGTCCCACCCCACACGATGAAGCATGCGTAGAAAATCGCCCCCC
>CALHWR010000078.1 GCA_938036665.1 uncultured Collinsella sp. | reverse complement strand
GCCTACATAGGGATTGACCGAGTAGCCGCCTACCGGCAGACCGGACTTGGTCATGATGTTCTTTGCTTCCACCTCATTGATGAGGATTCCATCGATCACTTCCGCCATGTTCTCTGCACCTCCAGCACTCTTTCGAATTCTTCCGGCAATTCCTGAATCATGTTTTCGTCCCCTATGACAGAGACGAGGTCTTCCTTCATAAACATTGGAATGCCAAGCGCGTGCGCCTGGTCCGTCAAAGACCATGCCCACTCCGGTTCCGTATGAACCTTCCTGCTCTGCGCCCCGGTCATGGTACCGACGACGATCCAGTTGATTCCGGAAAGGTCGACCGTACCGGGATCGTCGAATAGCGGCTCAAAAGTAACGAAGAAGTGATTTGCTTTGACGTTTTTCCGAAGGGCGTCGATACGCCACAGCTCCGCTTTCCTCGTCACCGTAACGCCGAACCATGCGTTTTCCAGGTCGGTATCTAAATCCAGCAAATCGGGTCTCTTGGTCAGGAACAGGAACTGATGCTGTGGATTCTCATGGATCTTTGCAAATACCTCGTCTCGCCATTCCAGCTTCCACCCGGAGAGATCGCTCATGCCGGTAAGAAGAAAGTTCTGCGGACGTTTCTTTTCCATCATCTTGAGCTTACCCGGAAAGAATTCAGGGTCAGTGAAGTCATCAATCATATGCCAGCGCTTCACATTGTTGCGGGCATAGCAATATGCACACCCCACTGTACAGCCGATGACGATATTCATATTCTGAATCTGATTTTTGATGCAGATGCTCATAACGCCTGCCTACCTGCCTCTCCCGTAAACACGCAATCAGCCTCCCCCACCTTGCGGGCAAAAACCTCGATATCTTGCTTGCAAGCAGCAGGCTCGCAATCGCTCAAATCGTATGACGTGCCGCCGTTTCGATAGACGGCCCGATGGGAAAACGATCGGCTGACAAGCCCGATGCCGAGCTTCTCGCACAGGGTCATCCGTGCTCCCTTTCAGCTATAAAAAACAGGTGTCTATAAACAGTATCCTTGTTGATTTTCGCAGGGGCAATGAACAAACGCGTGCACCTGTCGATAAACGAACAGCTACTGGACATTGTCAAACGACTCAGATTGGAGAGGCGATGGGAGAAACCAAGATCGACCGCCGGCGGCGCTACACCCTCTCGGTCATACAGGAGGCGTTCTTCGCGCTGCTGGCCGAGGTCGGCTTCGCGAAGATGACGGTGGCGGACATCTGCCGCCGCGCCGAGATCAACCGGGGAACGTTCTATCTGCATTACGAGGATAAGTACGCGCTGCTCGATGCGCTTATCGACGAGGCCCCGAGTTCGCCCATGCCCAGGAGCTGCTCAACACCTATTCCGAAAGGGGCTTACTGGCGGTATCCGCTCTTCACGATTCCGATAACCCATCGTGACCTGCGATTCAGGAATACCAGCCTCCGAGCCCTCTCGTTCGGAGGCTGCGGCTAAAACCTCATTGCGCGTCTACCGCTCCGCGTTACTCGCCACCTGCCCGCGCCACCGAGAGCAGGGCGCCCAAATCGGCCTGGATCGCCTCCGCCTTGCTTCCAAGTTGCAACGGAGCGGAGCCGCTCGAGATGTTCACGCTCAGCAGGTGCGCATCCGGCAGCTTCGCGGTCATGCTCCAGAACGGGAGCGTGATGATGCCGGGGGTCATCTCGCCCACGCCGAGCTCCAGCAACAGCACGTGGCTACTACCGAGCTCGCGCACGAAGCGCTCGTATCGTCCGAGGCTCTCGCGCCATGCCGCACCCTGCAGAAACGTGTCGTCGCGCACCCACGGTACAAGCTGCCAGCCGCAGTGCGGGCATCGGGGGATATCCTCGCTGCGGACCTCGAACCCCGCCATGCCCGCGAGCATGCGCTCGACGTAGGGGCTCGCATCGAAGAGCTCGTCGCAGCATGGCTGCTTGCATTGAAGGTGCGCGAAGCTTCCCTGATAGTTGCAGATCCTCTCGGTGGGAAACGTCTTCTCGACTTGGGTGTCTACATTGGTGCTCAGGATGAAGTAATCCTTATGGCCGATGAGGGACCGTAGGTCGAGATAGGGCTGCGAGGTCGGCTCGCGCAGCATGAAATCGATATATCGCGCGTAGTAGGCCCATTGCTGCTCGAGGCTGGGGTAGAGGTGGTAGAAGCCGTCGAAAAGGCTCTTGAAGCCAAAGGCTTGCTGCCAGTCCGCCATTCCTGCGCGCGCCATGCCCGCGCGGTTGTAATGGTTGAACCCGGCGGCGCTCGACATGCCCGAGCCGATGCCGACGATGATGGCGTCGGCATCGTCGATAAGGCTTCGAAGCCTACGCGCTTCTCTTTCTAGGGGTGGCATCGGGCGATCTCCTCGAAAGCCGGGGTCATATCGCCGTCAACGAGAATCGTCTCGCACGAGGCGTCGGGCGCCATGGCCTGGCTGTAGTTGAACACGATGTAGGTGGCGTGCTCGCAGACGTTCGCGATCTGGGCGAGCATGTGCTTTATGATGCCGTTGCGCAGTCCCACGCCAAGTTCGAGGATGGCGACCCTGCCGTTGCGATGGGCTTGCACAAGGCGCTCGAGCTCCTCGAGCTGGGCCGTGGCGAGGGCGTCTGGATGGGCGAGACGCCGCTCGTCGATCGACGTGCGTATGCTCCCCTCCGTCTCGAGCACGCGGTTCTCGTTGAACCCTGCGCGTACGAAGTGCCCGTCGATATTGCACGTGATCACGAAGGTGTCAGCGTGCTCTGTAAGACGCCGCAGCCCGTTCATGAGCGGGCTGGGCTCATACTCGACATACTCCTTTTGATGGAACCGCTCGACCCATCGGCTTCGCACGCTGGCATCCGGGGAGGCGAGCCCCTGCAGTATGCAGCCGATGCCGTCGGCCTGAGCGAGGTCGCCGTACGCCTCTCGGAAATGAGCATCGGCGCAGAAGAGGTTGAGCCCCTCTGCCATGTCCAGCCCGTTGCTGGCGCCGATGATGACAAGATCCGCCTCGGCTAGCGCCCTGCCTATGCGAACTGCTTTCACCGTTTCCATGTGCTACCTCCCCAGCGTCTTGCGCACGTCGGCGAGCACGTCGGCGATGTCGGCGCGAACGGCGAGCCCCCAATCCTCGATCGCGCGGGGGAGAAACTGCGTCCTGTTGTTCACGGCGATGTAGCTAGCCTGCGACAACTGCGCCGTGAGGGCCCAGAACGGCTCCTGGATAAACGCGGGCGTCATGCGGCCCACGCCCAGCTCGAGGAAAAGGATCCTCTGCCGCGCGTGCGCGTCGAGCCAGTCGGACACCTTGTGGTACTGCTCCTCGTAGAGCTCGCCCTGCAGGAAGTTGCCGTAGCCGCGAACCCAGGGGAACGCCTCTGCCCCGCAGTGCGGGCAGCGCGGCACGAGCTCTGTCGGAACCTCAAGGCCGTCTCCCATGGCCTCTACCATGTTGGAGACCGGCTCGACCGCATCCCACACCGCGTCGGTGCAACAGCGGGAGCACTGAAAGAAGCGGTGGTCGCCTTGGATCTCTGCCACCTTCTCCCAGGGGTAGAGCTTCACAAACTGCGTGTCCTGGTTGGTGGTGAGCACGAAGAAATCCTTCTCGGCGAGAATGGCGTCGAGGTCCTTGTAGGGCTTGCGCAGCGGGGCGTTGAGCGTGGTGTCGAGGAAGGTGGCGAGGTATCCCCAGCGCGCCTCGGCGGTGGGCCAGCGGTAGAACGACCCCTCGAAAGCGCCCTTGAAACCGTAACGCTCGGCGAATTTGCCGAAATGCCTGCGATAGGTTGCGTTGTCCTCGTAATAGAAGTCGCCGCCGCCCGCCGCGGAGAGCCCAGAGGCCCCGCCCACCAGCACGCAATCGGCTTCCTCGATCATGCGGGCGAAGTCCCTGATTTGCTGGTCGTAGGGCTCGGGCTCGCGGTCACTCAGCTCATAGGGCGTGCCGCCGCTGCGGTAGGCGGCCTGAAGGGAAAACGATTGGTTG
This sequence comes from uncultured Collinsella sp., assembly GCA_938036665.1. GTDB lineage: Bacteria > Actinomycetota > Coriobacteriia > Coriobacteriales > Coriobacteriaceae > Collinsella. The sequence continues at coordinate 28,082 of CALHWR010000078.1, read as the reverse complement.
GTGAGCTCGATAACGAGCTGCTCGTACAGGGTCACTGGATACCTTCTTTCAGCTATTATAAACAGGTGTCTATAAAAAGTATCCATGTCGATTTGCTTAAGAGCAATGAACAGCTTCGGCCTGCTGTCGATAAACGAGCGTTTGCCGGGCATTGTCGAGCGTTGCAATTGGAGGGGTAATGGAAGCGGGGAAGATCGATCGTCGCCGACGCTATACACTCTCGGTCATACGGGAGGCGTTCTTCGCGCTGCTGGCCGAGGTCGGCTTCGCGAAGATGACGGTAGCGGATATCTGCCGACGCGCCGATATCAACCGTGGCACGTTCTATCTGCACTACGAGGACAAGTTCGCCCTGCTCGACGCGCTTATCGACGAGGCCTTGGCGGCGGTGCCGCCGCTCGAGGGAACGGAGGCGGGCGCCCTCTGCCAGCGTCCGCCGGCAAACGATGACTATTATCTGCTCTACTCGGATGACGACGCGTACGCCCGGGTGGCACAGCGCGTCGTCGAGCGCGGCGCCGAGCAGATGGTTCCCTCGATCATGGAGGAGACTGGGCTTTCGCGCGAGGACGCCTATCTGCTCTTCGTCCACAACGTCCAGGGAAATCTCGCGGTCAACCGCCTGCTCGGTTGGAGGCGAGGGCCCGAGTTTGCCCACGCTCAGGAGCTGCTCAGCGCCTATTCCGAAGGGGGCATGCGGGCGGTATCGGCTCGTCGCGATCCCCGTAGTTGATCTTGACAGCGTGCCATTTCAGGCAGGCGACGTTGCTATGGCCCCTCTTTGGTTTTCGATGTTGTATAAGGCAATCGCAATCGCCTTGAGCTTCTTTAGGGAACTTGAGCAAGAGATATGGCCTGCTGGCGATTGATTAACCCCATTTGTTTTGGTTACAAGAAAAAATGCTGCGCGCCTGCAGCATGAAGGAGAGGGAATCCTATGAATATCGTTGTATTGAGCGGCAGCCCGCGTAAGGGCGCCAATACCGATACCATGGTCGAGGCGTTTGCCGAGACCGCGCGTGAGGGCGGCCATACGGTCGAGGTCATCCGCGTTGCCAGCAAGAAGATCGCCGGCTGCTTGGGATGCCAGTACTGCTTCGCCCATGAGGGCGTCTGCGTGCAGAAGGATGACATGGCCAACGTGATTGAGTCGCTGAAAGACACCGACATGGTTGTCTTCGCTTCGCCTATCTACTGGTTTGACATCACTGCGCAGGAAAAGACCGCCATCGACCGCCTGTACGCCTTCGGTGCCACGGGTTTCCCGTTCACCAAGACGGCCCTTTTGCTCGATAGCCACAGCGAGGGTGTCTATGATGCGGCGATCGCTATGTACAAGTCAACCTGCGCGTACTGCAAGTGGGAGGACCAGGGCATTGTCACGATTGGTGGCATGACCGAGCGCGACAGCATGGCATCGTCGCCCAAGTTGAAAGAGGTGCGAGAGCTCGCTCGCAAGCTCGCCTAAGGACAAGAAGAACGCATGGCAATCAGCGTTGGTGGAAATGCTTGCTGTCCTTACCGAGAGATAGGGGCGAATTCCCTCAAGTGCCGTATAGAACAATTTTTAAACGCAGAAAAATAACTGAAAACAAATTAATCCGCGTTAAAATATTGTCAAATAGAAGTTCATGAGGGAAGGTTACGTATGCGTCGCAAGGCAGACGAGCTCCTTAGGGAATGGCGAGACAGAGCTGATAGAAAACCTTTGCTGGTCAAAGGCGTGCGCCAGTGTGGCAAGACCTATTTGCTCAGAACGCACGCCCAGGATCTTTTCGAATCGGTTGTCTACGTTAATCTTGAGAACGACCGGTCGGCGCGAGCGGATTTTTCGGGCGGTCTTGATCCTCATTCGATCGTACGTGCGATCGAGGCTCGTACGGGACAGCGTATCGTGCCTGGCAAAACCTTACTGTTCATTGACGAGATCCAGGCATGCGAGGAAGCGCTCACTTCCCTTAAATACTTTTGCGAAGATGCTCCCGAGTATTACGTTGCGGCTGCCGGGTCGCTTCTTGGGGTTGCCATTAACCATCAGTCGTATTCGTTCCCCGTCGGAAAGACCGACTTGATTGAGATGACTCCACTCGATTTCGAGGAGTTTCTCTGGGCGATGGGGCACGATCAGCTGGTCGACGAGATACGCTCATCATTCGAGATAATGGGTCCTCTTGCGCCAAGCCTTCATGAAAAGGCGCTTGGGCTCTATCGACAGTATCTTGTTGTTGGCGGAATGCCCGAGGCGGTCCAAACGTACATCGATGATCAGTCAATCATTGATGTGGCCGAAAAGCATCGGATTATTCTCGACGGATATTCCGCCGACACCAATAAATATGCTGATGAACGCTTGAGTGCAAAGACGCGTGCGTGCTTCGATTCCATTCCACAGCAGCTTGCCAAAGAGAATCGTAAATTTCAATACAAGGTAGTGCGAGCGGGGGGCAATGCGTCTCTCTTTGGAGATGCTCTCGATTGGCTTGTATTGTCGGGTACGGTGGCGCGCTGCAGCCTAGTCGGGCAGATCGAAAGCCCCTTAGAGGCCTTCGTTAACCCTTCTGCTTTTAAAATCTATCAGGCGGATACAGGGCTGCTGGTCTCCAAGGCCGGTGCTCAACGCGCCGATATTCTTGCCGGTATCGGCGGCACATTCATGGGTGCACTTACCGAAAACTACGTTGCCCAACAGCTTTCAGCCATGGGTTATCCACTGCATTATTGGGCGCGAGATAATCGTGCGGAAATCGACTTTGTAGTAGAGAAGCAGGGATGCTTGTCTGCGATTGAAGTCAAGGCGGGGGAGAACACAAGATCTCGAAGTCTGTCCTCACTTAAAAAGACCCATCCGGGCGTGCGCCTTATCAGGCTATCGACTAAGCCCTTTGGAATGAATGATGGGCTTATGTCTGTTCCGCTTTATGCGGCATTTTGTCTATAGGGATGATGCTGGTGTAATGCATGGGGCCCGGGGCGCAGCGTTTACTGCGCTCCGGGCCCCGCTGCTTTGTAAAACCATGACGGTTTAGTCGCCGTTGTTTTAGTCAAACAAACTCGGCATGTCATTTTCCTTCATGAGGGCGCCGGCGGAGGGCAGGCTCTGCGCGGTGAACTTCTCGGCCGAGACGCCGGCGCCGAGGATCTCCTCGGTCGTGCCGACGGTGGTGACCGAGCGGCCCTTCTTGGCCGTAAAGGCCTGGACGCCCTGCGTGTTGGTGGTCGTCTTGGTCTTGAGCAGCGACGTGTTGAAGTTCATCAGGTGGTAGTCGCTCGAGACCAGCGCGAGGTCGCGGTCCTCCTTGAGCACCTGCGCATACAGCAGCTTGCTGCCGCCGTAGATGGCGTTCTTAAGGCGCTTGCGGTTGGTCTTGGTAACGTATCCAGAAAGCGCGACACGCACCACGCGGCCGTTCTCAAAGACGAACAGCACGTCGGCCTTGTAGTCCTCGGGGTCGATGACCCAGATGACGCTCTCGTCGGGTTCCATCTCGAGATCGGTCGGAAGGTACGAGCCCAGCTGGGCCGACTTGGTATCCTCAAACGCCGCGACCTTGCACTTGTACACCTGGCTCTTGTTGGTAAAGACCAGCAGCTCGTGCGTGTTGGAGGACGGGAACTCGATAAAGGGTTTGTCGCCGTCCTTGTACTTGAGCGTGGTCGCCTTCTTGAGCACGCGGTCCGTCATCTTCTTGAGGTAGCCATCGCGCGAAAGCATGATGGTAACCGGGTACTCCTCGACCTCGGGCTCCAGGCTTACCTCGATAACCTCATGGGGCTCGATCCTGCCCGTGCGGCGCGGCATCACGTACTTCTTGTTGACCGCGGCCAGCTCGTCGCTGATGACCTTCTTGATGTTGTCCTCGCTCGAGAGGATCTCCTCGAGTTCGGCGATCTCACCCTCGAGCTTGGCGATGTCCTTGGTGCGGTTGAGGATGTACTCCTCGTTGATGTTGCGGAGCTTGAGCTCGGCGACAAACTCGGCCTGGGTCTCGTCGATGTCGAAACCCTTCATAAGGTTGGGTACAACCTCTGCCTCGAGCTTAGTGCCGCGGATGATGGCGATGGCCTTGTCGATGTCGAGCAGAATTGCCTCAAGGCCGTGCAGCAGGTGCAGGCGCTCGGACTTTTTGCCCAGGTCAAAGTTAATGCGGCGACGCGTGGACTCAATACGCCACTTGACCCACTCGTGCAGAATCTGGCGCACGCCCATAACACGGGGATAGCCGTCGACGAGCACGTTGAAGTTGCACGAGAACGAATCCTGCAGCGTGGTCGAGCGATAGAGCTTGGCCATGAGCTTGTCGGGGTCGACACCGCGCTTAAGGTCGATGGCGATACGCAGACCCGAAAGGTCGGTTTCATCGCGGATGTCTGCGATCTCCTTGACCTTGCCCTCCTTGGAGAGCTTGACGATGCGCTCGATGATGACATCGGTCTTGGTGGTGTAGGGGATCTCGTAGACCTCGATGATGCGCTCTTCGGGAATCCAGCGCCAGCGGGAGCGAATCTGGAAGCTGCCCAGGCCGGTCTCGACGATCTTCTCCATCTCCTCGCGGCGGTAGATAATCTCGCCGCCGGTCGAGAAGTCGGGCATGGGCATGTACTCGAGCAGGTCGCAGTCGGGATCCTGCAGGTAGTGCATCGTGGCGGTGCAGACCTCGTTGAGGTTGAAACCGCAGATGTCGGACGCCATGGCGACGCCGATGCCCTTATTGGCCGAGACAAGGATGTTGGGGAACGTGGTGGGCAGCAGGCGCGGCTCCTTCATGGCGCCGTCGTAGCTGTCGACGAAGTCGACCGGGTCCTTGTCGATGTCCTTGAAGATCTCGGCGCTGATGGGGGAGAGCTTGGCCTCGGTGTAACGCGAGGCGGCGTAGCTCAGGTCGCCCGAATAGTACTTGCCAAAGTTGCCCTTCGACTCCACGAAGGGGGCAAGCAGCGCTTCGTTGCCCGCCGCCAGGCGCACCATCGTTTCGTAGATCGCGGCATCGCCGTGCGGGTTGAGCTTCATGGTCTGACCCACGATGTTGGCGCTCTTTTGGCGCTCGCCCTTGAGCAGGCCCATCTTGTACATAGTGTAGAGCAGCTTGCGATGCGAGGGCTTAAAGCCATCAATCTCGGGGAATGCGCGCGAGACGTTGACGCTCATGGCGTAGGGCATGTAGTTGACCTCGAGCGTCTGCGTGATCGGCTGGTCGGTGACCTCGGAGTGCAGGCCGATGACGTTCTCGGCGTTGACCTGCTTTTTCTTTGGCTGGTTCTTCGTCTTCTTCTTTGCCACGATTTCCTCTTGAACTTCTTATGGGCCGTCGTTATCGATTTGCTGCTATTGCAGGTCCAGCTGGTCCAGGTATTCCTTGCCGTGCTCGGAGATATGGCGCTTGCGGCCCGCCTCGTCGTTGCCCAGCAACAGGTTGAACATGGTTTCCATCTTGGTGACGTCCTCGGGCTCCACCTTGATCAGGCGGCGCGTCTCGGGGTTCATGGTGGTGAGCCACATCATATCCGGATCGTTCTCACCAAGACCCTTGGAGCGGTTGATGGAGCACTTCTGGTCGCCGATCTCCTTGAGGATGCCGTTCTTCTCGAGCTCGGTGTAGGCAAAGTAGGTCTTCTCTTTGCAGTTGATCTCGTAGAGCGGCGACTCGGCGATATACACGTAGCCCTCGTCGATAAGTGTGGGCACCAGGCGGTAGAGCATGGTGAGCACGAGCGTGCGGATGTGGTAGCCGTCGACGTCGGCGTCCGTACAGATGATGACCTTGTTCCAGTTGAGGTTGTCCAGGTCAAAGGCACCAAGGTTCTTGATGCGCTTGTCCTTGATCTCCACGCCGCAGCCCAGCACGCGCATAAGGTCCATGATGATGTCGGACTTAAAGATGCGCGGGTAGTCCTCCTTCAGGCAGTTGAGGATCTTGCCGCGGACGGGCATAACACCCTGGAACTCGGCGTCGCGCGACGTGCGGATGGCGCCTGCTGCCGAGTCGCCCTCTACGATGTAGATCTCGCGACGGTCCTTGTCTTTGGAGCGGCAGTCGATGAACTTCTGCACGCGGTTGGCCATGTCGGTCTTCTGTTGCAGATTGGTCTTGATGCTCTGGCGCGTCTTCTCGGCGTTCTCGCGCGAGCGCTTGTTGATGAGCACCTGCTCCATGATCTTGTTGGCGGCGTCTTTGTTCTCGATCAGATAGGTCGAGAGGCGCTCCTTAAAGAATGCCGTCATCGCCTGCTGGATAAAGCGGTTATTGATGGCCTTCTTAGTCTGGTTTTCATAGGACGTCTGGGTGGAGAAGCAGTTGGTCACCAGCACCAGACAGTCCTGGACGTCCTGCCACTTAATGCCGCTCTCGTTTTTGTTGTACTTGCCCTGTTGCTTGATGTAGGCATCGATGGCGCTGGTCAGAGCACTACGGGCGGCCTTTTCGGGCGAACCGCCGTTCTCGAGCCATGACGAGTTGTGGTAGTACTCCTGCATCATGAAGGTGCGCGAGAAGCACATGCACGCGGTGATCTTGACGTTGTAGTCGGGCAGGTCCTCGCGGTCGCGACCGCGGCGGTCGGCCTCGATAAAGAAGGGCTCGGTGAGGTAGTCGGCACCGACCTTCTCGAGCACATAGTCCTCGATGCCCTTGGGGTAGCAAAAGTCCTCTTCGGAAAACTCGCCATCGTCGCCCTCGATGCGCAGGCGGAAGGTAACGTTGGCGTTGACCACGGCCTGGCGGCGCATGGTCTCGCGATACCAATCGTGGGGGATGCTGATGGAGGTGAAGACCTCAAGATCGGGGCGCCACTTGATGGTGGTGCCGGTGCGGTTCTCGTCGCTGGGCTCAATCTCGAGCGCCTTCTTTTTGGCGCCGACGACCTTACCCTTCTTAAAGTGCAGAGAGTATTTGTTACCGTCACGCCAAACCGTGACGTCCATGTACTCAGAAGCGTACTGGGTCGCGCAGGAGCCCAGGCCGTTGGTGCCGAGCGAGAAGTCGTAGTCGCCGCCCTGGTTGTTGTTGTATTTGCCGCCGGCGTAGAGCTCGCAAAAGACGAGTTCCCAGTTAAAGCGCTTCTCGGAAGGGTTCCAGTCGAGCGGGCAGCCGCGGCCGTTGTCCTCTACCTGGATAGAGCCATCGCGAAAGGCGGTGAGGGTGATGAGCTTGCCGTAGCCCTGGCGTGCTTCGTCAACGGCGTTGGACAGGATCTCGAAGGCGGCATGCGCGCAACCATCGAGTCCGTCCGAGCCAAAGATGACGGCGGGGCGCAGGCGTACGCGCTCCTCGTCCTTGAGCTGGCGGATACTGTCGTTACCATAGTTTGCGGTGTTTTTTGCCATACTCGCTCTCTCGGTGCTCCTTTTGCTGCGTTTAAGTCATATAGATAGTCAAGGTAGCATAGCCCAGGCCGTGGGCGATTCCAACCAACACGAATTCCATCGAACAATAGTTCGATTAGATAATGGATGCTTGGGATGCGGGTGGGGTCTGTCCTATTCAAACATCTGCGGCAGGTCGATGAAGACGGTTCGATCGCTTTCGTCAGCTTCGAAGCCCGAACGGGAGAAGAATCCGTAGCGATGGCATTTGAGCCCCGTTGCCTCGACTTGGGTGATTTCCTCGTCGACCATTTTTTGCGTGACGGGGGATTTGCGGAACTTTGCTTCGTAGAATGCGTAGCCCTCGGGGTCTTGCGTTACCACATCGAATTCGCCGCTCGTTTTGTTTGCGGGATCGTCGTACCAGTACTTGCCTATGGCATCGAAAGCCGGTTCGATCTTGCCAGTCCTGTTTTGCCGCACGAGGTATTGACGGCAGATCTCCTCGAACATATGTGGAGTGTAGTTTTCCTCGAAGTCTTGGGAGACGTGACGATCATAGAAGACTTCCGGGTCGAGCAGCTGACGCGCAGAGGCATTGCGGAAGACGTAGCGATAGTAAAAGAGCGAAAGTGGGTCCACCACAAAGTAGCCAGACTTGCGCTTATTCGTAGGGTCGTTGATGGGTGCACGCTTTTGGACGATTTCGAGTGACATGAGCTTGTCGAGTACGTCCGCCATGGCCGGACCGCTCGAGACGTGCGACTGTGCCAGCACGTCCCCCCAACGGGAGTAACCTTGTGCGAGAGCCCCGAAAACTTCGTTGGCGTTGGTCATCTTCGAGATCTCGGCGTTGAGATAGGACGGTACTTCGCTTTCTAAGCGGGCGCCAGGTTCTGTGACGAGCTCGATGATATTGTCGCGTACGCTTTGGGACTGATCGATGAGGCGATTGTAAAAGGGGATGCCGCCAAAAACGCTATAGAGCCGCACCTTGTCCTCGGGTGAGAACGCGGGATAGAACTTTGCAGCGTCAAAGTAATCCATGGGCTTAAGCTCAAGCGCGAGATCAATTCGCCCGTAGAGGGGGCTTTCATGCTCGATGAGAGATTTCATAATCTCAACGTAGGAGCCGCACAGGACAATGTTTAAACGTGAGTCTTCCCTGCGAGCGTCGATTGAGGTCTGGAGAATGCTGTCTAAGCCTTTAACCGCATCTCTCAAGTAGGGGTATTCGTCGAGAACGAGGGTAATGTTCTTGTCTTTGGCTTGGGCAAACAGAAATTCGATGAGCTCGCGGATGCCCGTGAAGGCGAGCGGAGGAAAGCTTAGCGCTTCAGCAGCAAGGGCGGACAGACTCTCGAGGTTGTCTGCCTCGGAGGTTTGGCGGCACTCGTAATAGATCGTTGCGACGTCCGATAAATCGGTTAGCGCCTGCTTGATGAGCTCACTTTTGCCGACGCGACGCCTTCCGTAAATGAGAACATTGCGCTGCTCGGGCGCATTGAGTGTATTCTTAATACGGGCGAGTTCAAGCTCCCTGCCAATGAATTCCACTTACTCGGTTCCTTCCGACTCGGTTTTGTCCGAGTTAATTGTATCGCATGAATAAGTTTATGCTCGAGTTTACTCGGACAAAACCGAGTCGGTTTTGTCCGAGTAAGTTTGAATAGCGAATCGAAATTGTTATGTCCACATGGCGATGGCGGACATGGTTTCCATAAGCGCCGCGTTCGCGCTTGTTATTGCCGCAATGCGCTGTGTCGCTGAGGCGCAGATCGTACCGCTCGAAAGCGTCTTTTGGTTGGCGAACCTGGCCACGGGCGTGTTCTGCGGTGCGACGATTTTCGCGGCCACGTTTGCTGTCCTGTGTGCAACGTTTTTCACGGCGAAAAGACGCCGTGCCAAGCTCGAGGCAGAACTCGACTCCTCAGACGACATCTAATGCGCAATGGGCCGGCTCTGGGTATCCAGAACCAGCCCATTTTGATGTTCGATTAGCCGAGTCGGCGCCTCTCACAAAAGTAAGTAGGAGCTAGCGAGGCCTATCCGAATTGACCTCATTGGCGGTGTCGGTTTCGAGCGCCGTGCGGCGGGCGCTGTAGGCGACGAGGCCGGCGCCTGCCGCGGCGAGTGCTGCAGCGGCTGCCGTAAGGGGAGCGTTGACATCGCCCGTGCCCGCAAGTGCGCCCGCTTTTCCGGAGCGCTTGTTATTGTCGTGGTCCTTGCCACTGCCGGAGCTGCTTCCGCCGGAGCCGCCGCCCTCGTCAGTACCGCCGCCACTTGAGCCACCATCGCCGTCCGCCGGCATCGGGGCGTCGTGAAGTCCTGTCGTATCCGCGCTATCGCATACGCCGACCTGAATTTCTGAGCGTTCGCATGCCGCGTCGGGCACATGAAGCTCGTGCAGTACGGCACCCAGCGCCGAGTTTGCGCCCGGTCGGATTTCCTTGAGCGTTACGGGATCGAGCGCCACCAGGTCACGCGCCTTCGCATACAGCGTTACGCGTTTGCCCACTTCGTCGCTCCAACTCTCGGGGATAGCGAAGCTCATGCGGAACTGTGCCGTGCAACCCGGTGCCAGCACGGCGTTGCCGTTGTCGGCTACCAGCGGGTGCGTTGCAAAACATGCGCCCAGCGTCTCGAGCGCGTACTTCACGTGTGCCATGTCGTTGGCCGAAGCGTCTTCGGCAAGCTCTGGATCGTGGATCGAAGCCATGCGTGCGTTCGCTCCGAATCCGATGGATGCGCTGGAGAACGGCTGGCTGGAGCCCTCTCGGTACAGATCGATCGTGCCGGCGGTCAGCAAAGTGTTGCCGTCGTTTCGCACCGTGACCATGAAGGACTCGCCTGCTGCTCCGGGCACCACCGCGCCCGAGGTAGCGACCGCGCCCGTCGGAGTGGCACACGCCACCAAGGGCACTTCGATGCCGTGCAGCTCTGCCTCGCTCTTCTCCGCGCTCACAATGTGCGTGGCGAGTGCGGAGAGCACGCCTCCCGACGCCAAAAATGTCGTTATCTGATCGACGGGATGGTCAAGCTCGCACATCACGAACGGCTCCGTGAACAGATCGCCTGCCAAGGTACTGGCAAAGATGCGGAAGTGCTTGCCCATCACTGCTACCGGGTTGCCTTCTTCGTCGTAGGTTTGTCCCACCTTGCCATCGGTGTTCTCTACATAGAGCACGCATCTGCCGTTGTTGCTTACGCTAAACGATGCCGGGCCACAGCCTGCGGCACCCACGGGCTGCGTTGCAAATGCCGATGCGCCTCGCGTCCAAGTAATATGCTGCAGTTGCTCGTTGACGGTTGCCAAAAAGCCCGAATGTTGTGGCCACGGCACCGCACGGGGTACCGCGGCGTCCGGCGGCATAACGCCCCAGCCCGCAATGGACTGGCCGATCACGGCGTACGATGCGCAGCCGCAACCTTCTGCGGTCTCGTACACAACGGGCACCGCCATTTTGCCGTTGATATTTTCGGGTGCGCCCAGCTCGATACTCGACGGTGTCTGAGGAAAGCGGAGAACTTGGCGGAACGTCAAGCTGTCGCCCGAAACGTCCGACCACAGGGTAAAGCATTCCAGCGCAACCTCGGCCTCGCTGCCGAGCGCCTTCTCTGCGGTGGTTCCGTGGCGGTGGAGGTAGGCGCCCGACAGACGTCCGTCGACCAGCGTCTTGCCCACCGTGATACGCGGGCACTGCAGGCAATGGTAGCCATCCTCTTGCAGGCGGCCGCGCGAGATGCTGCGCCATGACGTATGCGACACCACGCAGATCTCGTCATTACTTATGCGCAGGCGCACGACGGACAGTATGCCGGATGTGCTTGCCGTATCGAACCGGGTTGTGTCGCCTTCGGGGCGCTCGCCCGAGACCAGCAGCACGTAGGCGTCCTGGTTTCCCCTTCCGTCCGTATATTCCACCACGTCGAAGTCGTAATCGTATATGCCGTCGCGCTCCACGTCGTTCTCGCCAAATCCAAGGGGAAAGTCCACAGGCGTGGGAGCGGACCACGTGCCATTTGCCTTTGTATGCACCACCAGGCGCGAGCGGCCATTGTCGCCGTAGCGCACCGAGGCGATACGGAACAGGCATTCTACGCCGGCAATCATTGCCAGCTTCATGTGAGCTTCGCTGAGCACGCCAGTAAACAGCACGTTGTCGTTCGAGGGCTTGATACCGCCACGCTCGTCTTCCGACACGCCGGCAGAATTGGCGTTGGGGTCCGCAGCGGCGTCCTTCGCCTGCCCGATATGGGTGTACGCATACATCGGCGCGGCGTTTTCGTCGTTCTCTATCAGTGCATGGACGAAATGCTCGATCTGTCCCGTGTCGTCGCTTTCTGCATCCGCCTCGAGCTCAATGCGCGTGACCGCTTGATCCCAATCGCGCACGACAGGCGCGGCGTTTACGGCAGTGGCCTTAACCTCGGCGCGTGCGAGCAGCTCGGCGTTGGTGACGATGGTGGCCGATGCGATAAATTGCGGCACGCCGCCCGCCTCGATGTTGCCGGGCGTGCCGAAGCAGGCATCCAACGTGTAAGGCGTATCTCCACCCAATGCGAGCTCAGAGCGCTGGAGCACATACTGGTTGCCATTGTTCACCGACATATTCCACGAATCGAGGAGTGTGGGCCACGACCCCGACCAAGCCTTGGTGGTCCACTTGAACATTACGAACTGGAGTATCACATCGACATCGACGTCTGCACCTACACGCAGTCGCGGAAGCTGGTGTCCATCTGCCTTCTCGTACCCAATGAACAGCGTGAGGGATGCGGCGCCGCGCACGGCAGACGAAGCGACGCCTGCAACGCCGGCGCCAAAGGTGACGGCAAGCCCGATCTGGATGGTGAACGAGCCCGACGTGTTTGAATAGTCGAGCGAAATGTTTTTAAAAAACGCCGCGCCGCTGCCGTGTGTGTGGGCACCCACGGCGAGCGCCAGTTTTGCCAGCACCCAGGGGTTGACGTTTAGGAAAAACGGCACCGGTCCTAGGGTAAACTGCTCGGTCCAATTGAGGTCGGTTCTTACCTGGAAGAGGGCCTTAATATTGCCGTATGCGGGGTCGTTGTTGTCGCCCCAGGTTTTGCCCATCCAATCGTAGGCAAGCGAGCCGTACAGCTGTGTGGCGATATCCATCGTGAACAGCAGTGTGCAATGGTGGCGAAGGAGCTTGGTGTTTCTTGGATCGGTACCCGAACCGGCACTCATACTCTTGTACTGATTCCACTTCCCCTCCATCTCGTCGAGGTAGCGGTTTGCCTGCTTGGCGCCCGACTCGCGCGGCGATTTCTTCCAGTATTCTGGATCTGGATTGCCCGAATCGTTCATATAGCTGGCTGGTTTGTATCCTCCGCCAAACAGCACGTATCCAGCAAACGAGAAATCGAAGAGGATTGGAAATGTGGGCATCCAGCACGTGAACTTATTGCCGCCGATGCCGGGAAACGCCGCGGGGAAATCAAACGGAGTGATCTCTTGGTCCATGGTAGTGGGGACGATAGTGGTCGAGCCCGATTCCGCCTTTGCGGCCGGCGCAGTGACAACGGCCATGGGGGAGGAGAGTGTATAGGTCTTGCCCTGGTAGTCGAGGACAAAGCGTAACTTGCATCCTTCTTCCAGAAGGCTCGACGCTGCATCGAGGAACTTGTCTTCGAGCGTGAACGTCGCCAGATTATCCGCGCCCGATGCGCTGGCCTTGACTTGGCCAATCTGCGTGACGGTTTCGGGTGAGCTGCCCGCAGCGGGCATCACTTTATTGATATGCAATGTTGCCTGCCCGCCCTGTGGCAGATGTGCCTGAACGGTAAAGGCGTGCGTGTCGGGTTGGTCGTCTGCTGCTTCGTCCGCTGACATTGCCATAAACGTGGCGTCGGCGTACTGGATGTCCCATTCGTCGAACGTGAGCTGGCGGAAGTACGGCTCGCCGTCGGAGAGCGGACGTGTGGGCGCGGCTATGGCGGTGCCGCCCTGGATACGCGCGAGGGGAATCTCGACATCACGGTAGCCCGCCATGCTAATGGAGATGCCGCCGTTAAAGTCGTACGCGTCAAGGAGCGTTGCCTCGTCCACGTAGCCTTCCGAAAGCGGCGCGACCTCAAAGATAGCCGTGCCCTCGTCATCGGTCGTGGCGGTGAGCTGCTTGTCTGCGGCATAGCGCGATGCGAGCGTGACCTGGGCACCTGCGATGGGCGTATTCTTATTGGCGACGTCGACCACGACCACACCAAACATGGTGCGCGAGAGAACGAGCACCCTGAAGGGATCTTTTTCGTCGGCATAGGCTGCGGTGGGCGCGAACGGCAATATGAAGGCGTTTGCGCTTCCCGGCACGCGCGGCAACATAATGCTCGCCAGCGAGGACGCTCCGGCAACAAGTAACGAACGGCGATCAAGCATCTTTGGCTCCCATCCCGCAAACATCGGAGGAAATAATCCAATTTTGCGAGAAGGTGCCCCGTGGCGGTAGTGCCGTTCGAGGGCCAAAATGTCCAATTTGAGCGCGCGAAAGCGCCAGGCCCCGGAGCGCGTTCGATGCGCTTGGCAGCCCGGTCGCTAACGCAACATATGCGCGACCAGTTCGGCGCGTGTGCCGATGCCAAGCTTTGCGTATACGCCGGATAGTCGGTTTTTGACGGTGCCCGGCGACACACCCATATGACGAGCGATTTCGGCATTGGTCCACCCACGGCAGGCGAGCATGGCCATGGTGAACTCCGTGGTCGTTAGATCGTCGGCCACATCCTCGCCCGAATCGGGGTTGTGGATGCGCCGCCAGCCGTAGCTGAAGCGGTACGTGATCTCGATGATGCGCGCGAAGTCGTCAGGGTATTGCGTTTTTAGGCATGCCTCGATAAGCCCCTGCAAAAGGCCGTGGTGCTCGCCGATGAGCTCGATAAGGCCGTCGGGGCGCGCAATGTTCCAAGCGGTTCCGAAGTGCGTTTTTGCGGCGTCGATGTCCTTGAGGCTCATGCAGGCCATGGAAGCCGACAGGTGCAGGAACAGCTCCGAGATGGGATAACTTCCCTGTTTCATGATCAGGGCGTTTTCCGCCATGCCTAGACTGCGGCCATATTCGCCGCGCAGGTACAGGGCATGCGCCATCACGTAGCTGGCGAACAGGCGCAGGCCTTCGGGCAGATGTGCCGCAAGCGGATAAAACTCTTCGGCAGAATATGGGGAAGGCAAGTGCAGCAGGACGCTCGCGGCGGAGGCGAACAGGATATGCGTGGCGTGGACGGCGGACGGTTCCTCGTCAGTTGGTATATCGATGATGCCCGCAAGGCAACGGCGGGCATCGGCGATACGGTTGAGCGACAGACTGGCATATCCGCAGATAAGGCATGCGGAATAGCGCAGTGCGGGGTCGGTGGCGTCAAGATGGGGGCGTGCTGTCTCGGCGGCGAGTGTGGCCTGTCCGCGAAAGTACAGCGCTTCTGCCGTGGCGATGGTGCGTGAATCGGGGTCGGAAATGCCTGCAACTGCAGCGTCAATCTGCCCCGGCACAAAGGCAGTGCACATCAGCGGCATGGGAATGCGCGGGTAGCCATCGCAGTCCATCTTCCATCTCCCATCAGGTGGCAACATTAGCAGCAATTGTACTCCTGTTACTCGGGACTGGAATTTGTGGGTATCGCCTACGATTATGCCGAACGTATAAAGGAAGAGTCTATTGGCGATGCTCCCAAGGTGGCTGTCGAAGCCTAGCTGACCTTGGAATATAGAAAAACTGCCACCCCTGCAAAAAGCTCTGACGCAGCGATGGGAAACGGACCTTGCTCTGCATATAATGAGGTCATATGACGGTGCGTTTGCATACATGCAACGCACTCCCATCGAACCGAAAAGGAGCTCTGCATGGATCCCAACAAGCGTCCCGACGACATGGTGCGAATCACCACTCCCGAACTTGCCCAGGCGTTCATCGAAGAGCAGATCGCTGCAATCCGCGAGCAGATCGGCGACAAGAAAGTCCTGCTGGCCCTTTCCGGCGGCGTTGACAGTTCTGTAGTTGCGGCCCTGCTCATCAAAGCTATCGGCAAGCAGCTCATCTGCGTGCACGTGAACCACGGCCTGATGCGCAAGGGCGAGAGCGAGCAGGTCGTCGACGTCTTTAAGAACCAGATGGATGCGAACCTGGTCTATGTCGACGCTACTGATCGCTTCCTGGATAAGCTCGTGGACGTCGAGGAGCCCGAGGCAAAGCGCAAGATTATCGGCGCCGAGTTCATTCGCGTGTTCGAGGAGGAGGCCCGCAAGGTTGGCGACGAGGTCAGTTTCCTCGCCCAGGGCACCATCTATCCCGACATTCTTGAGTCCCAAGACGGCGTGAAGGCTCACCACAACGTGGGCGGTCTGCCCGAGGATCTGCAGTTTGAGCTCTGCGAGCCCGTCAAACTGCTGTACAAGGACGAGGTCCGCGTCGTGGGTCGCGAGCTCGGCCTGCCCGAGAACATGGTCGAGCGCCAGCCGTTCCCCGGTCCCGGCCTGGGCGTCCGCTGCCTTGGTGCCATCACCCGCGACCGTCTTGAGGCGCTGCGCGAAGCCGACGCGATCGTGCGCGAGGAGATCGACAAGGCGGGTCTGACCATCTGGCAGTATTTTGCCGTCGTGCCCGACTTCCGCGCCACCGGCGTGCGCGAGGGCAAGCGCGCCTACGATTGGCCCTGCATCATTCGCTGCATCAACACCGTCGATGTTATGACCGCCGAGGTGCCTGAGCTCGACTGGGCGTTGCTCAAGCGCATCACCGCTCGCGTTACCGCCGAGGTTCCCCGTATCTGCCGCGTGTGCTACGACCTCACGCCGAAGCCCGTCGGCACGGTCGAGTGGGAGTAAGCTAACTCACCTAGCCCCCGTTTCCGCTTGGAAGCGGGGGCTTTTTGCTGGCGCTTCGCCCAATTTCGTGCATCTTGGGCCTCACGTATCCTGCGAACTAACAGATGTGACAAAGGGGCAGTTCCTTTGTCGCATCTTCGATGTTATGCGCGGGAAGAGTCACGAGCATAGTCGTTCCCCTCTCTGAGCTCTCTTCGACCTCGATGGAACCGCCGTGGAGTGCGGCGATCTCCCAGACCAGCGCAAGCCCCAGCCCCACGCCGCCATATGCCCTGCTGCGCGATTTATCGACGCGAAAGAAGGGCTGAAAGATGCTCGTCTGGTATTGCTCGGGAATGCCTTGTCCCTGGTCGTGCACCCGTAGCAGTACACGGTCGCCCTCGACGCGGGCGCTGATTCGCACGGTCGAGTTGGGCGTGCTGTAGCGAATGGCGTTTTCGGCCAAGTTGAACAGCAGCCGATAGATCAGCGTGTCGCTGCCGGTCGTTTGCGCATCGCCCTCGCTTGCGAGCGCGATGCCCTTTTGCTCGGCAAGGGGCGCCAGGTCGGTGAGCACTTCTTCGATCATCGGCGCCAGGTCAATCGCATCGTTGCAGGGGACGCTGCGCAACTCGCTCATCTCGAGCAGGGTCTTTGTCATGTGCGTCATTCGCTCGGTCTGCTCTTGCAGCAGCCCGAGCAGACGCGCTGTATCTGCATCGGCGTCGGGGTGCTCGGCGCAAAACAGCTCAACCTGAGCTTGCATGAGCGCAAGCGGCGTGCGCAGCTCGTGCGCCGCATTGCCCGTAAACTGTTTTTGTGCAGAAAAACCTTCGTCAAGGCGGGCAATCATGTCGTTAAACGACGCGCTGCAACGCCTAAGCTCAGAGGGCACATCTTCGCTGATCTTTGTGTCGGCGAGGTTGCCGGGCCGCACGCTCTCGACTTGCGCTGCAAAGGTACGCAGCGGCTGCAACGCATGCCCGCTCACAAAGTAGGCCAGCACGCCACCGAGTAGCGTCACCGCTGCGGTTATGTACCAGCTCGTCGCACCAAACGATTCTTGGGCGTCGCTCACGACGATGGTCAGATCGTCGTCGAGCTCCTTGCTCGTCGGGTCGAACGAGTTGGGCGAGGCCGCCTCCGCCTTGCTATGCTCCGACATTTCAGTACCGATTGAGTCCATGTAGCGCATGCCGGAGTAGCCAACCAGGCAATTAATAAGTACGCAGGTCAAACATATCAGCAGAGCTGTCATCAACGTGATGCGCCATTGCAGGGACAGTCGCTTCATTCGCCGTCCTCCATAACGTAGCCCTCGCCGATTCGGTTACGGATGGGGTCGTGCCCCAACGCGCCGCGCAGCTTTTTGCGCAGTGACGAGATGTGCACGCGGGTCGCGTTGCTAAAGCTGTTGACACTGCTATCCCATACGTGGTCGATGAGCTCCTCTTGGCTCACCGGTCGTCCCTGGTTAAGCATCAGGTACTCCAAGATGCCGGTCTCCTTGCGTGTGAGGGATAGGGTCTCGTCGCCCACGGAGGCGACGCGCGCCTTGGTGTCAAAGCTCAGCGATCCGCAGGTCAGGACAACATCGCTTTGCGTAAAGCGCCTGAGCGTGAGGCTGCGGATACGTGCCGCCAGCTCGTCAAGGTGGAACGGCTTGGTGAGGTAGTCGTTGGCGCCCGCATCGAGCCCCGCTACCTTGTCGGAGACCTCGCCGCGTGCCGACAGCACGAGCACCTTGGTCTCACAATCGGTAATTCTGAGCTGCCTGAGTACGGTCATGCCGTCGACGTGGGGGAGATTAAGGTCGAGCACGACAAGATCGAAGGTCTCGATATCGAGCAGATCGAGGGCCTGCTGCCCGTCGTAGCAGCAGTCGACGCTATAGGCCAAGTTGCGCAGGCTGCGTGCGATTGCATCGCACAGCGCCCGCTCGTCCTCGACGACCAAGATGCGCATAACGTTCTCCTTGCATAGTCATTCGCGCTTAACACGGATTTTATAGTCGGTATGGTCCAATGGGTCGCGAAACGAAAGGAGTGGTCAGATTGTTCAAAGCGATTAAGCCTGTGGCGCAGGTGGCTTTGCTGATCGTTGGGGTAGCCATGGTTGGCTTTGGCATTATGCGCGGCGAGGCAGATGCCGTGCTGGCCAAGGCAATCAGGCTGTGCTTGGAGTGTATCGGAATTGGTTAAAAGAAAAAATACCGTATCGCATCTTTTGGCGAGATTTCGCGGATTGATTCAGGCGGCGGCAACGCTTGCGACCAACATTCACCTGCCTAATTTTGCCAAGGGAGGCATCTACCAGGGGGCGGGCAAAGCCGTCTGCGTGCCGGGGCTCAACTGCTACTCGTGTCCGGCGGCCTCAGGTGCGTGCCCCATCGGGTCGTTTCAGTCGGTGGTGGGCTCGTCTAAGTTCAGCTTTTCGTATTACGTCACCGGAACACTCATCCTGATCGGCGTGCTGCTGGGACGTTTTGTATGCGGCTTTTTATGCCCGTTTGGATGGCTGCAAGAGCTTCTGCATAAGATTCCCGGCAAAAAGCTCTCGACGAAAAAGCTCAAGCCGCTCACGTACATCAAGTACGCCGTGCTGCTGTTTGCCGTGGTGCTACTGCCCGTTCTGGTAGTCAACGATGTGGGCATGGGCGACCCGTTCTTTTGCAAGTACATCTGCCCGCAGGGTGTGCTCGAGGGCGCGATTCCGCTGTCCATCATGAACATGGGAATCCGCTCTGCGCTGGGAAAGCTCTTTACCTGGAAGCTCGCGATCCTCATTGTGGTTGCGGTGCTGAGCGTGCTGTTCTACCGCCCCTTCTGTAAATGGATTTGCCCCCTCGGCGCATTTTATGCACTCATGAACAAGGTGTCGTTGCTGGGGATCCAGGTTGACCAGTGCAAATGCGTCTCGTGCGGCAAGTGCGCCAAGGTGTGCCAGATGGACGTGGACGTTACGCGTACGCCCGACCATGCCGAGTGCATTCGTTGCGGCAAATGCGTGGGCGCGTGCCCCGTCGATGCTATTAGCTTTCGCTACGGGCTGGGTGTGACGGGCGACAAACCCGCGCAGTCCACGCAAGCCTGCGAAAACAAATAGGTACCTATATAAGTTTCGATATAAACGGAGGAACCATGAAACTGTCAAAAATTGCGGCTCTGTTGATGCTGCCCGTGCTGGCGCTGACTCTCGCGGCGTGCTCTGCCCCCAAGGGCGACGCGAAGGATGCCACGAGCGGCGATGCGCAGATTGCCGAGCTTGTGGCACAAAAGCCGTCGAGCGCCGAGGAGGCGGCCAAGCTGTACCAGCAGCTGCTGCAAAAGGAAAACGAGATCTTTGCGAGCGATAACGCCCTATGGGAAAAGGTGTTCCTTGCGGCCAACAAAGACACTCCCATGATTGAGGACGGCAAGAACTACGGTGACTTCTTGCTCGATACCATCGAGGGCGCCAAGGATCAGTTTGCGGCTGACGAGCTTAAGACGCTTAAGGCCGGCGCGCAGCAGGTCAAGGAGATCGAGGACAAGCTCATGGCGCTGGAGAAGGAGTTCCCCGGATGCGGCAGCACGCCCGGCGAGGGGGAGAGCGTTGATGCCTCGACCGCAGGCATGACCAACGGCGAGAGCGGGGAGACGAAGTTCCCCAGCTTTAAGGGCAAGGACTTGGACGGCAACGATGTAAACAGCGACGAGCTGTTCTCCAAGAACAAGGTCACCGTCATGAACTTCTGGTTTACCACCTGCAAGCCGTGCGTGGGAGAGCTGGGCGATCTGGAGAAGCTCAACAAGGAGCTTGCCGAGAAGGGCGGCCAGGTCGTGGGCGTTAATTCCTTTACGCTCGATGGCAACAAAGACGAGGTGGCCGATGCCAAGGACGTGCTTTCCAAGAAGGGCGTAACGTATAAGAACATCTGGTTTAAGTCGGACAGCGAGGCCGGAAAGTTCACCTCCAACCTGTACTCGTTCCCGACCACCTACGTGATCGACCAGAACGGTAACATTGTGGGAGAGCCGATCATGGGCGGCATCAACTCCGCTGAGCAGCGCGAGGCGCTCAACAAACTGATCGATCAGGCACTCGCGAAGAGCGAACAGTAAGTCCGTGGGACAGACAACTGAAGGGGAGTCGCTGGAAACAGCGACTCTTTTTTCTGCTTCGGGGTAGCATCATGGGTATACGTCGAAAGGGCACGCAGCTTTTCGTGCATTGCCTGAGCGGTGCGCGAAGCAACCAAGCTGTGAGTTTTCTTAAGCGTTCTGGGTATGGCAGTGTCAAGAATATCGGCGGCATAAGCGGCTACACGGGAAAGGTGGTGCGTTAGCTATGAAGGTGGTTATCGTTGGAGGCGTCGCGGGCGGCGCATCGGCGGCGGCACGTTTGCGCAGACTCGACGAGCAGGCCCAAATTGTCATCTTTGAGCGCACGGGTTTTGTATCGTATGCCAACTGTGGGCTTCCGTACTACATTGGCGGCGTGATAGAAGAAGAGAGCGCATTGACGCTGCAGTCTCCCAAGGGCTTTTGGGATCGCTTTCGCATTGCGGTCAAGACGAGTCACGAGGTGTTTGCCATCCATCCCGATTCGCATACGGTCGAGGTTCGCAATATGCTGACGGGCGAGGAATTTGTCGAGACGTATGACAAGCTCATCCTGTCGCCGGGTGCAAAGCCGATTCGCCCTGCGTTGCCGGGCATCGACTCGGATAAAATCTTTAGCCTACGCACCGTTGAGGACACGCTGCGTATTCACAGCTATGTTCGAGAGCGGCGACCGAGCAGTGCCGTCGTGATCGGCGGCGGCTTCATTGGCGTCGAGACGGCGGAGAATCTGTGCGAGCTGGGGCTCCAGGTGACCCTTCTGCAGCGTCCCGTCCAGCTTATGAACAACCTGGATTACGACATGGCGACCCTTTTGCATACCGAGGTGCGTGAGCACGGTATCGATCTGCGCCTCAAGGCCGATGTGACAGGTTTTGAGGAAGTTGATGGCCGCGTTGTCACCCATGTTGCGGGCGATGACCCTATCGGAGCCGATATGGTGCTGCTTGCCATTGGCGTGGCACCTGAGAGCCATCTGGCGCAAGAGGCGGGGCTCGAACTGGGCATCAAGGGGGCTATTGTGGTCAACGACCGCATGGAGACCTCTGCTGCCGACGTGTATGCCGTGGGCGATGCCGTGCAGGTCACGCATCAGGTGACCGGCGAGGACGCGGTCATTTCGCTCGCCGGCCCCGCCAACAAGCAGGGGCGTGTCGTCGCCGATGTCATAGCCGGCATGGACAGCTGCTACCTCGGATCGTTGGGCTCATCGGTTATCAAGGTATTCGACTTGACGGCGGCAAGCACGGGACTATCCGAAAAGGCGGCACACGCGGCGGGAGTTGACTGCGACAGCGTGGTCCTGTCGCCCGGTTCGCATGCGGGTTATTATCCGGGTGCAACGCCCATGACCATGAAGGTTGTCTTCGAGAAGCAGGGATTGCGCCTGCTGGGTGCGCAAATCGTGGGCATCGATGGTGTGGACAAGCGTATCGACGTTCTGGCGACTGCCATCCAGGCAGGCATGCGCGGCGATAGGCTTAAGGATTTGGACCTAGCATACGCGCCGCCGTATTCATCGGCGAAGGATCCCGTCAATATGGCGGGCTTTATGATCGAGAACCTCAATCGCGGCATACTGGCGCAGTGGCATTGGGAGGATGAGCCCAACTTGCCACGCGATGGCAGCGTGCAGCTGCTCGATGTTCGTACGGAAGGGGAGTATGAGCGCGGGCATATCGATGGTTTCGTAAACATTCCCGTCGATGATTTGCGCAATCGCCTGGGCGAGCTCGACCGGGCCAAGCCGGTTTACGTGATTTGCCAGAGCGGCATTCGCAGCTACATTGCTTGCCGCATTTTGGCGCAGCATGGCTTTGAGTGCTTTAACTTCTCGGGCGGCTATCGCTTCTTTGCAGCCGTGACTGAGGCTCGCCGCGGCAGCGCTAACGTTATGCCGTGCGGGCTCGAAAAGTAGCGCGCATTGGAATGTGACAAAGTGACAGCCTCTTTGTCGCATCGGGGATGTTATATGCGGGATGGTGCGCCATGCGGCGTGCTGTCCCGTTCGTTTTTTGGCGCGGTTCGTTACATTCTTCACTGGTATCGGCCAAAAATGAGGATAGAGTAGGACAAACGCGCCGAACGTGAACGGCGGGGGAGCGGGCGAGCGCGCCCGCGCGAGAGAGGTTGCCGTCCATGCTGGATCTCAGAGATATTTGCAAAAGGTACGTTACGCAGTCGTTTACGCAGGTAGCGCTCGACAGCGTAAGCCTGTCTTTTCGCGATAACGAGTTCGTAGCCATTCTGGGTCCCTCGGGTTCGGGTAAAACTACGATGCTCAACGTCATCGGTGGACTCGATCATTTCGATTCGGGCGATTTGCTGATCGACGGCATCTCGACCAAGGACTTCAACGACCGCGATTGGGATGCCTATCGCAATAATCGCATCGGCTTTGTGTTCCAGAGCTATAACCTCATTCCGCATCAGAGCATTTTGGAAAACGTGGAGTTGGCGCTTACGCTCACGGGCGTGGGGCATGCCGAGCGCCGCCAACGTGCGCGCAAGGCGCTCGAGGCAGTCGGTCTGGGCGAGCACGTTGACAAGCGCCCGAGCCAGCTTTCGGGCGGGCAGATGCAGCGCGTGGCCATTGCCCGCGCTCTGATCAATGACCCCGAGATTGTGCTGGCTGACGAGCCGACCGGCGCCTTGGACTCAACGACGTCCGTCCAGGTCATGGATTTGCTCAAGGACGTTGCGCGCGACCGTCTGGTCATCATGGTCACGCACAATCCTGAGCTGGCGTACAAGTACGCCACGCGCATTGTCAACCTGGCGGACGGCAAGGTCACCGACGATTCAGATCCCTTTGATGCTGCCGAGGCCGCGCGTCGCGAGGCCAAGCCCACGCGCAAAACCTCGATGAGCTTTGTGACGGCGCTGGGGCTTTCTGCCCGAAACCTCATGACCAAGAAGGGCCGCACGGTCATGACGGCCTTTGCGGGTTCGATTGGCATTATCGGCATTGCGGCAATCCTGGCGCTCTCCAACGGCGTAAACGACTACATCAAAAAGGTCGAGGAGGACACGCTCTCGAGCTACCCGCTCACGATTTCCAAACAAGACTACGACCTGTCGTCCATGATGGGCGGCCATGGGGCTACCGATGAGGAGGCGTCCAAGGGCGAGGGCTCGTCCGATGACGCTACCGGTGGCAAAGCTAAGGGAACCGACAAGATCCCTGTGGTCACAGCCGTAAAGGACATGTTCGCAAGTGTTAAATCTAACGATATGACAAGCTTTAAGGCATGGCTTGACGACGGCGGCGACGGTATCGACAAAGAGGTCAACGCTATCCAGTACGGCTACGGCGTGACGCCGGTTGTCTATCGTGCGGGCAAGGGCGATGAGAAGCCTGTCCGGCTGGTGCCCAACGCTATGACCGAGGCCATGAGCGGCGGCGCAAGTTCGGCGGCAACGGTGAGCATGGATTCCATGGGAACCTCGGTCTTTAACGAGATGATTGACGACCAGAGTCTGCTCGACAGCCAGTACGATGTCGTTGCCGGCCATTGGCCTACGTCTGCCAACGAGGCCGTGATGGTGCTTTCGAGCCGCGGAACAGTGGGCGACTACACGCTCTACAGTATCGGCGCGCTGGATATCGATGAGCTCAACGACCTGGTTAACAGTGCCATGACGGCCGACGGCAAGGTCAAGACGCCCAAGACCGGCAGCGACTTTACCTACGACGATGCACTGTCCACGACGTTTAAGGTGTTGTCGCCGGCCGATGCCTATCGCAAAAACGAAGAGACCGGCATGTGGACTGACATGTCTGGCGACGCCGACTTTATGAAAGCCAAGGTTGCCGACGGTATTGACGTGCGCATTGTGGGCGTGGTGCGACCCAACGAGACGGCAAACGCGAGCGCATTGTCCCCGGGCATTGCCTATACGCATGCGCTGACTCGCCAGCTTATGGAGCGTGCTGCCGATTCGCAGATTGTGCAGGAGCAGCTTGCCCACCCCGAGACGGATGTCTTTACGGGCAAAACCTTCGACGAGCTGCAGGGCGAGGCCAAGCAAGGCGTGGATTTGAGCAGCATGTTCAGTGTGGACGAGGCGGCGCTGAAGAGCGCGTTCTCACTCGATACGTCTGCGCTCTCGGGCGCAGCCGGCGGTATGGACCTTTCTGGTCTCGACTTGTCCGGCCTGGACATTGACCTTTCGGGTGTTGGGAAGGACATCGACTTCGGCGACATCATGGCCAAAGCGCCGGCCCCAGATTTCTCGGGCATCTTTGATGGTCTTGAGCTCACGCCTGAGCAAATGCAGCAGGTGGGAGCACTTGCCAACCAGCTGTTTGAGGGCTTTATGCGCTCTGATCAGTTTAAGGCGCTGTCACCCGAAGACCTTAAAGACGCGTCAAAGCTCGCTGCCGCATTCTCGGCATATCTTGAGAATGATGCCGCAGCCCAGCAATACCTGGCTCAGCTCAGGGCGCTCGGCGGCGATGTCCTGGCCGAGCGCCTGCAACAGGCGATGACCGACTATGTCCAAAAGCAGCTGGCTCCGTATCTGCAGCAGGCAATGGACCAGGTGACCAAGACAATCAGCGACCAGATTGCGACAACGGTATCGTCCCAGCTTAAAGCAGGCGCGGCGGGGCTCATGGGCCAGATGGCTACACAGATGTCGTCGAGTATTGCCAACCTGGCGAGCGCTATGCGTGTGGATGCGAGTGCCTTTGCTCGTGCCATCCATTTCAACATGGACGCCGAGGACCTGAGTTCGCTCATGATGAGTTACGCCAAGGCGTCGCAGCTCACCTACGATAACAATCTGACCACGTTGGGCTATGCGGATGAGGCGGACCCCATCTCGGTCAAGATTTTCCCGCGCGATTTTGAGGCCAAGGAGCGCGTGCTCGATCACATCGATGCTTATAACAAGCAGGTCAAAGCCGCCGGCCACGACGAGCAGGCAATCTCGTACACCGACTACATGGGCATCATCATGGGTTCGGTGACCGACATCGTGAATACTATCAGCTTGGTGCTCATTGCGTTTGTGAGCATTAGCCTAGTGGTGAGTTCCATCATGATCGGCATCATCACCTACATCAGCGTGCTGGAGCGCAAAAAGGAGATTGGTATTCTGCGCGCAATCGGCGCGTCGAAGCGCAACGTGGCAAACGTGTTCAACGCCGAGACGTTTATCGAAGGTCTCATCGCCGGCGTCTTTGCCATTGTCGTCGTGGTGCTCGTGAGCTTTCCGGTTAATGCCTGGGCGCTTGCGGCCAAGCAGGTCCCCAACCTGATGAGCCTGCCCGTGCAGGATGCGTTGATACTCATTGCGATGTCGGTGCTGCTGACGGTCGTCGCCGGCCTGCTGCCGGCCCGCAGCGCATCCAAGAAAGACCCCGTGGAGGCCCTACGCTCCGAATAATGTGACAAAGGGACAGCCCCTTTGTCACACTGAGTGGCATGTAAATTGAGGTCTAATACTTTTCTCGAGAAGTGAACGAGCGAAAACGGACCCCCGAAGCATCGATACTTTTGGCGAGCAATTTCCTGCGGTTTTGACGTCTAAAAATGTCAATGCTTCGGGGGTCCAAATACAGCCGTTCACTTCTCGGGAAAAGTATTAGACCTCGAGAGATAGACGGCGTTCTCGAGCGCCAACTAGAGCGTAAGCCCCCGGCATTTCTTCGCTGAGAGCATAAGATTCATTTCCGGACGGATGTATTCGTCGAACTCTTCCTCGGGCACTCCTTTCGGATTGTCGGTTACTTTGTAGTGCATTAGCCGGTGCCAAGTGGCGGCACTTTCGATAGCTCGGATTTGCTACCCAAGAAAGCAAGCTCATGCTCAAAGCCACGGCAATGAGGCTCGAAAAAGAATGCTCCAGGCACAGGGAGCCGGAGCTTTACCTGTAAGACCGAGCGGTTTTGATGCCCGTCGTGTTTGATAGAAGGCGCGGGAAGGGGGTGGCCCCTCCCGCGCCTTTTAGTTTGTTTTGCCCATCAGCGTGATGCGGATACTTGGATGGGTGTACTCGTCAAACTCGTCCTCGGGTTCCGTGTCAAACGAATAATACGTTTTGACGGGGTCGTCACTCGTCCTGATAGAGATTCTCTCGTAGAGTGAGCCGTTCAAAAATGCCTGCCTAAACTCTTCGGGGAGTTTCTGCGGTGCCAGGAGCTCGGGGCTCACGGTCTTGACATCTACGGTTTGGACAACAGAGGAAAGCTCGTCCAAGTCGAGCTCGATGCGGGCGAGGTTGTCCTCAAGGCTCGCGTCGGGGTCGATCTCTGCTATGTAGCTCACTTCCTTGAGCGTTCCCTTGTTATCGAAATCCAGGTACGTATAGGTCTTCTGGGTATCGGAGTCGCCTTCGTGCAGATAGCCGCGGACGGGATAGCCGTAATCTTGATATCGCTCGTAGGGGTCATCGGCGGACACGTACTCGCATGCGGGCTCTAATGCCTTGCGAGCGATGGCGATCTGCTCGGCCGCGGCCGCGGCGTTCTCCTGCATCTCGATGTTTCCCTGCGCCAGCTGCGGGATATAGGCACCGCACACGATTACGAGGGGCAGTGCTACAAGCGCGATGATCCACTTTTTCGCACGGGGGATGGGCACGCCACAGGCCTCTGCCATGGCCCTTGCGTTAGCGAAGCTCTCGGTAAGCACGTCAGCTGCAGTGGCGACGGCGCCTACGGCAGCGGCGACTTCTGCCGCGCCACCCAGGTTGCGCGCGGTCTCGTTGTCGCTGTTCTTGAGCAGGTGCGCGGCGGCCTGCGTGCCAATAACGCCCGCGATTTGTGCCGAGCGGTCTTTCTCGGACTGCTCGACGGCGAGTCGGCGCTGCATTTCTTTCCACTGCTTGCCGCGCATGCCAAAGCGCGGCGCGAGCGCGCAATAGCAGAAGATGACGAGCTCGACGGCGGTGAGCACCAGGGCGGCTATCATGCCCGTTTCTTGGAAGCCTTCGTGATGGAAGACGATGTCGTCAATCATTTCGAAGGGAATGATCAAAAATGGCAGCACGAATGCCATGGCAAGCGCCGCACCGGCAACCTTGGGATAGATGCAGTATCGCTGGATGCGCTTACGTTCTTGTTCGGAAAGTGTTGCCATGGCTGATCCTTGGTGTCGTAACGGTCGTTGCGGCGCATGGGGCGCGGGGTGCATCAGTTTGAGCTAGCGCTGGATAAGAACATAGAGCAAGATGCTCATCGCGATGAGCAAGAAGCCTGCGATGTTAAACATCAGTGTGGCAAAGTTGCCCACGATGGGGCGTTCGACATAGCTTTTGTCTGGGTTGCTGGGGTTGTAGTACACGGTCATTTGGCTACCGAGGGGCCAAAGCTGCTCCGCGAGGGTGCCTAGGCGGGCGATGGGGCCTGTCTGCACGTGCAGCCAGCCCTTGGCGTCTTCGTGGGCGGTGGCTTGCGTGCGGATGGGGAGTCCCGACAAGCTTTTGGTCTTTATGCCACGGAATTGTTTTTTCGCGCGGTATTGCGTGCCGTCGACGATGTATTCCAAAACGGGATACATCCTGCCTTCGCCCATAAAGCGATGGTTGATGACCGTTCCCATGGTCACGGCGGTACAGGCCTTGGCTTTCTTGCGAGCGACGGCTTTCATGAGCGCGCTCACTCCGATAAGCAGGATGCCGATGCCCCCAACCAAGATGAGCGCGAGCAGGGATATCTGCGACGTGGTCACGGCGTTCTCCTTTGGCGCGATACCGTCATATGTGACCCAGTATAGAGAATCCCGCCATCGATGAGCTATTGCGGGGGGTGTTCCTATAGTTTTGTCAACTGGGAAATGCTCTCCGTGCGACCGGATCGCGGCATGCTGACGCCAAGCCATTAGGCCGGTGGGCTTCAGTCTGCTCGGTG
>CALHWR010000077.1 GCA_938036665.1 uncultured Collinsella sp. | reverse complement strand
TGTGTGTCTCCGTAACACCTGTCAGCGCGCCCTCTTCAATATGGCATACTCCTCTTCTTCCAGGCGGCGGCTTACGCGGGCCATGGCGATCTTGATGATGTCGGCGGCGGTGCCCTGCATGGGGTGGTTCATGGCCGTGCGCTCACCAAAGCCGCGGAGCTGCGGGTTTTTGGCCTTGAGCTCAGGAATATGGCGACGGCGGCCGTACATGGTCTCGGCATAGCCCGTCTGCTTGGCACGCGCCACCACGTTGTCGAGGAACGTACGCACGCCCGGGTATGCCTCGTAGTAGCGGTCGATCATGTCGCGTGCCTCGGCCATCGAGATATGCAGCGACTGCGATAGGCCGTAAGCCTGCTGACCATACACGATGCCAAAGTTCACGGCCTTGGCGCGGCTGCGCAGGTCGGGCGTCACCTCGGACACCGGCACGCCAAACACGCGCGCGGCCGTCTCGGCATGGAAGTCCTCGCCCTCGTTAAAGGCGCGCACCAGATGCTCGTCACCCGAGAGATGCGCCAGCAGACGCAGCTCGATCTGCGAGTAGTCCACCGCCAAAAAGACGCTTCCCTCGCCTGCCGAAAACGCCGTCTTGACAGTACGGCCCAGCTCCGAGCGCGTCGGGATGTTCTGAAGGTTCGGGTCACTCGAGGACAGACGACCCGTCGCCGTGATGGTCTGGTTGTACGTGGTGTGCACGCGACCGTCACCACGACGCAACGGGCCCAGCGTGTCCAGATAGGTGGACTTGATCTTGGACTTCTCACGCCAGTCCAAGATCAGACGCACGATTTCGTGGTCACGGGCAAGGTCGCTCAGCACCTTGGCGTTGGTCGAATAATAGCCGCGCTTGGTCTTTTTGAGGCCCTTGGTCGGAAGGCCCATCACGTCAAAGAGCACGTGCGAGAGCTGCATGGGACTGCCGATGTTAAAGGTCTCGTCGCCGGCCAGATCGCGAATGCTCCGCTCGATCTCGGCAATCTGGGTCGCCAGACCCTCGGACAGACTATGCAGGCGGTCGGGGTCCACGAGCATGCCCGCGCGCTCCATCTTGGCAAGCACCGGCACGAGCGGCATCTCGATGCCATCGAACACGTTGGCGGCGTTCTCGCGGGCCATGCGGTCGCGCAGCGGCGCCAC
>CALHWR010000076.1 GCA_938036665.1 uncultured Collinsella sp. | reverse complement strand
TGGGTCTGTCCGTTGGCGACAAGGTTCTCTCCTCCGCCGCGGCCGACATCAAGCCCGGCAACTGCCTGCCCATCGCCAACATCCCCGTTGGTACCGTGATCCACAACGTGGAGCTGCAGCCCGGCCACGGCGCTCAGCTGGTTCGTTCCGCCGGTGCCGCCGCTCAGCTGATGGCTAAGGAAGGCGAGCTGGCTCAGGTCAGACTTCCCTCCGGCGAAGTTCGCTACGTTCGGATGAACTGCACCGCCTGCATCGGTCAGGTTGGCAACCTGGATCATGAGAATGTCCACATCGGTAAGGCCGGCCGTACCCGTCACATGGGTATCCGTCCCACCGTCCGCGGCTCTGTCATGAACCCCAATGACCATCCTCACGGCGGCGGCGAGGGCCGCGCACCTGTCGGTCGTCCCGGCCCTGTCACTCCTTGGGGCAAGCCTGCTCTGGGTTATAAGACCCGGAAGGGCAAGAACCCCACCAACAAGTTCATCATCAAGCGCAGAAACAGCAAGTAAGGAGGAAATGAAATGAGCAGAAGTATCAAAAAGGGCCCTTTCGTAGCTCCTGAGCTGTACAAGCGCGTTGAAGAGCTGAACAAGGCCGGTGAAAAGAAGGTTCTGAAGACCTGGTCCAGAGCCTCCACCATTTTCCCCTCCTTTGTTGGTCACACCATCGCCGTCCACGACGGCCGCAAGCATGTGCCCGTGTATGTTACCGAGTCCATGGTTGGTCACAAGCTCGGCGAGTTCGCGCCGACTCGTACGTTCCGTGGCCACAAGGCCAAATAGGGGGTTAACCGTAAATGGCAACTAAGTCTATTGAAACTGAGGCCACCGAGGTTCGCGCCGTCGCTAAGTACGTGCGTGTTTCCCCCAGCAAGGCCCGCCTGGTGGTCGATCTGATCCGCCGCAAGCCTGTCGCTCAGGCCTTCGACATCCTCCACTTCTGCGACCGCGCCGTCGCCGTGGATGTCGAGAAGGTTCTCCGTTCCGCCGTTGCGAACGCCGAGAACAACAACGGTCTGCGTGCCGACAACCTGGTTGTCGCCGCTGCCTATGTTGACGAGGGTCCGACGCTTAAGCGCATCCGTCCCCGCGCCAAGGGTTCCGCTTCTCGCATTCTGAAGCGTACTTCCCACATCACCGTCGTCGTTGCTCCTCGAAAGGAGGCGTAAAGCTGTATGGGTCAGAAAGTCTACCCCACCGGCTTCCGTCTTGGCATCACCGAGAACTGGCGCTCCCGCTGGTTCGCAGAGAAGGATTACGCTAAGACCCTCGGTAACGATCTCGAGATCCGCAAGTACCTCGAGAAGCGTCTTTCCCGCGCAGCTGTCTCCCGCGTCGAGATCGAGCGCGCTGGCGACAAGGTGAAGGTCATCATCCTCACCGCTCGCCCCGGCGTTGTCATCGGTAAGAAGGGTGCCGAGATCGATACCCTCCGCACCGAGCTCGAGAAGGTCGCTGGCGTCTCCAAGGGCCAGCTCTCCGTCGACGTTGTCGAGATCAAGCGCCCCGAGCTCGACGCCAACCTCGTTGCTCAGTCTATCGCCGAGCAGCTCGAGGGCCGCGTTGCCTTCCGTCGCGCCATGCGCAAGGCTGTCCAGTCCGCCCGCAAGGCCGGCGCTAAGGGCATCCGTATCCAGTGCTCCGGTCGTCTCGGCGGTGCCGAGATGGGCCGTCGTGAGTGGTACCGCGAGGGTCGCGTGCCTCTGCACACCCTGCGTGCCAAGATCGACTACGGCACGGCTGTCGCCAGCACCACCATGGGCGCTTGCGGCGTGAAGGTCTGGATCTACCTGGGCGAGAAGCTCCCGGGCCAGCCTGTTCCCAACCCTGCACTCGAGGGCTCTTCCCGTCCTCGTCGTCGTAACTCCGAGAGGAGGGGTCAGTAGTGCTTGCCCCTAAGCGTATTCTTCACCGCAAGGTGCAGCGTGGCTCCATGAAGGGCCAGGCCAAGGGTAATACCGAGCTGCATTTCGGCGAGTTTGGTATCCAGGCTCTCGAGGCCCATTGGATCACCAACCGTCAGATCGAGGCCGCTCGTATTGCCATGACCCGCTACATGAAGCGTGGCGGTCGTGTCTACATCACGATCTTCCCCGATAAGCCCATCACCAAGAAGCCTGCCGAGACTCGCATGGGTTCTGGTAAGGGTAACCCCGAGGAGTGGGTGGCCGTCGTCAAGCCCGGCCGCATCATGTTTGAGGTCAAGGGTGTTCCCGAGGAGGTCGCTCGCGAGGCTCTGCGTCTTGCGCAGCACAAGCTCCCCATCAAGACCAAGATTGTTGCTGCCAAGAACGCTGAGCAGCGCATCGAGAAGGAGATGGCTGAGGAGGCCGCTCTCGAGGCCAAGTGGGCTGCTGAGGACGCCGCCGCCGCCAAGGAGGAGAACTAATGAAGCCCGCAGAGATTCGTGAGCTCTCGGACGCTCAGCTCGTTGAGAAGCTGAAGGAAATGCGCGCCGAGCTCTTTAACCTTCGTTTCCAGATGGCCACTAGCCAGCTGGACAACACCGCTCGCGTCAACACCGTGAAGAAGGACATCGCTCGCGTCCTCACGGAGCAGCGCGCCCGCGAGATCGCAGCGGAGAAGTCCGCTGTCGCCGAGTAGGACCTAAGGAGAGAACATGACTGATTCGCGTAACTCGCGTAAGGTCCGTACGGGTGTCGTTACCTCCGTCTCCGGTGCCAAGACCATTGTTGTCACCATCACCGAGCGCAAGCGTCACCCCAAGTACGGCAAGATGATGACCAGCTCCAAGAAGCTGCACGCTCACGACGAGGAGTGCACGGCTGGCGTGGGCGACACCGTCCGCGTTATGGAGACCCGTCCTATGTCCAAGATGAAGCGTTGGCGCCTCATCGAGGTCGTCGAGCGCGCTAAATAAGCAGTCGCTCATACGACTTGTACGTTTCCGAAGATGTGCGTATGCCTGGCTTGCATACCACGGGCCGTATAAAGGCTGCGCACCTCTCTTCGGTTCTTAGTTCGGAGGAACATCTACCATGATTCAGATGCAAACCATGCTGAACGTCGCCGACAACTCCGGCGCTCGCAAGATTCGCTGCATCAAGGTGCTTGGCGGTTCCAAGCGTCGTTATGCAGGCATCGGCGATGTGTTCATCGGTGCTGTCCAGGAGGCTACCCCTGGCGCCAACGTCAAGAAGAAGGACGTTGTCCGTTGCGTCGTCGTTCGCACCGTTAAGGAGATCCGCCGCAAGGATGGCTCCTACATTCGCTTTGATGAGAACGCCTGCGTTGTCATCAACAACGATGGTTCGCCCGTCGGCACCCGTATCTTCGGGCCCGTCGCTCGCGAGCTTCGTGACAAGAAGTACATGAAGATCGTCTCGCTCGCTCCCGAGACCCTGTAGTTAGGGGAGATATATGTATATCAAGAAGGGCGATAAGGTCCAGGTTCTCTCTGGTAAGGATCGCGGCAAGCAGGGCGTTATCCTGCGTGCTCTCCCCGCCGAGAACAAGGTCGTTGTCGAGGGCGTTTCGGTCGTCAAGAAGGCCGTCAAGCCCAATGCTGCCAACCAGCAGGGCGGCATCGTTTCGCAGGAGGCTCCCATCGATGCCTCCAACGTCAATCTCGTTTGCCCCGAGTGCGGTAAGGTTACTCGCGTCGGTCACGAGAAGGACGGCAAGAACAAGCTGCGCGTCTGCAAGAAGTGCGGCCACAAGTTCTAAGCTGCCCGCAACATCAAGTTGCTAGCAAAGGCCCGGATGCCCCACGGCACCCGGGCCTTTTTCTATCCCTACTCATTGGGGACAGACTTATGCACTCATTGGGGACAGACTTAAATGAGTGCCCTTAATGGGCAAGCATAGATGAGCGGGTGCGCTGTACAAATTGCTTGTGTGCGCGTTTATGCGCGTTAGATTGCGTTAATTGCACACCCATGCGTATAGATGCGCCGTTTTCGTGACAACAATGATCGTTTAGCGGTGAGATACGCAAAAACGCGCACAGACGCGCGTGTTTGTGCGAATATAGAGCTATCCGAAATGCAAGACGTTCTATGACACAGGAGGCACATATGGTAGATTCCAAGCAGGCTCCACTCGACTCCGCGGCAGCCGCAAAAGCAGCGTTCGCTTCGGTCCAGGACAAGCCATTCCCCGATGATATCTTTACGGCTCCCGAGCTTCGTTGGGCTGTGATCGGGTGCGGCGTTATCGCCAACCAGATGGCCCAGTCTCTCGCTCTTGCCGGCCGCAAGCTTGCGGGCGTCGCCAACCGTACGCTGTCCAAGGCTCAGGCTTTTGCCGAGCAGTATGGCATCGAGAAGGTCTATGAATCGGTTGAGGACCTCTACGCCGATCCGGGCATCGACGCCGTCTATATCACCACGCCGCACAACACGCATATCACCTATCTGCGTGACGCGCTGGCCGCCGGCAAGCACGTGCTCTGCGAGAAAGCCATTACCCTCAATTCCGCTGAGCTCGACGAGGCGCGTGCCATCGCCGACGAGCACAACGTCGTCCTCATGGACGCCACCACGGTGCTTCATATGCCCTTGTATCAAGAGCTGCGCCGTCGCATGGATGCCGGCGAGTTTGGTCGCATGAACCTCGCCCAGCTCAACTTTGGTAGCTACAAGGAGTACGGCGATCTGACCAATCGCTTCTACAACCGCAACCTTGCTGGCGGTGCCATGCTCGACATTGGCGTGTATGCCCTGTCCGTCATGCGTCTCTTTATGGCAAGTCAGCCCGCTGAGGTCGTTTCACTGGGCAACACCTGTGAGACCGGTGTTGACGTTGCGGGCGGCATCGTCTGCCGTAATGCCGAACAGCAGCTGGGCGTGGTGAGCCTTACGCTCCACTCCAAGCAGCCCAAGCGCTCGATCATTAGCTTCGACAAGTGTTATATCGAGGTCAACGAATATCCGCGTGCCGATCACGCGACCATCGTGTGGACTGCCGACGGTCACCGCGAGGAGGTCCACGCTGGCACCGAGGCCTACGCACTGTGCTACGAGATGGCCGATCTTGAGAAGGCCGTTGCCGGCGACGACTCTAAGCGTGAGCTTCTGGGCTATGCTTCTGATGTTATGGAGCTGATGACCAAGCTACGCGCCGACTGGGGAGTCGTGTACCCCGAGGAGGAGTAAGCGATGCTAGCGGAAGATAGGCTCAACGCGATCGTGTCGATGGTTCAGCAGACCGGCTCGGTTACCGTGCCGGAGCTTGCCGAAGCCCTGGGCGTGACGGCGTCTACCATTCGGCGCGACCTGCAGACGCTCGACCGAGCACACCGTATCGCCAAGGTGCACGGAGGCGCGACAAGTCTGGAGCGCGCGCACGTGACGCGCGACCTAACGCTTAATGAGCGCAGCGACCTCCATAACGACGACAAGGAGCGTATCTGCGCCCGTGCGGCGGCACTTGTGGAGCCCGAGAGCTTTGTATACATCGACTCGGGTTCGACGACGCTCAGGCTCATCGAGCATCTTCCACACCTTGAAGATGTCACCTATGTGACTGATTCCGTGCTCCATGCTCAGCATCTCGCTGTGCGCGGCATGCGCACCGTTGTGCTGGGCGGCGAGCTCAAGCCTGAGACCGAGGCTCTCGTCGGTCCCGATGCCTTGGCAACCCTAGACCGCTATAACTTCAACTGCGGCTTTTGGGGCTCTAACGGCATTGCCACCGAGCAGGGCTTCACGGCGCCCGATATCGAGGAGGCGCAGGTCAAGCGTATCTCGATGCGTCATACGGCCAAACGTTACGTAATCTCGGACGCCAGCAAATTTGACATGGTGGCGCCCGTCAAGTTCGCGGACTTCCGCGACGCAACGATTATTACCGCAGGCGAGGTCCCCGCCAAGTACCGGGCAATGGACAACGTCATCACGGTCTAGCAGCAGGGGACGGGCTAAGGCCAAAACCACCACAAAGGTGCCTGTCCCCATTGTGGTGGTTAGTAACGAAAACCGAGTAGTTTTCTCAATAGAAAAGCGGCAACGTCCATCACGGACGTTGCCGCTTTCGTCGTCTACTGTTTC
>CALHWR010000075.1 GCA_938036665.1 uncultured Collinsella sp. | reverse complement strand
ATCGCCACCGAGCGTGCCCGCCGGACGCGGCGCCGGAATCTCGCCCGTGCCGTGGCTAAAGACAAACTTGCCATCGGCCACATCGCACAGGACGGTATCGCCCTCACCCCACTCGCCGGCCAGCAGCTCCTCGGACAACGGGTCCTCGATGAGCTTTTGGATGGCACGGCGCAGCGGACGCGCGCCATTGGTAAGGTCGGTGCCCTCGGCCACGATCTTGTCATAGGCCGCATCAGTGAGCTTGATGTTCATGCCGTTGGCAATCAGACGCTGACGCAGGTCGTCCACCAGCAGGTGCGCGATCTTGGTGAGATTCTCGCCCGAGAGCTTCTGGAACACCACGATGTCATCGATGCGGTTGAGCAGCTCGGGGCGGAACAGGCGCTTGAGCTCGCCCATCGCGCGGCCGCGGATCTCACTCGAGGTGAGGCCCTGCTCGCCGGTGGTGCCAAAGCCAACGCTCGCATCCTGTGCGATCTCGCGGGCGCCCACGTTGGACGTCATGATGATCACGGTGTTGCGGAAGTCGACCGTCTTGCCCTGGTTATCGGTCAGACGACCCTCCTCCAGCACCTGCAGCAGGATGTTGAAGATATCGGGGTGCGCCTTCTCGATCTCGTCGAACAGCACGACCGAGTACGGGTGGCGACGAACGGCCTTAGTGAGCTGGCCGCCCTCGTCGTGACCAACGTAACCCGGAGGGCTACCGATGAGCTTGGATACCTCGAACTCGCTACCGAACTCGGACATGTCGAAGCTGATGAGCGCATCCTTGCTGCCAAAGAGGTACTCGGCGAGCGTCTTGGCGAGCTCGGTCTTGCCTGTGCCGGTGGGACCCAGGAAGATAAAGCTGCCGCCGGGGCGACGCGGGTCCTTGAGCGGCGAACGGCTGCGGCGCACGGCCTTGGCGACGGCCTCGACGGCCTCGTCCTGGCCGATAATGCGGGTCTTGAGCACGCTTTCGGTCTGCAGCAGGCGACGGCTCTCGCTCTCGGTGAGCGAGGAAACCGGCACGCCAGAGGTCACGGACACGATGTCGGCAATCTGACTCACGTCGATGGTGAGCGGGCTGGCGTCGAGCTCGGCGGTCCAGGCGGCCTTGGCTTCGGCGAGTTCAATCTCGGCGGCCTTCTGCTGCTCGGTGATCTCGGCGGCCTTGTTCATGTCGTCGCTCTCGGTAGCCTCCTGTGCGGCAGCCTTGAGTTCCTCGATGCGATGCTCGGCCTCGCGCACCGGCTCGGGTGCGCGATTCGCGGCGATGCGAGCGCGGGCACCGGCCTCGTCAATGAGATCGATGGCCTTATCGGGCAGGAAGCGATCCTGAATGTAGCGGTTGGAGAGGTTCGCAGCGGCCTCGATGGCACCCTGCGTGTAACGCACGTGGTGGTGCTCCTCGTAGCGCGGCTTGAGCGCAGTCAGGATCTTGACCGTGTCCTCGACGCTCGGCTCCTCGACATCGATGGTCTGGAAGCGACGCTCGAAGGCCGGGTCCTTGGTGAGGTACTTGCGGAATTCCTCGGCCGTGGTGGCGCCGATAATCTGGAAGGCACCACGCGCGAGCACGGGCTTGAGCATGGAGCTTGCATCGATGGATCCCTCGGCAGAACCGGCACCGATGATGGTGTGCATCTCGTCGATAAACAAGATGACGTCGTCGGCTTCGGTCGCCTCCTGGATCACGTTCTTGAGGCGCTCCTCAAACTCACCGCGATACTTGGCACCCGCGACAAGACCCGGCAGATCGAGCGTCCAGATATTCTGGTTCATAAGATTCTCGGGCACATTGCCAGCAGCAATCTGCTGCGCCAGGCCCTCGACGATGGCCGTTTTGCCCACGCCGGGATCGCCCAGGATAAGCGGGTTGTTCTTGGTGCGGCGCGAAAGGATCTCCATCATACGCTGGACTTCCTTTTCGCGGCCGATCACCGGATCGAGTTCGCTGTCGCGCGCCTTCTGCGTAAGGTTGGTCGCGAACTGCTTAAGTGTATCGGTGCCGCTCCCCTTTTGCTGGGAGGCATCCGAGCCGCTAAAGAACGGCAGACCCGTACCGGGACGACCAGCACCGGCGCCAGCGAGCGGGCGCTTCTTATCCTGGTCCTTGGCGGTGAGTTTCTCGATAGCCTTTTTGATGGAGGCGGACGACACACCCAGGCGCATGAGGATGTCCATGGCCATGCCGTTGCCCTCTTCGACGATGCCGATGAGCAAGTGCTCGGTCGAAACGTAGGTCTGGTTGTTCTCACGCGCCACGCGGAATGAACGCTCCATCACGCTAATGACGAGCGGCGTAAAGGCGAGCTTGGCCGCCTCGGTCTCCTCACTGGGCTCGGGAACCGTGGTCTGGACCTCTTTGAGAGTATCCATGATGTCATCGTAGGAGATGTCGAGCGAACGCAGTGCCTCGGCGGCAATGCCCTCGTCCTCCTTGGCAAGCGCGAGCAGCAGGTGCTCGGTACCCACCTTATTTGAATGAAGATCGAGCGCCTCTTGCTTGGCCATGGACATGACCTTGCGCGCGCGATCGGTAAAACGGTCTAACATGCTAGTTCCTCTTAGACGAGCTAGTTTTTTCAAACGCAAAGCGCCGCCCCGCGGCAGCGCTTTGGTCTCTTTACCCATATGGAGTATATGTTAACCGTTGGGACCTTTCCTGCCCGTAGCCGCGCGACAACGTCTACAAAAAAGGAATCGCCAGGTGCGTCTGCATCGGCCCAACGAGCGTGGATTTTCGGACACCCATTCCATGAACGTGGATAATCTCCCGTTTTGAGCCCGTAAACAGGCCAAAAACGGGAGATTATCCACGTTCATGTTATGCGGATCAGTTTCACTTGCGCCAATTAGCTGGTGTGGCGCCAGCGAGGGTCGGTGAGCGTACGCGCCACACCCAGCCCAACGGGCAAAAAAGCCACGATGAGCACTGCGCGCACAAACCAACCGAGCATATTGACCGTATCGAAGGTGCACATGTAATACATCGAGCGATACAGATACAGGCCCGGCACCATAATGACAATTGATGGCACCGTGAGGGCGATACGTGGGTAGGTGAGCTTGACTTCGGCCAAGCTTGCCAGCAGCCCCGATACCAGCGCGCCGATAAACGCTGCTGCCTCGGGAGGCATACCCACGCTCAGACCCAGGAAGGGAAACAGCGTCGGCGCATCAACGAGCGTAAGGCGCAAGGTATTAGACACGGCGCCGATGAGCCCTGCCGCCGCTGCCATCTTTACCGGACTGTTGAACATAACCGAGAAGCCAAATACTCCGACAAAGCTCATCACAATACGCAAGAGTGTAAGAGCCAACGGTGAGAGGCCGAGCGGGGCAAAATCATCCGGCGCCAGCCCCACACACTCGGCAACCATCCAGCCTACGAGGGTCGCCATCACAAT
Source organism: uncultured Collinsella sp. (assembly GCA_938036665.1). Taxonomy (GTDB): domain Bacteria; phylum Actinomycetota; class Coriobacteriia; order Coriobacteriales; family Coriobacteriaceae; genus Collinsella. The sequence goes on along the minus strand of CALHWR010000075.1, from coordinate 13,259 downwards.
AATCGACACAGCATACGAAAGACGCTCAATGCCGCTTCGCATGTCGAGCTTAGCGATGTCGAGGCCTGCCGTAATGAGAGGAAAGCCGGGGATCACAAAGAGCATGGCGCCGATATAGCCTTCTTGGTGCGACATTGCCCCCGGTATGACCTGGCCAAGGCCAAGCAATGCCAGCAGATACGAGACGCAAGCGAGTGCAACGCCGATCGTCAGCGCGCTAAACTGGCCAAGGCCCTGCTTGAGAATATGGGAGCGCGCAAAGTTGCCGACACCAGCGCCCACAAATGCACAGGTCATCTCGATAGGGCCGCCGCCGAGCAAAAAGACAAAGGCGCCGCAAGCACAGGCCGCCGCAATGCCCTGTTGCCAGGAAGTGTAATCGGGTTTTGAACTCTCAACGGTCTTGAGCATCTCGTGGTACTCATGCACGGTAAACCGGCGCCCGTAAACCTCGATTTCCTTTAAGAAGCTCTCCATCATCCATATGCGATGAGTATTGACCCCCGTTGTGGGTAGGCTGACGACCTCGTTAAAGCAGTGACCATCTTCGATACAAGTACACTCAAACGACAGGAGACTTAAGTCAACGTGGATGGTGACACCGAGTACAGCGGCGACGCGATTCATGGTATCGCGTACACGCCAGGCACCCGTTCCGCTCGCGAGCATAAGCATACCGGTGCGGCAAATGATGGATGATTTATCGGTGAGCGGCGCATCGACGGCAAGCTCACCGCCTGCCGTCACGATCTGGCACCAGTCGGTTTTCATATGGAGGGCGCCGGCACGAACACCGTGGTGCAGAGGGACTCTTGAGAGCAACGAATCATGGCGCGAAGGCTGTGGGGGTTCCGTCGATTCGACCTCGTCCTCGTCGGGCCCTTCATCAACAAGGTCGAAAGCATCGAGCGACGCCGGCTCGCGACGATCGATCAGCTCCTCGTCCTCATCGTCAAAGTAATTGAACTGATCGAGCATGTCCTCTTCGATTGCACGATCGCTCGCGTCGTTCATATAGACGCTCCCTTCCTACCGACTAACCCCCATCCTAGGCAGCGACGGCTAAAGGAAACATAAAAGAGACGACTGTCATGCATGGAAGGCGTAAACCCCCAATGCGCCGGTAGACCCCAGGCGGCTAGGACCGTCCCCAAGTGCCGGCACAAGAGGAACGTCCCTAAGTGCCAACCAGGGCAACGCCGCAGGCAGAGGACGGACAGCGAGCGGCGTCCAGCTTGACAGCCAAGGCAACGCCGATGCCCTGGCAACGACAGCGAAAGCCCGCCAGAGTGAGCAAGGTGCCTTGAAACGAGGCGGCATTGACCTTCTGGTCATGCCGCCGAAGTTGAAAGGCAGATTGCCGCTCTGGCGGGCTTGCAGCGTCGAGCCGTTACGCGGTTCGTAGAACCGCGTAACTAGTTAGTACATCTTCGCGCCGGCAGGGATGGAAGCGTCGAGCTGAATCAGGTTGAGGCGCTCCTCGCCCTCCTCCTCGTGGATGGCGCTGATGAGCATGCCACAGCTGGGGATGCCCATCATCTTGCGCGGAGGCAGGTTGGTGATGGCGAGCAGGGTCTTGCCGACCAGATCCTCGGGCTCGTAATAATCGTGAATGCCGGAGAGGATGGTGCGGTCGGTGCCGGTGCCGTCATCGAGCGTAAAGTTCAGCAGCTTCTTGGACTTCTTGACGGCCTCGCATGCCTTGACCTTCACGGCGCGGAAGTCGCTCTTGGAGAAGGTATCAAAGTCGACGAACTCCTCAAACAGCGGCTCGACGGCAATCTTGGAATAATCAACCGTGGGCTTGAGCGGCTTGACGAAGGGGCTCGCGGTGTTGCCGGCCTCGGCAGCTTTGGCAGCAGCGGCACCGGACTGGAAACCCTTCTCGGGCTTCATGTGCGGGAACAGCAGCACGTCGCGGATGGAAGCCTGGTTGGTGAGCAGCATGACCACGCGGTCGATACCGATGCCGATGCCACCCGCGGGAGGCATACCGTACTCGAGGGCACGCACGTAATCCTCGTCGTACTCCATGGCCTCATCGTCGCCACCGGCCTTCTCGGCCATCTGGGCAGCGAAGCGCTCGGCCTGGTCGACCGGGTCGTTGAGCTCGGAGAACGCGTTGGCGTACTCGTGACCGGCGATGACCAGCTCAAAGCGATGGGTCAGGCGCGGATCATCCTCAAAGCGCTTGGCAAGCGGGCTAACCTCGATGGGGTAATCGCACACGAAGGTGGGGTTGACGATGGTGTCCTCGCCCAGCTCGTCATAGATCTCGGCGATGATCTTGCCGGCGGTCCACTCGGGCTTAATCTCCAGGCCCTTCTCGCGTGCGGCGGCAGCAAGCTCCTCAACCGGCGTGTCGATGGTGACCTGCTTACCAATCACGTCAGAGACGATATCGGTCATGGAACGGCTTGCCCACTCACCAGAAAGGTCGATGGTCTGGCCCTGGTACTCAATAACCTCGGGGTTGCCGATAGCCTTGTTAGCGGCCTTAATGACACCCTGGGCGAGCGCCTTCATGCCCTCGAGATCGGAGAAGGCGCGGTAAGCCTCCATCGTGGTGAACTCGGGGTTGTGGGTGAGGTCCATACCCTCGTTGCGGAAGATGCGGCCGATCTCGAAAACGCGCTCAAAGCCGCCGACGATGCAGCGCTTGAGGTGCAGCTCGGTGGCGATACGCAGGTAGCACTCCTGATCGAGCGCGTTGAAGTGCGTGATGAACGGCTTGGCAGTAGCTCCGCCCTGGATGGTCTGCAGGATAGGAGTCTCGACCTCCATGTAGCCATCGGACTCCATAAAGCGGCGGAACGTGGAGAGGATCTGCGAGCGCTTGCGGAAGGTCTCGCGAACGTCGTCGTTGGCGATCAGGTCGACATAACGCTGACGATAGCGGGTCTCCTTGTCGGAGAGACCGTGGAACTTCTCGGGCAGCGGGCGAACGGCCTTGGACAGCAGCGTCGCGCTCTTGGGGGCAACGGAAAGCTGGCCACGCTTGGTGCGCACGACCACGCCGGTCACGCCCAGGATATCGCCCAGGTCGAGGGCCTTGAGCGTATTCCAGGCGGCCTCGTCCATATCGTTGATGCGGCAGAACAGCTGGATCTCGCCGGTCGCGTCGCGCACAACGATGAACATGATCTTGCCCTGACCGCGCTTGGCGACCACACGGCCGCCGATCTTCACGACGTCCTCGGTGTCCTCGCCATCGGTGAGCTCGGCGTACTTAGTCTCGATGTCGACGACGTAGTCCTCAATCTCGGAGTGCTCGGGATAGGGGTTCTGGCCCGCCTCGAACAGGGCGGCGCGCTTGGCCAGGCGGGTGGCGCGCTCGTCGTTGAGCGTCGATGCCTGATCGGCGGCGTTCTGGTTCTCTGCCATAAGTTAGCTCCTCAAATTAAAACGCTCCCCAGGATTCGGTCCCAGGGAGCGAAAACATGCCTTTACGCGGGACCGTGGTCTAGCGTGCGATCTTTGCGATGGTGTAGACGCGGGTCTTGCCCGAAGGCGTAACAACCTCGACGGAGTCGCCCTCGCCGTGACCGATGATGGCATGGCCGACCGGAGACTCGTTGGAGATCTTGTGCTCGAGCGAGTTGGTCTCGGTGGTACCGACGAGCGTGACTTCCATGACCTCACCGTTGGGATCGATCAGAGAAACGGTGGAACCGATGGAGACGGTCAGATCGCCCGTAGTGGCAGCAACCTGAGCGTTGGCGAGGATGGCCTGAATCTCGGCAATGCGAGCAGCATTCTGGGCCTGCTTGTCCTTGGCGGCGTCGTACTCGGAGTTCTCCGAAAGGTCGCCGAACGCGCGGGCTTCCTTGATGTCCTCGACGATCTCCTTGGCGTAATCGCCCTCACGCCAAGCGAGCTCCTCGACGAGCTTCTGGCGGCCCTCAGCGGTCAGTACGATCTGGCTTGCGTCCATACGGATATCTCCCCAACTATGATGTAACGATCAACTGTCAACAAAACGAAAAAGACCGGCTAGCCTGCGGGCAAGCCGGTCAGGTGCTCACCCCAAAGGGATGGGACTACTCTGCGTCCGCGTCGCTGTCCTCTGCCTTCTTTTGCTTGGCAGCAGCGAGCTTGGCCTCGAGCTCTGCGATCTCCTTGTCCTCCTTGGACTCCTCGACCACAACGTCCTCGGCCTGCTTGGTTTCGCCCTTATCGTCGCCCTCCATACCCTCGCGGATATTCTTGACGGTAGAGCCGAGGGACTTGCCGAGCTTCGGCAGGTTCTTAGGCCCGAAGATAATCAGGACAACAACGAGAATAATGATGAGCTCAGGAGCCCTCAGTCCAAACATGTAGACCTCCACAATACAGCGAGACAAGCTCGAATGAGTATACCGCGGGTGCCGCGGTATCACAACAATAGCTAAAAAAAGGGACCGCAAGAAGCGGTCCCTCCTCATGCTCTGGTCGGGTTGACTGGATTTGAACCAGCGACCCCTGCGTCCCGAACGCAGTGCTCTACCAAACTGAGCCACAACCCGTTAGCTCGACTATAGTAACAAAGATTTTCGCCGCGTGCTAGAGAAATTTTTATTTCTTTGGCGCTTCAATGCGAACCGTGTTGGGAATGAGCTCCGTCGCGCAGGACCACCAGCCGTTTTGCAGGGCAGCTTCCGCAAGATTGACTGCCGTGGCGGCGGTATCGCAGAGAGCAAACGAGCAGGCACCCGAACCGCACACGTTTGCGGCAATGGTACCGTCCTGTGAACGAAGCCAGTCGAGCACCGTTTGAATCCGCGACTCCATCTGCGCGGAAATGACACCCAGGTTGTTATGGATGAGCGCATATGCCGTCTCGGCATCACCAGCACGCAAGGCAGAAGCTATCGCGCCGGGCTTGTCTGCAGGCACTGGGGCCTCGTCAAAACGTCGATAGGCTTCAATTGTTGAAACGCTTGCCTCGCGCGGCTTGACCAGCACGACGGGCGTTGCGGGCAGCGCGGGATACTCAGTTGCCAGCACGTCTCCCCCACCTACGTAGAACGCAGGGCTCGCGTGCAAAAAGAACGGGACGTCAGCACCAATACCCCGCGCAATGTCGTCGAGCGCGGGGTCGGTGTGATCAATTCCCCAGAGCTCCGCCAAGGCGACAATGACCGCGGCCGCATCCGTCGAGGGGCCGCCCAAGCCGGCGCACAATGGAATGCGCTTCTCAATCGTCACGCAGATGTTTGCCTCGCGACCATAATGCTCGGCCATAGCAACCGCAGCCCGATACGCCGTATTCTTTTGCATGGGAAAATCTGATGCCGGAACCGTCTGGACGGTCAGCGCCTGCGCCGGCGCGACCGTCACGGAATCGGAAAGACCGACGGCTGCCATCAGGGAATCGACCCTGTGGTAGCCGCGGTCATCGCGCTCGGTATGAACCCCCAGGTAGAGGTTAATCTTTGCCGGCGCGGAAAGAGTCAGGGACCGATCGGTCACCGTTAGTGCTCCTCGAGCTGATTGCCGAGCGGGGTAAAGATATGCTCGCCGCTCTCGGGGTCGAACAGCTCGACCTGACCGGTGAGGACATCGATATACTGGTAGGACTGACGCGACTTGCGCCCGCGGCGCTCGTCGACCTCGACGATAAAGACGGCGGGGTGGACGCTCTTGATGGTGCCCATGCGCTCGACGACGCGGGTGCGGCCCATGTTGGCCTTCACCTTGACGCGATCGCCCACCATATCGGTCAGCTTCTCGTGGATGTCGTCGACGTGATTGACTTCCATCTCTTCCATGAACAGGGCCTCCAGAAGGTGCAATTCAAAAAGGGGATAATACCCCTAACATAGACAAAACTCTAATACTATAGCACCCTGTTGCGACCACACGCAAGTAGCTAATTTGGCTACTTACAGATTGTCGGTATCGAGGACGATGGTGAACGGACCGTCGTTGACCAAGTCGACTTTCATATCGGCGCCAAAGATGCCGTGCGCCACGTGTTCGACATCTTTGCGAACGAGCGTCAAGAAGTACTCGTAGAGCTCGTTGGCAACATCGGGGGCGCCGGCATCGGTAAACGATGGGCGGCGGCCGTGACGGCAATCGGCGAACAGCGTGAACTGCGACACTACGAGAACCTCGCCGTCGACATCGGCAAGTGCCAGGTTGGTCTTGCCGTTCTCGTCCTCGTTAATGCGCAAGCCGCGGAGCTTGCCCCACAGCTTATCAGCCTCGGCGCGCGTGTCGCCGTGGCCCACGCCCAACAGCACCAGATAGCCGCGCCCAATTTTGCCCACGTACTCGCCGTCGACCGTCACGCCGGCGTTGAGCACGCGCTGAACCACCGCACGCACGGCCTACTCCTCGCCCGTCAGTTTGGCGGATAGGTGCTCGAGCGCATGGAATCGATGGCTGATGGCGTTCTTCTCGTCCGCCGTGAGCTCGGCCATAGTCTTGCCCGGCGTATCGACCGGCAGGAACAGCGGGTCGTAGCCAAAGCCGTGATCGCCGCGGCCCTCGTGCGCGATAACGCCCTCACAGGCGCCCTCGCCATAGGTGACCAGGCCGTCCGTATCGATGAGCGCAACGACGCTCATAAAGCGCGCGGTGCGGTCCTCGTCTGCCACGCCTTCCAGATTCACGAGCAGCTTGGCATTGTTGGCGGCATCGTCGCCGTGAACGCCCGCGTAGCGCGCGCTATACACACCGGGCTCACCGTCCAGCGCGTCGACGACCAGGCCCGAATCGTCGGCAATGGCCATGAGCCCCGTCTCTTCGACGGCAGCCTGCGCCTTGATGATGGCGTTCTCCAAAAACGTCGTGCCGTTTTCCTCGGGGTCCTCAAATTCGCCCAGCTGGCCGAGCGCCACAAAGCGCACCTCGGGCATGACCTTGCCCAAAATGGCCTCGATCTCGGTGAGCTTATGGGCGTTGCCCGTTGCCACGACAATGGTCGCCGCCGGGTCGAGGGTGTCGATGTCGATCTTCTCAAGTGCCATGAGTGGTCTCCTTGTCTCTATAGCAATGCCGCGCCGAGGGCGACGAGGGCCTCCGCCTCTCCCCTCTCAATCAACGGCAGTCTTATACTTCGACGTTTTCCCAGATAAAACCTGCCAAAATAAACCTGTCCCTTTTTGGCAGGTTAGGCGATGGCTTGGCGCTGAAGCTCGATGAGCTCGGCGATGCCTTTGTCGCCCAAGTCGAGCAGGGCGTTGAGGCGCTTACGGTCAAAGGGCGCCTGCTCGCCAGTGCCCTGGAGCTCGATCATCTCACCGGTGTCGGTGGCGACGAGGTTCATGTCGACTTCGGCATGGCTGTCCTCGGAATAATCGAGGTCAAGCAGCGTATTGCCGTCGACAACGCCCATGGAGATGGCGGCCACCTGGCCGGTAAGCGGGATGCGCTCGATCTTGCCCGCCTCGACCCACATGGCGAGGGCGTCGTGCAGCGCCACCCAGGCGCCGGTAATGCTCGCCGTACGCGTACCGCCATCGGCCTGAATCACATCGCAGTCGACGGTGACGGTGTACTCGCCGAGCGCTTTCATGTTGACGACGGTACGCAGGCTGCGGCCAATGAGGCGCTCGATCTCCATGGAGCGGCCCTTGCGGTTGGCGTGTTCGCGCTTGCAGCGCTTGCCGGTCGACGTCGGCAGCATGGCGTATTCCGCGGTCACCCAGCCGGCCTTAGCTCCCTTTCGCCAGCCCGGCACGCCCTCCTCGATGGTGGCGGCGCACAGCACGCGCGTGTCGCCGAACTCGGCCAAGCACGAACCGTGGGCGTGCTTCATGACGCCACGGGTGAGCTTAACGGGACGCAACTCGTTGGCGGCGCGGCCGTTGGCGCGGTTGACCTGCATGTACTCCATAGAAATATCCTTTCGGCAAAAGATGTGGCGAAGGCTTTGGCGGCTGCCTTACATCTATTCCAGCTCATCGATATCGATATGTTCGATGCTCTTGAGCGGCTGACCAAAGATAAAGCTGCCCGCCACCGCAAACTCGGCAATGTTATCGGCCGTCGTGGCAAAACGATGCTGCGGCTCGGCGGCGTCACCCGCCAGCTGCTCGCGGCGCGTGAGGATATCGGTCAGCTCTCGTGTGGTCTCCTCGGCGGAACTCACGACGCGCACCCCAGGCCCCAGCGCATGACGGATAGGTCCCACCAACAGCGGAAAATGCGTACAGCCGAGCACCACGGTATCGATACCGTGGTCGCGCAGCGGCTCAACCGTGGCACCCACCAGCGCACGCACGGCAGGCGTATCGAAGATGTCCTCGTTCTCAAGCCACTGTTCCTGCAGATGTGCACCCGAGGCGAGCTCGTGTTCGACAACCTCGACAAAGCTCGAGGCAGGACAACCGTATACATCGACGCCGGCATCCAGGTCCTGGATGGCGCGCGTGTAGGCGCCCGAGCGAATGGTGAGGTTGGTGGCGAGCACGCCCACCCGGCGCGTGCGAGTGCTGTTGATTGCCGCGCGTGCGCCCGGTGCGATCACACCGATGACGGGAACGTCGAGCACCTGCTGGGCCAGACGCAAGGCCGCAGCGGTCGCCGTGTTGCAGGCGATGACCATAATCTTGACGTCGTGCTTCGACAGCCAACGGCCCGCCTGCAACGCAAACGAGCGCACCTCATCCTCGGTGCGCGTGCCGTAGGGGCAGCGTTTTGTGTCGCCGAAGTAGTAGACGGACTCGTGCGGCAGCGCCGTCGCGATGGCGCGCGCAACCGTCAGACCACCAAGACCCGAGTCGAATACGCCAATAGGGCGCGTGTCCCCGGCCAGATTCTTGATATCGGACATTACCTCACCAGATTCTCTCTCGAAAAGACATATCCAAGTGCGGCGACGCCGCGCTACGAACGCGCCGTGACCAGCAGCTCTGCCGTCGCCGCCCAACCGTCGACAATTTTGCCGCGCGTAACGAAAGCGTTCTCGCAAGCAGCCAGGAACTCGGGCGCGCCGGCGCTCGTCAGGCCATTCTCGACCAGGCAGAACGTGCCCACGTGATCGGCCATGTAGAAGTCGGACTCGGAATCGCCGAGCGCGAGCGTCTCCTCGCGCTCGATCCCCAGGTGCTCGCAGAAGCGCGCAATGGCGACGCCTTTGTTGAGGCCCGCGGGGTTGATGTTGAATGCACGACCGTCCTCGACGCGATCGAGCTCGAGCGTCGTCGGCTTGGACAGATGCGTCAGGTGACCGTTACAGGCCCACGCCAGGCCACAGCCGGCCTCGTCGAGGATGGCCTGCGCCTCGTCATCGGGGATGTCGCCGCGCATGCCGACGGTAACCTCGCGGTACTTGTAGCCGGTCGACATGTCGTTGTGATACTCGATCTTGTGCGGCCAGCGGGCGAGGATCTTCTCGCACACGCCAGTCTGCTCGATCACCTGGTGCGGCGTGAGACCGCAAGATGGGTCGTAGGGCATATCGCCGGTCAGATACTCCCAATCGTTGGCCTTGAGATCGTACATGACCAGGCCACCCATCTCACCAATGTAGGAGTTGAGGCCGAGCACGCGCGCATCCTCGTGGATCATGGTGCGGTTGCGGCCCGAGGTGGGAACCACTTGGATGCCGGCGCGGGCAAGTGCCACGACAGCCTCGACGAGCTTGGTCGAGGGGTTGCCGTCGTTGTCGCGCAGCACGCACGAGCCGGGTGCGAGCATCGTAGCATCCAGGTCGGTAAAGACGTACTTAACCTTGGCCAAGCGCTCGCGCATCTCGCCCGAAAGCTCGGCGACGGTCGGCAGGGTGTTGTGGGACATGGTTACTCCGTTTACGTAGAAGGGTTTGGGCTTGGACGGCATGTTTTGATTGAGGGAACACGTTTATGGCGACAGCGCACTCAGGGCGCCTTCGCCATCATGGTTCATTAGTCAAACTGAGTAACATCGATCAGGCGATTGGCCAACGAAAGGTCGCTCTCGATGGGCACGAACTCGTCGCCCACGTGCATGAGCTCCTCGTCACCCTTTGCCAGCAGCAAGACAATGGTGGGAGCATTGGGGTTGACGTACTCCTCGCGCGCCGCCTTGAACGCCGCATGCACAGCGGCTTCACGGTCGAGGATGATCTCGTTCGGCGTATCGTCGGGAACATGCTCGGCAAGCTCGCGACAGACCTTCATCGGGTCCTCGTGAGCCGGGTCCTCGTTGGCAAAGATCATCAGGTCGGAATATGGTGCGGCCTCGCGCGGAAGCTGCTCGCGGCGCTCCTGCGCCTTGCCGCCGGCAGCGCCAAACACTGCAATGACTGGACTAGTGGGAAACGCGCGCTTGACCGACGAGAAAAGCGAACGGAACGAAAGCTGGTTGTGCGCATAGTCAACGACGCAGATCACGCGGCCATCCTTCGACTCCACGACCTCCATACGGCCCGGCACACGCAGTTTGGAGAGGCCCTTCTTGATAGCCTCGATACCGATGCCGATCTCGTGCGCAGCGGCGATAGCGACCAGCGCGTTTTCCACGTTAAAGTCGCCCGCGATGCCCAGCAGGACCTTCTCCCCCGCCTCGGACTCGTCGGCACACAGGCCATGCAGGTTAAACTCGATGTTAAAGCCGACCACGCGGACATCGCTTGCCCACAGGCTTGCCTCGGGATGCTCGACGCCAACGGTCACCAAGCGCTCGGCCGTCGACGCTGCCTCCAGCACACGGTCAACCTCTTCGGTGCCCAGATTCACCACGGCGGTCTTTGCCTGGTCAAAGATCCTGAGTTTGCTCTCAAAATAATCCTCAAACGTGGGGTGTTCGATCGGTGAGATGTGGTCACGGCCGATGTTGAGGAAGCACGCCACGTCAAACGGCAGATTCTCGACGCGTTGGTACTTGAGTGCCTGGCTCGAGACCTCCATGACCATGGACTGGCGACCGGACTCACGGCAGTTGGCGATATGGCGCCAGACCTCGGGGGCCTCGGGCGTAGTATTGGTGCTCTCGTAGCACTCGATGCCATCGTCGGTACTCACCGAGCCGATCATGCCGCAGGATTCGCCCGCTGCCTTGATGATGGACTGGAGCATGAAAGCGGCCGTGGTCTTTCCCTTGGTACCGGTGATGCCCACGATCTTGACGTCGTGGTCGGGACGGTCGTAGACCTCCGGCGGCAACAGGGCCATGGCCGTGCGAACGCTATCAACAACCAGCATCGCAGCACCGCTCTCCTGCGCCAGCGGCTCCAGAGACTCGACCAGCGACTCTTCGCACACAAATGCGACGGCGCCCGCATCGAGCGCCATGCTCAAAAACGCGGGCTTAAAGGCAGCGCCTTTGCAAAAGAACACGTCACCTGCCGAGACCGCACGCGAATCAAACGAGCAGCCGGTCACGGCACGCTCGTCAACCTGCTCTGATGCGCGCAGCTCGCCGCACACATCGAGAAGCTTGGCAAGCGTATCGACCGTGGTCACGGTCGCGGAATCCGAATGGTGCATCTTTCGCCTTTCTCAGCCATTTGGCAGGGACGGTTTTTATAGTAACTGAAACGCACCCACGCAAAAACGGCTCCCGGAGGAGCCGTTACGCGCAGGCGTTCGTAAGCCGAGGCTAGGCAGCCTGAACAGCGGGCTGGTCCTCGTCGATAAAGAAGCGCTTGTACCACACCAGGAACACGAGCGGCGTATAGATCTTGCGCTGGAAATCGCCCTTGCCCGCAAAGTGCAGATCGAGCAGGTGCATGAGCTCGTCGGTATCGAAGAACTCGCTTGCCCACGGCGCGGTGAAGTACTCCTTGACATAGTCGTACCACTTTTGCTCGCGCAGCCAGTAGACAATCGGCACCGGGAAGCCCACCTTGGGACGGGTGGCCCACTCATCGGGCAGCGACTTGTTGGCAGCGTGGCGGAGTACCTGTTTGTTGCCGTTCTCGTTGATGCGGTAGCGGTCGGGAATGTGCTCGGCGAACTCCATGACTTTGCGGTCCAGGAAGGGCACGCGCAGCTCCAGCGAGTGCGCCATGCACATCTTGTCGGCCTTGAGCAGAATGTCGCCCGGGAGCCACATGTTCATGTCCAGGTACTGCTTCTTGACCAGCTCGGGCTGACCTTTCACGCGCGCATAGATGGGAGCGGCAAGCTCGAAGGCGCCATCGCCGGTGTTGTACTCGGGCTTGAGCACGCCGTCGACCTCGCGCTCCGGCCATACCAGAGCCTGTCCCAGGAACGACTTCTCGGGGATCTCGGCACCCTTGACCAGGAAGTTATGTCCCTTGAAGTACGGCATATGCAGCGCCAGGTTACCGAGCGCGCGACGAATGGGCAGCGGCACCATCTTTTTGTATTTGCGGACCGGGACCGTGTCCTCGTAGTAGGCGTAGCCGCCAAAGAGCTCGTCGGCGCCTTCGCCCGAAAGCACGACGGTGACGTCCTTGCGGGCCATCTCGGCCAAGAACCACAGCGGCACGGAAGACAGGTTGGACTGCGGCTCGTCCATGTGATACTGGATGTCCTCGAGCGCACCGAAGAACTCGTCGGCGGTTATCATCTTGCGGACATTCTCGACGCCGAGCTTGTCAGAAAGTTCCTTGGCGTAGTTGGTCTCGTTGAAGTTCTTGTAGTCAAAGCCCACCGAGAAGGTCTTGTCGGGCATGAGGCAAGCGGCGATGTAGCTGGAGTCGACGCCGCCGGAGAGGAACGACGCGACCTTAACGTCGGCGATGCGATGGGCCTCGACGCTCTCGTGCACGACCTCATCCAGCTCGTCGACGTACTCCTCGAACGGCTTCTCGACGGCAGAGTAATCGCAATCCCAGTAGCGCTCGATGTTCATCTTGCCGGTCGGGATGTCTACGGTAAAGTAATGCGCCGGCGGCAGCTTGTAGACACCCTCGAAGAAGGTCTCCTCGGTTGCCGAATACTGCAGCGTCATGTACGGACGCAGGGCCTTTTTGTTGACCGCCTTGTGGAAGTGCGGGTAGTCCAGGAAGCTCTTGATTTCGGAGCCAAAGAGCACGCCCGGCGCGCCGTCGCCCGCATCGGCCATGGGATAGTAGTAGAGCGGCTTGATGCCAAAGATGTCGCGGGCGCCAAAAAGCTTGTTCTTCTTCTTGTCCCAGATGACGAAGGCGTACATGCCGCGCAGGCGATCGAGTACGGCCTCGCCCCACTCCTCGTAGCCGTGCAGGAGGCTCTCGGTGTCGGCTCCACAGTGGAACTTATAGCCCTTGGCCTCGAGCTCGGAACGGAGTTCTTGGAAGTTGTAGATCTCGCCGTTGAAGACAATGACGACGCTACCGTCCTCATTGGCCATGGGCTGAGCGCCGGCCTCGGTCAGGTCGAGGATCGACAAGCGGCGGA
>CALHWR010000074.1 GCA_938036665.1 uncultured Collinsella sp. | reverse complement strand
GTCTGAGTATCCATAGCCCCCATCATAGCGCAGGGCGCAGACACCCCATGGCATCCGCGCCCCGTTCGTTTGCATCGTTGTTCGGCAGCTCCGCCGGCTCAGATATCAGCCGCTAACTCACCGTCTCCTCGCCAAAGCGATACAGCTCCTCGTTGACCTTTTGGAGGCTGCACCCGCGATCGATGCAAAAGATGATAATCGCGTCACGGCGATCCTTGCAGTTGAGGACGCTCACCCCGGCAGCCGTCAGCGCACGGTTGGTCTCTTTGAGCGTCAGCGCCATCGCAAAGGCAATCTGCAGCACCTTATTGCGACTCGGGTGACGCGCACCAGTAAAGATCTGATAGCCAAAGGTCTCATTGAGATCGGCCATACGCACCACGCGCGAACGCTCCAAGCCCTTTTCCTGCAGCAGCTGCTTCAGGTAGTCCGAAAGCGACGGGGCGGCAAAGTCGTGCTCCCTGATATAGCCATCGATGTTCGGTGCATCGAGAAGCTCATTGAGCAACTCCTCAGTCAGCTTTTTATCGGGCATACGACTTCACCTCCCCCAGTGCATGCAACATGCTAGAAACCGCTTACGTCCGAACGCTCCCAGCTAGCAACCTGGTCGGGAGACACCGTACCCAGCGCCTCGAACTTCCAGGAGCCGCCCGCCTTCAGATGATTGGTGTTTGCAAGAGCCGTTCCAACCTGGTTGCCATCGGCATCATACAGAACATACTCAATCTGAATGTAGCTCTTTTCCTTGTCCGTGTTATTGGTCAGCGTGCCCGTGATCTTATAGGCAAACTGATTGGAGGTGTCTTCAGCCTCGTCAGCAATGGTATACGGTTCTTGCGGTTCTTTTTGCTCCTCAGCCTGCTGTGTCGTCTCGGCAGGTTTTGCCGAATCGCTCGCAGACGAATCGGTTGAATTGCCACCCATAGAGCCCACGGCACCGACGATAACCAGCACCACGATGACGCCTAGGACAATCTTGCCGATCGGCTTCTTTCCCTCTTTTGCCATTATTCATCCTTCCTACGATCCGGCTACCGTGCCGGCACACAGCACATCGTAGGAGGCAGCGAACTCAAATTCATTAGCTGGGAGCTAATGTCGCAACATAGTTTGCCATCTGACACTCATTGAGTCCTTTTTTTCCTTCACCGAACTCATGCCTTTGTTGTTGACTATTAAACATTTAGACGTAAACTGCTTTGTTACCTTGTCAACATCTGAAAGGAACCTCATTGGGAAAAGACGTACTGGTGCAGCAACTCGTCGACTCATTCGACAGCTGGCCCGCCAAAAATTCCGGTTGCGGATCGTCCCGCATGACACAAGAGCTCTATCCTTTTGACAAGCTCTTCTCTCCCATCACAATTAACAAACTCACCGTCAAAAACCGCATTGTCATGGCACCGATGGGCAATATCGACATGTGCGAGGAAACTGGCCGCCCCAGTGACATGATGCTGCAGTACTTTTTCGCCCGCGCCAAAGGCGGCTGCGGCCTCATCACAACAGGACTCGTGCCGGTAAGCCACGGCATCGATACCACGGTTACCGAACTGGACAAGCTCACCTATTTCCCGCGCATCGATCGAAGCCGAACCGTTATGGCAGGCTGGCGCGACCTTGCCCAAGGTGTCCATGCCTTCGGATCGCGCATTTTTGTCCAGCTTACGGCTGGACTCGGCCGCGTGGGCAATCCGCAATGTCTCATCACGCAAAAGAAGTTTCCGGTCTCGGCGAGTTTCTTGCCTAACTACTACATCCCCGCCATTCCATGCATGCGCCTCTCGGACCAAAAGCTGCGCCGTATCGTAAACAATATCGGCCAAGCGGCGGCCGATGCCCATGCCATGGGCATCGATGGCGTCTATTTGCACGGGCACGAAGGCTATCTTATCGAGCAGCTCGGAAACCCCGCCTTTAACCATCGCAAGCTCGGACGTTATGCCGATTGGCGTCAATTTGGCCTCGATATGGTCAAAGAAATCCGTCGCCGCGTTGGGCCCGACTACCCCATCATGTACCGCATCGACCTTTCGCTTGCACTCGAGGAAACCTATGACGAGCAGGTCATGAATTCGACCTATCTGGGACGCATGCGCGGCGGCCGCACAGTCGAACAGACCCTGTGTTATATGGAAGAGCTCGTGGCGGCGGGAGTAGACATCTTCGACGTCGACCTGGGTTGCTATGACAACTGGTGGATGCCCCACCCGCCTGCAAGCATGCCCGCAGGCTGCTTCGTTCCCGTGGCGCGCGCCGTTCGGGAGCGCTTTGCCGCCGACAATATCCACTCCAATGCCGGCCTTCCCATACCCGTTGTCGCGGTGGGTAAGTTGGGCTACCCCGACATTGCCGAACGCGCCCTTCGCAATGGCGACGCCGATATGATCATGCTCGGACGCCCGCTGCTTGCGGATCCCGAGTGGCCCAACAAGGCGTACGCCGGTCGCGTGGCAGATATTCGACCCTGCATCGGATGCCAGGAAGGATGCCTCAACGAGTTTGTCGAAGGGGGCCACCCGCAGTGCGCCGTCAATCCACGCTGCAGCTTTGAATACCTCATGCCCCAGACACCCCCTCCCGCCATAGAACCCAAACGCATAGCGGTGATAGGAGCCGGACCCGCCGGGATGGTCTGCGCGTTAATCGCCGCGCGTCGTGGCCACGACGTAAAGCTCATCGACGCCGAAGATGAACTTGGAGGAAAACTCCTCTCCGCCAGCGCCGCCCGGATTAAGTTCGACCTCGATAACTACCGATCATATCTTGTTCGACAGGTGCGCGAGCAGGCAGAAAAACCCAACGGGAACCTGACAATCGAGCTTGGACGGGCGGCACGCGCCGAAGATCTTGCAAAAGCAGGCTTCGACGCAATCGTGTGCGCGACAGGCACTTCCAATGCGATACCGCCCATCCCCGGCCTTACGGAGCTTGCAGCATCGGGCCATGCCGTGCAGGCAACGCAGCTACTGCGCCAACCCGCGCTGCTTGGCAACGCCAAAACCGTCGCCATCATTGGCGGAGGGGCCGTGGGCTGCGAGGTTGCCCAGTGGCTCACCGTCGAACACGGCATACCACAGGTCAGCGTAATTGAAATGCTGCCTCACATGATGCAGGGCGCCTGCACGGCAAATCGTGGCCACCTACTCCATGCGCTCAGGGGACGCAATGTGCGGCTCCTCAATATGACACGCGTCGAGCACGCGGAGGTCGGCGGCAAACGCGAGTCTGGAGCCCCAGCGAGGTGCGCGCGTCTCCACCTGAGTCGCAACTGCCACAAAAACGTTCCCGACCCCTACATCTCGTGGTCACCGATCTTGCCCGAGAACGTCGAAAACCCGCTTGCACCCAAAATCGGCAACGACTGGAAGCCGCTCGAGCTAACCTGCGACCTGGTAATCATTGCCTGCGGCGGACATCCCGACGACGCACTGTTCTACAAGCTGCAGCAGACGCATGCCGCAGACGATCTGCATAACATCGGCGATGGGTTTGCGCCCGGCCGTGTGCTCGAAGCGGTCCGCGCGGCATACCGACTCGGCACCAATATCTAACACGAAAGGATGGGCTCACAGATGAACCTGACCTCCCAACAACAAGCCCTGCTCAACGGCGCCAAGGGCCCCGCCATGGCCAAAGTGGTCAAGACCCTCGTTATGTACGGCGAGTGCTTTGGTGCCGAGCGTATGGTTCCCGTGACCGGCGCGAACGGTCATCTTGTCACAAGTTTTGGCCTCTCCATGCTCGGTCCAGTCTATGACCTTATGGATGAGCTGTTGGAAGACGGTGCCCTGTCCGGTCAGTCGTTCTCGGTCGACCCGAGGCCCCTCGACCCCGCCGTCCCGGCCAACCCGCTGCAAAAGCTGCTGTTCAAGATTATGTATTCCAAACAAGGCGATTATGAGGCACAGCTGCGCAGCATGGGTCTATTGGGCAGCGATGCTTTCACCTGCACCTGCTACCAGCCCGAAGTTGGCAATCGACCTCGGCGTGGCGACATCCTAAGCTGGGCAGAAAGCAGCGCCGTGGTCTTTGCCAACTCTGTGTTGGGCGCCCGCTGCAATCGCAACGCCGGCATCATCGAGATGTTCGGCTCAATCGCCGGCTTTGTCCCGGAATTCGGCCTGCTCACCGACGAGGGCCGCAAGGCGACCTGGATCATCGAAGTCGACTGTAAACGCAAGCCCGAAGCGCAAGTACTTGGCAGCGCCATTGGCATGAAGGTGATGGAAGACGTCCCCTACATTAAAGGCCTCGACCGTTGGCTTGGCCGCGAACTCACGCCCGACACGCAGGACTACCTTAAGGACATGGGCGCCGCCAGCGCATCGAACGGCGCTGTCGGGCTCTACCACGTGGACGGCATCACGCCCGAAGCCGCCGAGCAAGGCGAACAGCTCATAGCACCAGACGCCCAAATCTATCGCATTGACGACGCCGAGCTGGAACGCATCCGCTCAAGCTACCCCGTTATGTGGAAGAACCCGGGCGCGCGCCCCAAGCTTGCCTTCATCGGCTGCCCCCACCTCTCGTCTGCACAACTCGCCCACTGGGCAGACGCCATCTGCGATGGACTGTGCGCCTCCGGCAACTGCCGCGTGCAAGTACCCACCGTGCTGACCGCCGCCCCATCTGTGGCAGACGCCTTCCGCAAGACCGCGGCATACAGACGCCTCTCGACTACCGGCACCGTCGTCTCGAGTATCTGCCCGCTTATGTACACCAACAACCCGCTGTGCGGCAGCATGCCCATCATCACCAACTCCAACAAGTTGCGCACGTACTCGGCATCGCGCTACTACACCGACGACGAGGTGCTCGCCTACGTCACCACCGGAAAACCGATCAAATAGGAAGGCGACTCCTCATGGAAAAAATCTTTCACGGCCGCGTCGTTGTCCCCGGAACTGCCCACGCCAAGGCACTTGTCTCTCGCGGAGGGCTCAACACACTCGCATCGTTTCAGAAGGCACTGATGTTTGGCGACAAAAAGGCCACGTGTTCCGACCAAAACAATCCCGACTTGTACGGCAAACCTTTGGCAGGATGCGCCCTGTGTCTACCGCAAACCATCGGCTCCACCACAGGCGGCATGGTGCTCTTTTGCGCCACCAAAATGGGTCGCCAACCCGCATGCCTGCTGTTTTCCAAACCCATTGACAGCCTTGCCGCCGCTGGCGCGATTCTCTCGGGTGTATGGACCGACACCCCCATGCCCACCATTGACAACCTGGGCGATGAGTTTCTCGATGCCGTGTCGACGGGCGACGCCATCACCGTGGCCGAAGACGGCACGGTCATCGTCGGCTAAGGCTATTATCCGACCCGCCGCCCGCAGATGAACAACGTGTTTCGCCGTTTCCCACGCGCGGTGCGGACGATAATCTTGACGTATTCGATATACAACACGAAAGGAGTCCCACCATGGGAGCATCGGTATCGGTCGCACAGGGCGCGCCTCTTGATGCAGGCACCTACAAGGCAGACGAGGCAGCCGTCGAGCGCTTTTGCGAATTGCTGCGCATCCCCACCGTTTCACGTGAGAACATCGCCAAGCGCGACGATGAGCCCTTCAACCAGTGGATTCCCACGCTTCAGCGACTTTATCCGCATTTCTTTAAAGTCGCCGAGCTTACACGCGTCGACGATTTTGGCATGCTCCTGCGTTGGCCTGGCGCCGATTCCGCCTTGGACCCCATCGTCATGATGGCGCATCAGGACGTCGTGCCCGTCGAGGGGCAAAACTGGAAGCATGATCCCTTTGGAGCCAAGATCATCGACGGCGAAATCTGGGCCCGCGGCTCACTCGACACCAAGTGCATCGTCTCTGCTTTCCTCGAAGCCGCCGAGCACCTCATCGATCAGGGCTTCGTTCCCCCGCGCGATGTCTGGTTCTTCTCGAGCGATGGCGAGGAAATCGCCGCGCCCACTGCAACCCATGCAGTGCAGTGGCTTCGCGAGCACAACATCCATCCCTATATGGTGCTCGATGAGGGTGGCGCCGTGGCAACCGACGCGCCGCTCGGCGTCACCGAACCCGTTGCCATGGTAGGCGTATCCGAGAAGGGCCACGTCGACCTTACCGTCACGGCGCGCGCCGACGGCGGCCACGCCTCTACGCCTGCGGCAAACGATGCCTGCCGTCTTCTCTGCCGTGTATGCGAGACCATCTCGGCCAACCCCGGCAAGCCGCAGCTCACGCCCGCCGTCGAGGCCACACTGACCGAACTGGGCGCCCGTAGCAGCGCGACGTATCAGGCAATCTTTGGCAACCTGTGGCTCACGCGCCCCGCGGTTACCAAGATCATGGCCGCCAGCCCCGAGACCTCGGCCATGCTGCGCACAACCTATGCGCTCACGCAGCTCGAAGGCTCCAACGCGCACAATGTGCTGCCACCAGTTGCTCGCGCTAACTTCAACGTGCGCATCGCTCCGTTCGAGACCATCGCCGATGCCGTTGAGCGCGCCCGCAAGCTCGCCGCCCAGCAGTGTCGAGCCTCGGGCGTAAGCCCCGATCACGTCACCGTCGAAATCAACGAGGCGATCCCCTACACCGAGCCCGCGCCCATCTCGCCTTACGAAGACGATGCCGCCTTCAACTACATCCATCGCTGCGTGTCGGGCGTCTATCCCGAGGCCGGCTTTGCTCCCTACGTGCAGAACTCCTGCACCGACTCGCGCGAGTTCAACGAGATCTGCGATCGCGTCTACCGCTTCTGCGGCTTTATCTACTCGGGCGAGGCGCGCAAGCTCATCCATGCCGCCAACGAACGCATCGGCGTCGACGTCTACAAGCGCGGCATCGAATTCTATGTGGCGTTTCTCGCCAACCTTGAACAACTGTAGGACGGGAGGGCCGATAGCGCCCCTCCCCGCTTTTACCAACCAGGAGGACCAGCATGACCCAACCGAATCTTAGGCAGGCGGCCCGGCTCGACACCAAAGCCGTCGCCCTCGCCTCCCTACCCTTTATGGGCATGATCAGCTTTTGGCAGGTCTACGACGGTATCGTTCCCAAGATGCTCACGGGAACCTTTGGCCTATCCAACTCGCTCACCGGCGCGATCATGGCTATCGATAATGTCTTTGGCCTGTTCCTGCTTCCGCTCTTTGGCATCCTCTCGGACCGTTGCACAAGCAAACTCGGGCGCCGAACGCCCTTTATCTTGGGCGGCTCCGCGGTGGCAATGCTCTCCGTCCCGCTCATCGCGATCGCCAACAACATGGGCAGCCTACCTCTGCTCATCGGCGCGATTATCCTCACGCTATTGGCAATATGCGCCTATCGCACCATGACGGTTGCCATCGTGGCCGATATTACGCCTCGCCCACTTCGAACTAAGGCGGACTCGATCGAAAAGATCGTCGGCTATGCGGGGACGGGTCTTATGCTCGTCGCCATCTCGGTCATGGTTCCCAAGGCCGACAAACCCGATTATCTTCCGCTCTTTATTTTGCAGGCCGCCTTTATTCTCGTCTCGGCCGTTGTCTACGGCATCTTTGTCCGTGAGCCCGCCCTTGTCGAAAAGATGCGCGAGAAATCGCTGTCCATGGGCATCGACGAGGATCAGATTGACAAAGATGACTCTCCCGAGGCCGGCGGTAAAGATCGCATTGCAGACGCCGGCGTACGCCGCTCCATCATCATGCTGCTCGCTGCAACGTTTTTCTACTACATGAGCTATAACGCCATGACCACCAATATCAGCCGTTATGCCGATATGTTCTACGGCATGGAGGGCGGTTCCTATGCCATCATCAATATCGTGACGATTGCAGGCGCGCTGCTAAGCTACGTACCCTTGGCAAATCTTTCGCTCAAAATCGGCCGTAAAAAGGTCGCCCTGGGCACCGCCGTTATCATGGTTTTATGCCCCGCGCTTCTTTGGCTGGCACCCGGTTTCTCGCCCGTGTTGTACGGCGTCTTTTTGTTGATGGGCGTTGCGCTGGGCGGCGTGGACCTGTGCGTGTACACGATGATTCTGGAGTGCTGCAGCTCCCAAAGCGTAGGCCGCTACTCTGGTTACTACTACACCGTGAGTATGGCGGCTCAGGTGGCGACACCGATTCTCTCCGGCATCGTTATGGACGTGGTGCCGTCGATGCTCTTTGCCTACATCACGGCAATGGGCATGTTTATGGCCGCGAGCATCGCCGCCGCCAAGCACGGCGATGCTATCTTGATCGACGAGGTCGCTCGCCGCGAGGCAGCCGAGTAGAAGTGCACGCCAATATTGAGCAATGGAGCCGGATGGGGGTATTTCCCATCCGGCTCCATTTTTTCATCCTCAAGAGGCTTGTCGAAGCCTACCCCACCGTGACGGATTCCCCGGTAAAGGTACTGACCATCAACAGGACAAAGAACACCAGGTAGCTGACACTCAGCGGGTACGCAATGATCAGGAAGACGACCCAGCCGACATTGGTTTTACCGCAGGCATGGCGTTGCTCGCGATTGCGGCAGAGCCAAATCGTCACGCCAATGGCCACGATCAGCAACACGAGTGCCGCTGCCGCCAACCCGGCAAGCGCAAACATAACGCCAATGCTCACAGCAATAACCGGAAGCAACAACAAGCCGCATCCACACCCACCGGGACTATAAACGGCAAATTGTCGGCGTCGCCCCATCGTCACTCCAACCTCAACATCTTTGAACACTACAATGCGATAGCCTGCTGGACAGGAACAATCTTATCCAGTTCCGGTTCGATGCGTCTCTTCTCCGCCTCGAGATCAAACGCTATCTGGGCGCGCAGCCAATAACCATCCGTCAGGCCAAAGTAGCGGCAAAGGCGAAGGTCGGTGTCGGCCGTCACACGACGCCTTCCCAAGATAATCTGCCCAATGCGTTGAGCCGGAATCCCGGTCTCCTTAGCAAGGCGATATTGAGAAATGCCCATAGGGACAAGAAATTCCTCTTTGAGAAGCTCACCAGGAGTCACCGGCGGCAGCAAATCGGACGCAGTCTCATCACTTGTGATAATCGACGATTTCAACATTCCAAGCCATCCCCTGTCTCCACTCAAAACAGACCCGATAGCGCTCATTGACACGGATACTATATTGACCGGCGCGATCGCCCTTCAACGCTTCAAGACGATTGCCTGGCGGAACGCGAAGATCATCAAGCGAAGCGCAGATCTGCAGTTGTCGAATCTTCCTCAAGGCAACCCGCTCAAAAGGAATGAACTTCCTAACCCGCGTACCCATTGCAAAGCGTTCAGTGTCTTCATCTTTATATGATGCAATCATAGTATCGCCTTACGTTAATAACGTCAAACGTTTCTATAGACTTACATCTCTATTATACCGTACATCTGTTCGTGTTTTCTAGAACAGGTATCCCTCGCCACTTAAGCAAGCAAAAGCAATCGTTTGTAGACATCGAGGCCCTTGAGTAGAATTTCCTCGTCAAAGAGCATGGTATCGGTATGCAGAGCGCTCGTGGCATAGGCGGGACAGCCATCCGAATCGATCGGATTATCTTGTCCCTCCGGCACGCCCGTACCCAGGAGGAAGAACACGCCTGGCAGATGGCGCTGATAGAAAGCGAAGTCCTCGGCAATCAGCAAAGGCTCATCCACGAGTTGCAGCTCGGACAAGACAGGCGCAATGTGGGCGAACAGCTCGGGGTCGTTATCGACCGGCGGATAGCCCTCGGCAAAATCGAGGTCATATGTGCAGCCTGTTGCGGCGCAGGCCTCGTCCAACACGCGGCGCACGCCCTCGCGCGCACGGTCGAACATACCGTCCGTAAACACGCGCAGGCTGCCAGCCACATGGGCCTCCCCCGCCACCGCATTGCAGACGGTGCCGGCCTGCAGCAGGCCGAACTTACCAATGCAGGGCTCGTCGGCACCCAACTCGTCCATGAGCTCGCGCTCGGAAACCAAGAACTTGGCCGCTGCCAGCGCGGCATCATGCGATTCCTCGACTGGAACGCCGTAGGTCTTGGCGATATGGATGCTCGTGCCATGGATATGAATGTGCGTCTCACTTGAGCGCGCCAGCAGCGGACCGGAACAGCTCGCCAACGTGCCGGCGGGCAAATCGGGCCATACGTGGAAGCCAAAGATGCGATCCGCCCCGTAGCGCTCGAATACGCCGCTCTCACACACCGTCTTGGCGCCACCGGTCGTTTCCTCGGCCGGCTGAAACACAAAGAGCACGTTGCGCTTGATGGCGCCCGGCTGCTCACGAATCGTTCGGTCGACAAAAGTCGCCGCCGCGAGCGCCATGGCCATGTGACCGTCGTGACCGCACGCATGCATCCTACCGGGATGCGTCGAGGCAAAGGCCGCGCCCGTTGCCTCCGCGATGGGCAGGGCGTCCATTTCGGCGCGAATCGCCGTGGCATGCGCGGCGCCCGTGCCGGCATCGAAGAAAGCGCAGACGCAGCTGCGACACGGATGGGTCACCTCGCAGGCGAGCGGCGCCAACACGCCCTCGATATAGGTGATAGTCTGCGGAAGATCGAAGTCGAGCTCCGGAATGCGGTGCAGGTCGCGACGATAACGACGGAGTTCTTGGAGCTCGGTCATAAAGGTTCCTTTCATAGGTGCGCGCCAGTTGTCATCTTATTGTGCCGCAAGATTGCCGCGCCCTTATTTCCAGCATATCCCTGCATTTTTTAAACGTTATATACGAATACTCTTGTTTGGTAAAGTGCAACGTGATAGGGTCTTTACCACTTGATAGAGGCGCGGGCACGAAGAGCCGCGGGCGAGCCGGCAGGCTTTGACCCCGTGGGGAGGCGAAACCCGCCGAACTGGGTTTTTCGGGCACGAACAGCCTGGTGGGCCTGCGGGAAACACCCGCAGGACTGTCTGCAGCAATGCGGGAGCGCTATCCGGACATTGGGTCCACGCTATGCGGATTCGATGCGCAGGTAGCGCCGTCTGGATAGCGAGGTTTACGGGACATGTCATTGACTCCCAACGAGGCATATGCGGCCAAGCAGCCGTTTGTGGACAAGGAGACGCTCGAGCATATCGTCGAGCAGTTCCCCACGCCATTTCATCTATACGACGAGGCGGGCATCCGCCGCAACATGCAAGAAGTGCGCGACGCCTTCGCATGGAACCCGGGCTTTAAGGAATACTTTGCCGTCAAGGCCAACCCCAACCCGGCGCTCATCTCCATTCTCAACGAATACGGCTGCGGTTGCGATTGCTCGAGCTATACCGAGCTCATGATCGCCCGCTCGCTGGGCATCACGGGGCATGACATCATGTTCTCGTCCAACGACACGCCGGCGGCGGACTTTGAGCTCGCCGACAAGCTGGGCGCCATCGTCAACTTTGACGACATCAGCCACATCGAGTTCTTTGAGCGTGTTGCGGGACCCATCCCCAAGACGGTCAGCTGCCGCTTTAATCCAGGCGGCCTGTTCCAGCTCTCCAACGGCATCATGGACAACCCGGGCGACTCCAAATATGGCATGACCACCGAGCAGCTCTTCGAGGCCTTCCGCATGCTCAAGGCCAAGGGTGCCGAGGACTTTGGCATCCACGCATTCCTTGCCAGCAACACTGTCACCAACGACTACTACCCCAAGCTCGCGCGCATCCTCTTTGAGCTTGCCGTACGCCTGGAGCGCGAGACCGGCGCACACGTCGCCTTCATCAATCTGTCCGGCGGCGTCGGCATCCCCTACCTGCCCGAGCAGCAGGCCAACGACATTCGCGCCATCGGCGAGGGAGTACACGCGGCATACGACGAGATCCTGGTTCCCGCCGGCATGGACGATGTGGCCATCTGCACCGAGATGGGCCGCTTTATGATGGGCCCCTACGGCTGCCTGGTCACCAAGGCTATCCACGAGAAGCAAATCTACAAGGACTATATCGGCGTGGACGC
>CALHWR010000073.1 GCA_938036665.1 uncultured Collinsella sp. | reverse complement strand
GTCCTTGGCAGCCCTCTCCTCGTCAGAAAGACCAGCGGTGGCGTCGCGGTGGGCGGACCACTTGTCGTAGGCGAGCTTGACGCAGGAGCCCAGGAATGCCGTGAGTGACATGTAGAACGGC
Source organism: uncultured Collinsella sp. (assembly GCA_938036665.1). Classification (GTDB taxonomy): domain Bacteria; phylum Actinomycetota; class Coriobacteriia; order Coriobacteriales; family Coriobacteriaceae; genus Collinsella. The sequence goes on along the minus strand of CALHWR010000073.1, from coordinate 9,284 downwards.
AGGTACACGCCCAGGCCGATCATCATGGCCGGAATGCCGAGCCAGTACATGACGATGCCGGCGATAAAGCCACCTGCGAACCACGGCACGCTCGGGATGCCCGAGACCATGGTGGCGACGACGCTTGCCTGCGCGGCAACAAAGCTTTTGTCGGGGCCAAAGGCGTCCGGACCATAGGCGGTGACGAGCGCGACCATGACGGCTGCGGCGACCAGGGCGCCCACGATGCCGCCGATGGCTTGGCCGATCCACTGCGCACGCGGGTTGGTGCCCAGCACGGCGCCGGCTTTAAAGTCGTTCATGACGTCGCCCGCAAGGCCGCACGCCACGGCTACGATGCCGGCGATAAAGAACAGCTTGACCTGAGCGAGCTGCGCGAAGGCGGCAACGATGAGCATGACGATGAGGCCAAAGATCTCCATGGGGTCGATGCCCGTCTGGCCGCAGCTCTGCGCGCTCATGATGGTGGTGACAAAGGTGAACAGCGTGACGATGACGGCCGGAACGGGGCCAAGGTCGAGCACGATGGCGATGATCACGGCGATGGCGGCAGCGCCCAGGCCGATGATACCGGCGTCGAGCTTAAGGGAACCCGAGATGAGCGACTGCTCGTCGGTGTCGGTGGAGCTGTCGGCGGCGAGGCCGCGGACGATACCGGCGACCTGCGGCAGGATGTCCTTGAGGACGACGGCGACACCAAAGCCCATCATGAGGCCCATACCCAGGGACTTGACGATGCCCTGCGCAGTCACAACGTCGAACAGACCGGCAGCGGTGCCGCCCACAATGATGCCAAAGTTGCCCAGCAGGGCGCCGGCAAACCAGAAGGCGACCGGGGCAAAGCCCACCAAAAAGCCGATGGAGAGCAGCATGGGCGAGTTGTAGATGCCAAAGGTCACGCCGGGGATGTTGAGCGTGCACAGCATGCTGGGCACAATGCCCAGAGCGTCGCGCAGCACGCTATAGATGCCGGCGATGGCCATGGAACCAAAGAGCTGCTTGCCGGTCTTGCCGCCAGCCTCGGTCGCGCGCAAGGTCTGAGCTGCGGCGTTGCCGGTGGGGAACTCAAGCGCGGCGTCCACGATAAAGTGACGGTGGATGAGCGCGGTGGCCAGCAGACCCAGGATAGTGCCGGCGAGTGCCACGATAAACATGTCGAGCCAGCTAATCTGGTCGGCATAGCCCAGCATCCAGGCGCCCGGGATGGTAAACGCCAGACCGCCGGCGACCATGGCGCCTGCGGACATGATGGTGTGGGTGACGTTTGCCTCGTTGAGGTTGGCGTTGCCCATGAGTTTGAGGAAGAACAGCGAGATGACGGCAGCAAAGACGATCGGCCAGGGGAGTGCGCCCATCTTGAGGGCGGTGTAGGCCGAGCTTGCCGTGATGATCACGCAGCCAAGGACGCCGATGACGACGCCGCGCAGCGTGAGTTGCCCGCGCATCGAAGCGCGGCTCGAGGGATTGCTCATATAAAACTCCTTTGCGTATATCCGCTTCCCCCGGGAGCGCCGCTACGGATACGGCGCGGGAAGTCGGGTTACCAAGGGCCGCCGCATGAGCTCGCAAACGACCGCGCATCAGTATAACCGCAAGCCAGTCATTTTGGGATGACTGGTTTAGGTAGGCGATATACTGCTGGACAGACGAAAGGAGCGCCGACGATGCTTAATGGGTGCGCATATATATTGACGGTCGACGTGGGCAACACGTTCATTCGCTTTGGCCTGTTTGCCGAGGATTCGGCCGCGGCACAGGAATGCCCGCTTGCGACGTGCGAGATCACGACGCCGTCGAGCATCACAGCCGACGAGGCGCGCATGAGGCTCACGCAGGTCATGGGCGCGCTGGCGGCCGATGCGGGCATGCCGGGTGCGCTTGTGCCCGCGGCTGCTGTACTGAGCTGTGTGGTCCCCGCGCTCGAGCGCCCGTGGAAGGCGGCGCTTTCCCGTACATGCACGGGGCGTGTGCTCACGGTGGGGCCGGGCCTCAAGACCGGCATGCCCGTGCACTACGACGATCCGGCCGAGATCGGCCCCGACCGCATCGCCGACGCCGTGGCTGCCCGCGCCGTCTACGGATCGCCGTGCATCGTGATTGACCTGGGCACGACGACTAATATCGAGGTCATCGACGCGTGCGGCACCTTTGTCGGCGGCGTCATCGCGCCGGGTCTGGCGCTTGGCGCCCGCTCGCTTTCGGCTGCTGCGGCGCGCCTGCCGCAGGTCGAGCCCTCGGCACCCACACATGTAATCGGCCGCAACACGCGCGAGGCCATGCGTTCGGGCGTGGTTCTGGGCGAGGTGGCACGCATCGACGGCATGCTCGACATGGTGCTTGCCGAGATGCGCGCGACCAAGGCCGCGGGGGAGGGCAATGTACCCATCGTCATTACCGGCGACGATGCCGAGGCACTTGCGGCGCTGGTCGGCCATAGCCTGACGGTCGATGACGCGCTGACGCTGCGGGGTCTCGCCGAGCTCTACCGCATCAATCAAAAGCCTCGTCGCGCATAAAGCCGAGGACATCGGTGGGAGAGGAAACAGCCCCACCTTTCACCTGCTACAATGGGTCAAATTATTGCGATTACGGAGGTGTCTGCCATGTCGGACGATCTTCATCAAACTTCGTCAGGCAAGCGCCTGGACGTCATTAGCTGGGACGAGTTCTTTATGAGCGTGGCCATCGCCGCGCAGCGCCGCAGTAAGGACCCCAACACGCAGGTGGGCGCGTGCATCGCCAGCACCAACCACCGCATCCTTTCGGTGGGCTACAACGGTACGCCCTCGGCGCTCAACGACGACTTTTTCCCGTGGGGCACGAGCGACGACCCGTTGCAGGACAAGCACAACTACGTGGTGCATGCCGAGGCAAACGCCGTGCTCAACTACCGTGGCTCGCTCAAAGATCTTGAGGGTTCCACGGTCTACGTCACGCTGTTCCCGTGCCACGACTGCGCCAAGATTTTGGCGCAGGTGGGCGTGGGCGAGGTTGTCTACCTGGACAATAAGTACGCCGACACCGATGATGGGCGCATCAGCCGCCGCATCCTCGACTCCTGTGGCATCAGCTACCGTCAGGTTATCGTCGATGTTCACATCGGCACCGAGGGGCAGACTCAGCAGTAGCGCGTGGCAACGCCAGCTGGCGGCAAAACAGCTAAAAGAGCCCCGTCCCAAATTGACTACTCGTGAAAGTCGCGTCTGCGCGCATGGACGGCTCGTGAGCGGGTACATGGCTGTAGTAACATAGCTTCTGTCCGCGGGCGTGCCCGCGTTATTGTGAGAAAGGAGCCCCTGTGGCTGTTAACGAAGAGCTGCTTAAGAAGGTTCTTGAAGAGATCCGCCCCAACCTGCAGGCCGATGGCGGCGATATGGAGTATGTGGGCGTCGACGACGAGGGCGTCGTCAAGCTGGAGCTGCAGGGCGCTTGCGCCGGCTGCCCCATGAGCTCGCTAACCCTTTCCATGGGTATCGAGCGCATCCTGAAGGAGCATGTGCCCGGCGTTACCCGCGTTGAGCAGGTCAATGCTTCCGGCGAGGCCGAGGACCTGTACGACGAGTACGCGCCGTTCTAAGATGCGAAAGCTGCGGACGGTACGCTTCGCATAGACGTTACGCCCAAATATGCGGCTGCGAGCGTAAGGCCCGCGGCCGCATTTGTATGTAGGGAGTAGGAGGGTCGACATGCTCAACGACTTCTACCATATGCTTGATCCTGTCGCGATCTCGGCGGGCCCCATCACCATCTACTGGTATGGTCTGGCCTATGTGGTCGGCGCCCTGCTCACGGCGGTCGTCATGTACCGCACACAGCGTCGCTGGGGCTTTAACATCACGATTGACGACCTGACGAGCGTCGTGGTCGGCGCGGTCTTTGGCCTCATCATCGGCGCGCGCCTGTTTTACGTCGTCTTTTACGGCGATGGCTACTATTGGACCCACCCGCTCGAGATCTTTGCCACCAACGAGGGCGGCATGAGCTTCCACGGTGGCCTGGTCGGCGGCATCTTGGGCGGCATCATCGTGTGCCGCATGTATAAGCTCGACGCCTGGACCATCGCCGACCTTGCCGTTATCGGCGCGCCGCTGGCCTTGTGCCTGGGCCGTTGTGCCAACTTTGTCAACGGTGAGCTGTGGGGCAAGCCGACCGATCTGCCATGGGGCGTGGTCTTTGGCGGGGCTGCGGGCGAGATGCCGCGTCACCCCTCCCAACTCTACGAGGCATTTCTTGAGGGCATCGTGCTCTTTTGCATTCTGCAGGTGCTCAGCCGCAAAAAGCCGCTGCTGCCCCAGGGTACGTTTATGGGCGTGTTCGTGATGGGTTACGGCATCGTCCGCTTCCTCGTCGAGTTCGTGCGCGTGCCCGATGCCCAGCTTGGCTATCTGCTTGGTGGCGTCATCACGATGGGTCAGCTGCTGAGCCTGCCGCTCGTTATTGCGGGCCTGGCGCTCATCATCTTCGCCCGACACCGCAATCGCCCCCAGCGCATCTACCTCGACGCTTAACCACCACATACGACCACAAAGGGGGCAGGCACCTTTGTGGTGGTTTGCTGGGCAATGATGACAGAACCGTAACGTTTCCCCAGATAAAACCTGCCAAAATAAACCTGTCCCTTTTTGGCAGGTTTCTAGAAAGGCTTTCGGACTGTGAAGGATTCCGATCTCTCCACAACGGCTGCGCGCGACGCGGCCCGCATCGTCTGGTTTAAGCGCTACCCCGCCAAGCAGACGCTCATCGCATTTCTGCTCGCGCTGTTGGCGACCACGGCGTTTTCCATCGATCCCGCCCCGGTGTCGAGCAACGCAGTCTTGGCGATTGACCCCAAAGCCTCGGGCATGCTGTACGTGTGCTACGAGGTGCTCCTCTCGTTTGCCGGCCATACCGACGCGGTCATGCTGCTTGCGCTTGCCTGCCTGCTCACGCTGCCGTTTCGCTACGTATTCTTTGGCCGTGGCGACACCTGGCGTCCATCGATCATTCTGCCGTCGCTGTTTTTCGCCATCTGCATGGTGTTCGGCCGCAGCTACGACCTCACCGACTCGGCCGAGATTGTTCTTGGCGACAAGGCCCGCATCATCTGCGCCTGGATTGGCGGCGCGGGCTGGATGCTCCTAGCGATCGTGGCCTTCTATCTGGCTTTTGAGTGTCTGGATTGGCTGAGCTCCCGACGCATCCCGTTTTCCGAGGCGCACTTTGGCCGCATATGGCGTGTGGCTCACGCCGTGCTCTCGGTCCATCCCTTTGCCGGGCCCTTCCTGGTGCTTATGATCGCCTGGGCGCCCACGCTCATCGCTTCGCTGCCCGGCCTTTTTATGGGAGATACGGGTGCGCAGATTCGCCAGTGGTTCAACTATCCCAACGGCACGAGCGACTACCTGCGCCTACTCAACCCCAACGTGCTGCTCAACGGGCATCATCCCGTAGTGCACACGGCCATTATCGGCTCGTGCGTTCAGCTGGGGCTTTCGCTGTTCAACAGCGCTAACGCGGGCCTCATCATCTATACCTGCGCTCAGTTTGTCATCACGGCTGCCTGCATGGCCTATTCCATTTCGTCGCTGCGCAAACTGGGCGTGAGCCTGCCGGTTCGCGGTACGATCCTGCTGTTCTTTGCGTTTATGCCGATGTTCTCTAACTACGCGGCGTTGCTCACCAAAGACGTGCTCTTTGCCGACGCGTTTTTGGTGCTGCTGATACAGACCGTCAAGCTCGTGGCATGTGGCTTGCCCCGTCGTGATGCCAATGTCGAGCGAGCGGGCGAGAAAGCCCCCGTGCTCTTTGCGCGCCACGACTGGCTGTTGCTTGCGCTGGCTGCCATGGGTTCCACGTTTTTGCGCAATGGAGGCCTGGTGTTTCCCCTGGCGGCATGCGTAATCGCGGCGGCGTTTTGCGCATGGGATGTACATGTCGCTCGTCGTGCGGCTAAGCAGACGGGCACCGCGGTCTCATGCGCCACGCCGCGCTTCCGCTGGGTTGGCGTCCTCGCGGTGCTCGCACTCTGCCTTGCCTCTAATATGTACTTCACCAAGGTCTTTATGCCGGCGCACGACATCACGCCTGGTTCCAAGCGCGAAATCCTCTCGATTCCGTTCCAACAGACGGCTCGTTTCGTCCAAAAGCACGACGGCCTCAACTCGGGCGTCAACCCCACGGTAAAGGAGGACGGCGCTATCGTGGAGGCACCCTGCGACGGTTTGGTGACCGACGAGGAGCGCGCCGTGATCGATCGCGTGCTCAAGTACGAGAACCTGGGCCGCCGCTACAACCCGGATAAGTCGGACTCCGTCAAAAATTGCTTTAACGAGTACGCCTCGCAGGAGGACATCAAGGCCTATTTTGAGGTCTGGGCGCAGATGTTCAAAAAGGATCCCGAGTGCTATATCTCGGCGCTCATCAATAACTATTACGGCTACTTTTATCCGAGCGCGCGCGATGCCTGGGTCTACAGCACGGCGCGTAGTGCCGAGATCATGGCGCGTCCCGACAACCTCAAGTACTTCGACTTCCATCCGGTTGACAGCAACGTGGTGCGCTGGTGCGACCACCTGATCAATCTGTACCGTGTGGCGGTGCAGCGCATCCCGTTTATTTCGCTCACCATGAGCTCGGCCACCTATGTGTGGATCATGATCGCCGTGGTGGTCTACCTGCTGCGTCGTCATTCATGGCGTGCGCTGGCGATCTGGGTGCCGCTGTTGGGCGTGCTCGCCGTGTGCCTGATTGGTCCGTGCAACGGCTCGACCTACATGCGCTACCTGTATCCGGTCATCGCCTGCATGCCCTTCGCCATCGGCGCCACCGTCACCCGCAGCGACTTCCTCTGGTCCTAACTTGGTGCATTGTGGCCAGGTTTCTTTGCACCAAAGGGGGCATCATCACGACGCCTTCATTTTGGGGTTTATCTCGCAGGCTAGTAGGTATATCATAACGACGTTTGTTTATATTGCCCGAGCATCTGCGCTGGGCTTTAGGTCGAAACCGATAGGAGACACGTATGTCCGGACACTCTAAGTGGGCCACAACCAAGCATCGTAAGGGCGCGCAGGACGCCAAGCGTTCCGCCCTCTTCTCCAAGCTCAGCCGCAACATCACCGTTGCTGCCCGTCTCGGCGGTGACCCGCTGCCCGAGAACAACGCCAGCCTCGCCGCTGCCGTTGCCAAGGCCAAGGCTCAGTCCATGCCTAAGGACAAGATCAAGTCCGCTATTGACAAGGCTTTTGGTTCGGGTGCCGATGCCGCCGTCTACGAGAACATCGTGTACGAGGGCTACGGTCCCGCCGGTGTCGCCGTCTACGTCGACTGCCTGACCGACAACCGCAACCGTACCGCCGCTGATGTCCGTTCCGCCTTCTCCCACGCTGGTGGCAACCTGGGCACCTCCGGCTCCGTCGCTTTCCAGTTTGAGCGCAAGGGCCAGATCGTCGTCGCCAAGGAGATCCTGGACGAGAACGCCAAGAAGGAGACCATGATCGCCAACGGTGCTGCCGGTGACGAGGATGAGTTCATGATGGCCATCGCCGAGGCCGGTGGCGAGGACTACGAGGACGCCGGCGAGGAGTGGATTGTCTGGACTACTGCCAACGAGGTCATGGCTGTCTCCAAGGCGCTCGAGGAGCAGGGCGTCCAGGTCAAGGGCTCCGAGACCACCATGGTCCCGACCACCCCGACCGAGGTCTCCGGTACCGACGCCAAGAAGGTTCAGCGCCTCATCGACCGTCTTGAGGAGCTCGACGACGTCCAGGATGTTTACAGCACCATGGACATGACCGACGAGGTCATCGCTGCCCTCGAGGAGGAGTAGCGCTCGCACGGGTTAAGCCGTGCATATCTGGGCATAATGAAGCGAGCATGCAAGCCTCGTGGAATAGATGAGCCGGATCCGCGTGCGTAGAGCACCGGACCCGGCTCTTTTATAATGATGCGAACCGTTTTGCATTTCGAGAGCCGAGATTTGAAGGGAGCGCCGCGTGCGCGTACTCAAACGAGCCCTAGCGATCGTGTATCTTGCCGCCACCATCGTGGCGCTGGGTACGCTTGTCTGCCAGTTTTGGGGGCCGTATACGTATCGCTTTATGCTGCTGATGCGCGACCCCATGCCGCGCATCGTCGTGACGGTGTGCGCCGGCGTCGTGGCGATCGGCGTACTGCTGAGCTTTTTCCGCCTGATGTTCGCCCGTCGCGAACCGTCCTGCGTGCATCCGGCGGGGGAGCGCAATATCGAGGTTACCCTTGCGGCGCTTTCTTCGTGCGCCAGGGCTGCTGCCGAGCGTGACGACCGCGTGATGGTCGAGCATGTCGAGGCCCGCGTCCAAGGCTCCGACGATTCGCACGTCCGTTTTAAGGTCGAGGCTATCGCGCTTGACGATAAGGACGTGACATCTCTGGCTACCGCGATGCAGCAGCGCATCGAGGAAGCTTGCGACACCATGCTCGGCACGCCGGGTACGACCGCGCGTGTCCGTTTTTTGCCGTCCAAGACTACCGTCCAGACCGTGGAGGTTTCCGGTGAGTGATACCAATCAAGATAAGACCGCTCGTACGCCGCGCCTGACGATTGACCAGAGCGCCACGCCGGCGAGCGAACCTGTTGACTCCAAAGCGGAGGCAACCGAGTTACAAGACGCGGCAGCCGCGGATTTTGACGAGGCTATGGGTCTCATCAAGGGTACGGGCGCTGCCATCTGGAGCTATGCTGTGCGTCATCCCAACACCACGCTCGGCGCCGTCGCCGGCTTTATCCTCGCCGTGTTGGTGCTCACGTTGGGTCTGTGGGACACGCTCGTCATTGCATTCTTCGTGCTGATCGGCGCTGTGATCGGCCAAATTCGCGACGGCGAGAACGGGATCGTCAACTTCTTCGGCCGTCTGTTTAGCGGCCGCTAATATGTATTCGACTGTCGCATCCGCGGCAGGCATAAGGAGGAACCATGGCTTTTAATACGAAGGTCGATGTAGCCGATACCGAGCTCGAGGAGAACGAGGCAGTCGTCGCCGAAGCTGAGGATGTGACGCTCGAGGACGAGGCTCTCGTCGAGGCCGAGTCCGATACGGATGAGGACGACGAGGAAGCAGACGAGTCCGAGGACTCGCTGACCTATTCCAACGGCGTGATCGAGAAGATCGTTGCCATGGCCACTCGCGAGGTTCCGCACGTTCTGGGCATGAAGGGTAACCTCATGCACTTTGTGCAGGAGCAGTTTGGTGCCGAGAATCTGACCAAGGGCGTGACGACGAGGATACCGAATGCGCTGTGGGCGAAGTGGGAGAGATTGCCGTGA
>CALHWR010000072.1 GCA_938036665.1 uncultured Collinsella sp. | reverse complement strand
GATGTATTCGCGGCCGCGGGCCAGGTCTTGAGCAGGCGGCGAGGGATTATACTGAGATAAACATAAAGAATCGGAGCTTTTGTTGCGCGCCGCAGCATGCTAGAGGTGCATATGGCTGAGAAACTCATTCCGTTGGAGGACGCACAGGCGATCGTCTTGTCGCACGTGAATCGCACCGAAGTCGTCGAGATTCCCGTGTGGCAGGCCGTCGGTCTTCCCTTGGCCGAGGATGCGGTGGCCGATATCGACATCTCGCCGTTTGCCAACAGCGCTATGGACGGATATGCCGTGCGCTCGTCGGACTTGGCGCGGGCATCTGGCGAAGCGCCGGTGACGCTCGACGTTATCGGACACGAGGCCGCGGGCCGTGTGTTTGAGGGCGCAATCGGCGCGGGTGAGACGGTCCGCATCATGACGGGCGCGCCGGTACCCGAAGGTGCCGATGCCGCGGTGAAGTATGAGATCGTCGATGTGCTCGATGGCGACGGCAACGAGGGCTCGCGTGTGAGGTTCTCGGCGCCTGCCAAGGTAGGGGAGAACGTTCGCTCTGCCGCCGAGGAGGCCCATGCCGGCGATGTTGTGATGCACGCCGGCGAGGTTGTGGCTCCGGCGGGCGCCGGCTTGTTGGCGAGCGCCGGGTATGCGAGCGTGAAGGTGCATGCCGCGCCGCGTGTGGGCATTATCTCGCTGGGCACGGAGCTGGTCGCGCCGAGTGAGCTGCCGGCGCGCGGGCAGATTCGCGACTCCAACTCGTCGGCGTTGATGGCCGAAGCGCTCGATGCAGGAGCCGAGCCCGTGTTCTACGGCATTGCGCCCGATGATGAGCAGGCGATTGCCGAGCTGGTGCATCGCGCCGTGCTGGAGTGCGATTTTGTCATTACGAGCGGTGGCGCCTCGGCAGGCGACTACGACTACGTGACGGCGCTCGTCCGGCGCGAGGGCGATGTGCTGTTTGACCGCATCTCGATGCGTCCGGGCAAGGCCATCACGTTTGGCTTGCTTGGGGGTAAGCCCTACCTGGGACTTTCAGGAAATCCGGCCGCGGCGTATGTAGGCTTTGAGATGCTTGCGCGTCCGGCGATTCGCAAGATGCGCGGCTTTGCCGAGGGCGTGCGTCCCGTACAGCAGGCGATATTGACGCACGGCGTGAAGAAGCGCCAGCATCGCCGCTTCTTCGATCGCGCCACGGTTTTGCGCGACCCCGAGACCGGTGAGCTGTTGGTGACCGAGGCCAAGACGCAGAATTCGGCGCTGCTCGGCACGATGCAGCGGGCCAACTGTCTGCTGCGTATTGACGAAGGGCCGTGTGAGCTCAAGGCGGGAGATGTCGTGGACGTTGTGCGCGTCGATCTGCCTGAGGGAACGGTGCTATAGGAGGAATGCCATGGAGCTGAAGATATCGATCGTGACGTGCTCGGACACGCGCGATCTTGCCCAGGACGAGGCGGGTGCTGCGCTCGAGGAACTTATCGAGGCGCAGGGATGGACGGTCGCCTCACATGTGGTCGTGCGCGACGACGTCAGCGAAATCGGTGATGCCATTGTGGAAGCTGCCGATGAGTGCCACGCCAATGTCGTGCTCACCTGCGGCGGCACGGGGCTTTCGATGCGCGATGTGACGCCCGAGGCGACGCGTGCCGTCTGCGAGCGCGATGTGCCGGGTATTGCGGAGGCAATCCGTGCGTACTCCATGACCAAGACGCGCCGCGCCATGCTCTCGCGCGCTATTTGCATGCAACGAGGTCATACACTTGTCGTAAACTTTCCCGGTTCTACGAAGGCCGCCCGCGAAAGCTGGGAGGCCATAGCGGACCAGCTGGAGCATGCGGCTCAGATGACAGCGGGCGGCGGACATACCAACTAAGCGGTTTACCTGCGGCGGAGTGACCTGAACGGCTGCTCCGCCTTTTATTTGCGCCCAAGGGGACGGCATTCTGTAGGCATGCTTGAAACTATATTCTCAGACGAGAATAATTTTTCATAATCATTATTCGCATCGAAGTATAATCTAATTACAGAATAAAGCCCGCGGTGGGGTACCCGGGCACAAGGTCCGAAAGGGTTGAACATGTTCGATATGGTTTCTCGCCGCGGATTCGTCTCACTCTCCGCTGTCGCCGCTGCCGGCCTTGGCCTTGCCGGCTGCTCCGGAAACAAGGAGCCTGAGTCGACCGGTTCCGATGCCGGCTCCGCCAAGATTTCGTCCAAGAAAGCTGTCGAGCTGCAGGTCTTTGCTGCCAACTCGCTCGAGAAGGCTCTGCCCGAGGTTCAGAAGCTCTACACCGACCAGACTGGCACCGCCTTTTCCGACACGCAGTTTAAGGCTTCTGGCGACCTCGTTGAGCAGATGCGTGCCGGCGCCACGGTCGACGTGCTCATCACCGCCTCCAAGGGCACCATGGACGATGCCGAGGCCGCCGAGCTCGTCGATGCCGACACCCGTGAGGATATGTTCGTCAACGACCTTGTGATCATTCGTGCTGAGGGTTCCGACACCAAGATCGAGGCCATCGCCGACGTCGCGAATCTGGACGGCAAGATCGCCATCGGCGACGCCAAGACCGTCCCCGCCGGCAAGTACGCCAACCAGGCCTTAGCTTCTGTGGGTCTCTACACCGGCACCGAGGGCGACGACGGCGAGTATGCACCCGAGCTTGCCGACAAGGTGGCCCTGGCCGACAAGGTCGGCACCGCTGCGTCTTACGTCTCTACGGGCGACTGCGTGGCCGGTTTTGTCTACAGCTCCGATATCTTCCGCTATGACGGCATCGAGGAGGCCTTCGTGTGCCCCGAGGATTCGCACAAGCCCATCGTGTACCCGGGCGCCGTTGCCGAGAGCTCCGAGCACGCCGACGAGGCCAAGGCGTTTATCGACTTCTGTCTGACCAACAAGAAGGCTCAGAAGATTTGGGCTAACTACGGCTTTGAGCTTTCCGAGTAGTGCGGCTTGGCGCGATAATTCCATCGTTTTGTGTTTCACTCCGTCCTTGTATTCGCTTGGAGCTTTTCGTGCTTAATAGATTCCGCATGCTTGTCGCCTGTGCTTTGACCTTCGCGCTTTGCTGGGTGCCGGGATTTGCGTTTGCTGGGGTCGCTGAGGACGGGGCCCAGGTTGCTGCGACCGCTCATGGGCTTTCCTATGGGATCGAGGGTTTTGAGCGGTTGGCCAAGGGGACCGCTCGTGCCATGGAGGGCCAGCCTGAGGGCTACCGGTTTCCCGTTGACGAGGACGTGGACCTTGTAGTGGCGCCTGCTGCCGATCGCGTTGTGGTGTGGATATCGCCCAAGGCGGCCGAGAAGTATGGATTGGATCCGCAGGACAACGAGTGTGTATCGGGTCTCAAGGCCCTCGTCTGTGAGCTCGACAGCGCAAACTCCATGGGAGGTGCGCAGCTAGGGGACGTTGATCTTCCTTGGTATGTTACGGCGGAAACAACGTTTGATGCCGGCGGGTATACCTATGGCTTTGACGAGCACGGTGCGGATGGGGACCGCTATGTGGTGATTGCATCGGCCTCGGGTGATGCCAAGGGCGGCGCGCGCTGGCTTGATAGCGCTCAAATGGTAGAAGCATCGTCTGTCGTGTTGCGGGATGAGCAGGGTCCCTTGACCTCTCTGGCCTCCTTTTTGGGCGACATCGACTATCGCCCGCTTTGGGTGTCCATAAAAACGAGCGGCCTTGCCCTGCTGATTTCCTTTGCGCTGGGCCTGTTCGCCGCATGGAAGACTATGGGTACCTCGAGTCGCATCAAGGGCCTGCTCGACTCGGTCTTTACGATTCCTATGGTGCTGCCGCCCACGGTCTGCGGCTTTCTGCTCCTCATGCTATTTGGCCGCTCGACCGGGGTGGGCCAGTGGCTCATCGCGCACGGCATCTCGATTGTCTTTACGTGGCCGGCGGCGGTCATTTCGGCCGTCGTTGTGTCGTTTCCGCTGGTCTACCGCACGGCGCTCGGAGCCTTTGAGAGCCTTGACACGCAGATGCTCGATGCCGCGCGAACCCTGGGATGGTCTGAGCATCGCATCTTTACCAAGCTTATGATGCCGCTTGGCTGGCCCTCGATTGCCGCCGGCGCGGTGCTTGCCTTCGCGCGTGCCATGGGCGAGTTTGGCTGCACCCTGTTCTTTGCGGGCAACTACGCCGGCATTACCCAGACCATCCCTATCGCCATCTACTTTGAGTGGATGGGCGGCAACACCTCGGTGGCCCTCTTTTGGGTCGTCGTCGTGATCGTGTTTAGTTTCCTGGTAATCCTGTTCATCAACATGTACACGGCGCATTCGCAAAAGTATCGCGAGCGTGGTCTCTCCCGTGCGGAGCGCAAACAGGCCAAGCAGCTGGGTAGCCAGATCGATTCGCTCGACCCAGTGGGCGGCGATGCGCTGCGTATCGATCGCGAGGCGCTGGCCGAGCTCATGCGCGATGACGCAGCACCGCAGGGAGGTCGATAAGCTATGTCGCTCGTTTTGGATATCAAAAAACGCTATCCCGGGTTTATGCTCGACATGCAGCTTGAGGCCGGCGAGGAGCGTGTGGCGCTCCTGGGCGCCTCGGGTTGCGGCAAGAGCTGCACGTTGCGCTGCATTGCCGGCGTGGAGACACCCGACGAGGGCAAGATCGTCGTCAACGGCGTGACCTTCTTTGACTCTGCGGCGGGCATCAACCTTTCGCCCCAGGAGCGAAAATGCGCCCTGATGTTTCAAAACTATCAGCTGTTCCCTAATATGACGGTGGCCGATAACGTGTGCGCCGGCGTTGAGGGTGCAGGTGACGCCGCAGCGCGTAGACAACTTGCCGAGCGCTACCTGGGCATCTTTGGACTGGCCGACTTTGCCGACCGTTATCCCGCGCGCCTCTCGGGCGGCCAGCAGCAGCGTGTGGCGCTTGCTCGCATGGTGGCGGCACACCCGGGCATTTTTATGTTCGACGAGCCCATGAGCGCGCTCGACGCGTATCTCAAGAGCGCGCTTGAGCAGAACATGCTCGACCTGTTCGACGTCTGTAACCGTACCGTGCTCTACGTGAGCCACGATATTGACGAGGCATGCCGCCTGTGCGAGCGCATTTGCGTGATGCATAACGGGCATGTGGAGGAGATCGGCTCCGTCGAGGACGTGGTCCGCCGGCCGCAAACCTTGGCTGCGCTGCGTCTGACGGGCTGCAAGAATACGAGCCGCGCGCGCAAGATCGAGCTTCAGGAAGTTGAAGCCCTGGACTGGGGCATGACCTTCAACGTGGGCCGTGAGGTTCCCGATAATGTGGCGTACCTGGGTATTCGTGCGAGCTACTTCCATGTGGACAACCGCGCTGAGCGCGGTCGTAACAGCTACGATCTGCATGTGGCCCGCGTGAGCGATTCGCGTTTTGAACGCCTGGTGCTGCTGGACGTGCCGCGCGCCGACGCGCCGACGCGCCTGCAGTGGAAGGTCAACAAAGTGGGCATGCCTGTCGACGAGCTGCCGCAAGCAGGCGAGACGCTGCGCATGCATTTTGATGCCAGCAGGATCCATTTGGTTTGTCGTTGATGCGGTGGGCGATGCGGGCGAGGAGGTAGTCCTCGACCGCTTTGTTTCCGCTTTATCGCTCGCCGATTTCTATATGACAAAATCTTATCAATCTGATAATTATTTATCAGACAGCGAGGTGTTCGCACCCCGCAGCTGTCGTACGATTGTCAACGGTGTTCGCATGGTCGATGACCGTTGATATAGTTGACCTCAACTGGTTAAGGAGGGTGCGCACATGCCGCAGACGACATACATTCGCCGCGTTGCCGCGCGTGCCCTATATATCGCTCGGAGCCGCATATGAGCAGGTATGTTCACGGCTCCGGGAGAGACGACGCACAATTAAATAGTCAACCGCAAAGCAGGTTCCCCAAAATTCCGGGTTTGAGCACGGCAGGGCAATCGCCGCCCGTCGTGCATCGATACCGCTGTTATCCGTTTTTGGTTCGAGAGGGGAACCGCCATGGCTGAAGAATTCGATTTCCATCCGATGTGGGAGAGCCTCGGCATGAATCTTGCCGACCACGACATGCTGCTGGGCGCCGTGGGCCAGATGTACGGCGATATGTTCTTGACGCAGAACAATCGCGCCAAGTCCACGTCCTACCTGGACTTTGTGGCCACCAACATCCACAGCGGCCGTATTAAGGAGATGCTCGACAAGAAGGAGGCCGGCGAGGCCACCAAGATCGTCGGTTCGTTTTGCGTGTACGTGCCCGAGGAGATTGTGCTCGCCTGCGACGGTATTCCCGTGGGCCTGTGCTCGGGTGCCGATTGGGCAACCGATAAGGTCGAGGAGCATCTGCCGCGCAACACCTGCCCGCTTATCAAGAGCTTTGCCGGCTTTAAGCTGGGCGAGGTCTGCCCCTACATTGAGTCGAGTGACTTGGTGGTAGGCGAGAACACCTGCGATGGCAAGAAGAAGGCCTACGAGTTTTTTGCCACGCAAAAGAACATGTACGTCATGGATATTCCCAACGTACACGACGAGTCGACGCTCGTGACCTGGAAGGCCGAGGTCAAGAAGCTCGCCGCCAAGATCGAGGAAGAGTGCGGCGTCACGATTACGCCTGAACGTCTGAAGGCCGCCATCCACGCCGTCAATGAGAAGCGTCGCGCCCTGCAGCGCCTTGCTGCCACGCGCGCTGCCGACCCAGCGCCCATTAGCGGTCTCGACAGCCTGCTGACCGTTCAGGCCGCCTTTATGGACGACACGCCGCGTCTGACCGGAGCCATCAACGATATGGCGGCCGAGTGTGAGCAGCGTGTCGAGGCCGGAGAGGGCGTGGCGCCCAAGGGAACCAAGCGCATCCTGTACACCGGCACGCCCATGGCCGTGCCCAACTGGAAGCTGTTCAACCTCATCGAGAAGGCCGGCGGCGTTGTGGTGGGCGAGGAGTCCTGCACGGGTTCGCGCTATTACAAGGATTTGGTCGATGAGTCCGGTGAGACGGTTGACGAGATGCTCGATGCTATCGCCGAGCGCTACTTTAAGATCAACTGTGCCGTCTTTACGCCCAACGACCAGCGTATGAAGGACATTGTCCAGATGGCCAAGGACCTGCACGCCGACGGCATCGTCGACGTGGCCCTGCAGTTCTGCACGCTCTACGAGATGGAGTCGTTTGCCGTGGAGAAGGCCGCCGAGGAGGCAGGCATTCCATATATGCACATCACGACCGACTACGCCGGCGAGGATGCAGGCCAACTGCAAACCAGGATTGAGGCTTTCTTGGAAACCATTTAGGGCTATACGTTCCGGCGGCTTCCCCAGGTACCCGATCTTGCCGTTCAAACCGTCGCTTGCGTACCAAAGTGCGCGGAGCTGCTCTTTCACGGCAACCTCGGGCGCCTGGGAAAGCCGTTTCCTTGGTTGGTTAAAAGGTTTAGGAGTTATATGTCGGAAAATATTGAGCAGCCGTTGCCCAGCACGTTTGAGGAGTTCAACGAGCAGCGCAAGGCCGCGTTTATTCGCGTCAAGGATTATAAACAGGCCGGCAATCGCCTGGTCGGCTTTTTGTGCAGCTATACGCCGCTCGAGATTATCGATGCCGCGGGGGCCGCAAGTGTCGCTCTGTGCGGTACGTCCGATGAGGTGATTCCCGAGGCCGAGAAGGTGCTGCCGGCAAACCTGTGCCCGCTCATCAAGTCGACCTACGGTTTTGCCTACTCGCAAAAGTGCCCGTTTACGTACTTTAGCGACATGATCATCGGCGAGACCACCTGCGACGGCAAGAAGAAGATGTACGAGCTACTCAACGAGCTCAAGCGCACGCACATTCTGCATCTTCCGCAGGGTCGCGATCGTGCCTACGAGCGTGAAGGCTGGTACGAGGAGTGCCGCCTACTCAAGGAGGAGCTCGAGAACTTCTACGGCATCACGATTACCGACGATGACCTGCGCGCCGCCGTCCGTCGTCGCAACCGTTTGCGTGCGGCCCAGCTCGAGATGTTTGCGCTGCAGGCTAACCAGCCGGCGGCCATGAGCGGCGTCGACCTGATGAGCACCATGTTTGCCGGTACGTTCAGCTTTGATATCGAGGCCTATACGGATCAGCTGGAGCAAAAGGTTGCCAAGCTGCGCGAGGCCTACGACGCGGGCGAGCGCCCGGTTGCGGCGGATGCCAAGCGCATTCTGATCACCGGCTGCCCGGTGGGCGGCGTGATCAACAAGATAGGCCGTACTATCGAGTCCAATGGCGGCGTGGTCGTGTGCATGGACGACTGCTCGGGTGAGCGCACGGCGGCCATGATGATCGACCCCGATGCTCCCGATATCCTGCGCGCCATCGCCGACCGCTACCTGGATATCAACTGCTCGGTCATGACGCCCAACGACGGTCGTATGGAAAACACGCTGGCCATGTGCGAGAAGTATCATGTCGATGGCGTAGTGGAGAGCGTGCTGCAGGCGTGCCACACCTTTAACGTGGAGAGTGCGCGCATGCAGGAGGCCGTCGAGGGTGCGGGTATTCCGTATATGAAGATCGAGACCGACTACAGCAACGGCGACATGGGCCAGATCGAGACCCGCATCGCCGCCTTCATCGAAACCCTCTAGCTTCCTCAGGCACCGGATCTTGCCCCTCAAACCGTCGCTTGCGTACCAAAGTACGCCGCGCTCCTCTTTCGGGGCAACCTCCGGCACCTGAGAAACCTAGAGCTAAGGCGCCTGAACGCGCCGCTGTCTTTGATGTTTGGATTAGGAGAGAGCCATGATAGGGATCGGGGTCGATATCGGGTCTACGGCGGCTAAGGCTGCTGTGGTCGATGGTGAGGGTTCGGTGGCGTGGACGTGCGTGCAGCCAACCGGGTTCTCCTCGGTCGATGCCGCCGATAGGTTGCGCGAGGCGCTCGCGGCGGCGGGCTTTGACGTTGCATCCGATTCTGCGCGTGTGGTGGCCACGGGTTACGGGCGCGTGGCTGTGCCATACGCCCACAAGGTTGTGACCGAGATTACCTGCCACGGCGCCGGTGCCGTGCGTCTGTTTGGCGATCGCGGCACGGTGATTGACGTGGGCGGCCAGGACACCAAGGTCATTCAGCTTAAAAATGGCCGCGTGGCCAAGTTTGCCATGAACGACAAGTGCGCTGCCGGCACGGGGCGCTTTTTGGAGATCATGGCCGACCGCCTAGGTATTTCTCAACAGCAGATGGCCGACCTGGCGCGTTCCGGCGAGCCTACCAAGATTTCCAGCATGTGCACGGTGTTTGCCGAAAGTGAGGTCATTAGCCTGATCGGTCGCGGTGAGCCGCGCGAGAACATCGCACGTGGCGTGATCGACAGCGTGGTCTCGCGCGTGGCGACCATGGCCGGGCAGGCCGCGGGCGCCCCGTACTACCTGACCGGTGGCCTGTGCGAGAACGCCTTCGTGGTGGAGCGGTTGGGCGAGCTGCTGGGGTCGCCGGTGACCAC
>CALHWR010000071.1 GCA_938036665.1 uncultured Collinsella sp. | reverse complement strand
GGGCATCCCCTTCGGCGGTTCTCTCGCCCGTACCGAGGCCACCGGCTACGGCCTGGTCTACTTTGTGGACGAGTACCTCAAGAGCCGCGGCGAGTCCTTCGGGGGCAAGAACGTCGTCGTTCACGGTTCCGGCAACGTTGCTATCTATGCCGTCCAGAAGGTCTCCCAGCTCGGCGGCAAGGTGCTGGCCTGCTCCGACACCCACGGCTGGGTCGAGGATCCCGACGGCATCGACTACACCGTGCTCGAGCACGTCTACAACAAGAAGCGCTCCGGCCACGACAAGGGCGTTACGCTCGCTATGTACGTCGACGAGAAGCCCAATGCCGTGTGGCACGAGGGCGACGGCCGCGGCGTGTGGCAGCTTCCCTGCGACATCGCGCTGCCCTGCGCTCGCGAGAACACGCTGCTGCTTGAGGACGCCCAGGCGCTCGTCGCCAACGGCTGCAAGGTGGTCGGCGAGGGCGCGAACATGCCCACGACCATCGAGGCCACGACCTACTTCCAGGAGAACGGCGTCGTCTTTATGCCCGGTAAGGCTGCCAACGCCGGCGGCGTGCTCGTGTCCGGCCTGGAGATGAGCCAGAACGCCGAGCACCTGTCCTGGACCTTCGAGGAGGTCGACGGCAAGCTCGAACAGCTCATGCGCGGCATGTTCCACAACGTGGACGACACAGCCAAGGAGTACGGCGAGGAGGGCAACTTTGTCATGGGCGCCAACATCGCCGGCTTCCTGAAGGTCGCCGACGCCATGCTCGCCCAGGGTGTCTGCTAGATTCAGCTCGACATAGCATTGATGAGGCTCCCAGCTATTTCGGCTGGGGGCCTTTTTCTGTGGCGGCGAGGGTCGTGCGTCCTCGTTTGGTACACTAAGAGGTACTGGACAAGTGAAGAGATGGGGGAGAACGTGCTCAAGTTCGGTACCTACGTCCGTGTTGGAAACGCGGCCGAAGCCTATGAGCTCTTGCAGAAGAACCGCAACAACAAGATTGTGGGCGGCGGCATCTGGATGCGCCTGGGATCGCGTCGCGTGGCGACGGCGATTGACCTTTCGGCCTGCGGACTCGATCAGATCGAGGAGACCGAGACCGAGTTTCGCATCGGTGCCATGTGCACCCTGCGCCAGCTCGAGTGCCATGCCGAGCTCAACGCGCTCGTCAACAACGTATTTGAGTTTGCCGTTCACGACATCGTGGGCGTGCAGCTTCGCAATACCGCCACGGTGGGTGGCAGCATCTACGGCCGCTTTGGTTTTTCGGACGTGCTTTCCGCCTTCCTCGCGCTCGATTCCTATGTTGAGCTGACGGGCGCCGGCCGCGTGCCGCTCGCCGAGTTTGTGAACATGGGCTATGTGCGCGACGTGATCGAGCGCGTCGTGGTCGTTAAGCACGAGTACCGTGCGAGCTACGAGGCCGTGCGCAAGGCTGCGACCGATTTCCCCTCGCTGAACGTCACCGCCGCCTGGTGGGACGGCTCCTGGCACGTCACCGTGGGCGCCCGCCCGCTGCGCGCGACCCTGCTGCAGGGCGAGGCGTGCGGCCTGGTGAACGAGCATCCTTCCGAGGACGAGCTTCGCGCCCTGGCCGCGTCCGTGCGCGCGCTGAGCTATGGCACCAACATGTGGGGCTCGGCCGAGTACCGCCGCCGCATCTCGGCACCGTTGGCGATTCAGGCTGTGCGTCGCGCCGCCGGCATCGAGCTTTCGGCCGCGCTTGCCCGCGAGCTCGAGACCGTGCAGATTCCTAAGTTTGCCACGGACGAGTATTCCTGCCGCCGCGTGCCCGGCGTCGATTCTAGCGAGGTGCGCTAATGGCTGCCAAACTCATCGATCTTTCCTTTACGCTCAACGGCCGCAAGGTCAAGGTTCAGATTGCCCCTGATACCATGCTCTTTGCGCTGCTGCGCGAGCAGGGTTGCGCGTCGGTGCGCTGCGCCTGCGAGACCACCAACTGCGGCCTGTGCACGGTGTGGCTCGACGGCGATCCGGTGCTGAGCTGCTCGGTTCCCGCTGCGCGCGTCGAGGGCCGCTCCATCACCACGCTTGAGGGCCTCAAGGCCGAGTCCGAGGCGCTTGCCCGCGCTATGGCTGCCG
>CALHWR010000070.1 GCA_938036665.1 uncultured Collinsella sp. | reverse complement strand
GCGCTTCGCGCGGAGCCGAGCCCATGTACAGGGAGTTATTGGGGCTCTGGAAAATCGACGTGCCGCACGACATAAACGCGACACAGCACACGATCGCAGGGATGGAGGAGTGCTCGTCGAGCGTACTTACCGCAAAGAGACCGCACACGTACACACCCAGGCCGACCGCCGTGGGACCCTCGCAGCCAACACGGTCCGAAACCGTACCCGAAAGCGGCCCGATAAAGGCATTCACCATCGGCAGCGCCAAAAAGAGCAGTCCGGAAATATCGGAGCTAAAGCCATGGGCATCCTGGAAATAGAACGGCAGCACAAACTCAGATGCACCGATGCCGATAAACACAATAAGCATGCATGCCAAGTTAATCGTAAAAGCCGAACTCGCAAAGCAGCGACGCGCGGCCTCCGCCAGCGACATGGGGCGCTCGCCGGCCTCCGGCTTAACATGCGGCAGTGTGTAAAGCCCCACGATAAACGAGATGACGCCAATGGGCAGGTTGATGAGGAAGATGCTCTCCCAGGGAAAGCTTGCCACCAGCATGCCGCCGAGCACGGGACCACACATCATGCCGAGGGCCACGAAAGTCGCGAGGATACCCATGGCACGACCGCGCTCGCGCGCCGGAAACGACTCGGTGATGATGCCCATGTTGTTGGCCATGGCCGCCGCGCAACCAACGCCCTGAACAATGCGCGCCAGAATGAGAACCTCGAGCGAGGCCGAAAGGCCGCACAGCAGCGAGCCGACCGTAAAGACGATGACGCCCAGTTGGAATACGCCCACCTTGCCGCGCACGTCGCCCAGACGGCCAAACGGCAGCATGGCCACGCATGTCGCAAGCAGATACACCGAGCTCACCAGCTGGATGCGGTCGAGGCCCACGCCCAGCTCCTTTTGCATCACGGGCAGTGCCACGGTCACGACGGTCGAATCCAGGCACGCCATAAACGTCATGATGAGCACGGTAAACAGAATCGCCCATTTGTTCTTGCCATGGGTGTCGCCCTCTAGGGCAATGTGCTCGCGGCGCAGCTGCTCTGCGGTTTTCTCCATATCCATCCTTTCGAGTGGCGCAACACAAAAACGGGGCCCCAATCGCCTGCAAACAGCCGCGATTGGGGTCCCGCCTACGGAATCGGAACGTAAAGGTCGCCGAAGCCCTCTGTCGGCATCGGCGACT
Source organism: uncultured Collinsella sp. (assembly GCA_938036665.1). Taxonomy (GTDB): domain Bacteria; phylum Actinomycetota; class Coriobacteriia; order Coriobacteriales; family Coriobacteriaceae; genus Collinsella. Next base: position 4,541 of record CALHWR010000070.1, on the reverse strand, counting down.
TATGCGAACGCTAGCCTAGCACTGCTCGAGAGCCTGCTCAAGGTCGGCAATCAGGTCGGCCGTGTCCTCGAGGCCGCACGACAGGCGCACCATGTCGGCGGAGATGCCACAGGCGATGAGCTCCTCATCGTTCATCTGACGGTGCGTGGCGTTAGCGGGATGCAGGCAGCAGGTGCGGGCATCGGCCACATGCGTGGCGATCTGGGCGAGCTTGAGGCTCTTCATAAAGGTCTCGGCCGCCGCACGACCACCGTTAAAGCCAAAGCTCACAACGCCGCAGGTACCGCTAGGCATGTACTTCTGAGCCAGGTCATAGTACTTGTCGCCTTCCAGGCCCGGATAACTCACGAAGCGCACCTTGGGATGGCTCTGCAGGAACTTGGCAACGGCCAGGCCATTCTCGCAATGACGCGGCATGCGCACATGCAGGCTCTCGAGCGAGCTGTTCAGGAAAAACGCCGCCTGCGGGTTCTGCATAGGGCCGAGGTCGCGCATGAGCTGCGCGGTGGCCTTGGTAATGAAGGCGCCCTCGCGACCGAACTTCTCGGCATAGGTCACGCCGTGGTAGCTCTCGTCGGGCGTGGTGAGACCCGGGAACTTGTCCGCATGGGCCATCCAGTCAAACTGGCCGTGGTCGACAATCACGCCACCCAGGTAGGCTGCATGGCCATCCATGTACTTGGTGGTGGAGTGCGTGACGATGTCGGCGCCCCACTCAAAGGGACGGCACATCACAGGCGTCGGGAAGGTGTTGTCGACCATCAGCGGCACGCCGTGGTCATGCGCGGCCTTGGCAAAACGCTCGATATCGAGCACGGCAAGGGCAGGGTTGGCGATCGTCTCGCCAAAGACGAGCTTGGTGTTGGGCTGAAAGGCTGCTTCCAGCTCCTCATCGGTGCAGTCGGGAGCAACGAACGTGCAGGTAACGCCCATGCGGCCCATGGTATGGGCAAGCAGGTTGTAGGTACCGCCGTAGATGGCAGAGCTCGCGACCACGTGATCGCCGGCACCGGCCACGTTAAAGATCGCGAGGAAGTTCGCAGCCATGCCCGAGCTCGTGAGCATCGCAGCAGTGCCGCCCTCCATCTCGCAGATCTTGGCGGCAACCAGATCACACGTGGGATTCTGCAGACGGCTGTAGAAGTAGCCCGACTCCTCCAGGTCAAACAGCTTGCCCATGTGCTCGGACGTGTCGTACTTCCACGTGGTTGACTGGTAGATAGGCACCTGACGCGGCTCTGCATCGCCCGGGCGATAACCGCCCTGAACACACGTGGTACCGATGGTCTGCTCGCTCATATCCAACTCCCTTACTTGGGTTTTGATTTTATTCGGTTCACGATCCCGCTCCCCCCCCCCCCTCTCACCCCACCCCGCCGATAGGTTATGAGACAAATAAATCAGGGGCATTCGTCTCAGCCTTAGGCATTTATTCGATGGATATACATGAGGCATACATGAAGCTCTCGATGATTACATGCCCCGTCACGGGTACCATAGGCGGGTACACCGTGACCAAGGAGACAACGATGAAGCAAATCGATACAGCCCAGCTCGACATCACCGCCTGTCAGGCTCAGGCTGCCGAGTACCACGCCCGTGGCTTTAATTGCGCGCAGGCCGTCGCCTGCACGCTCGCGCCCGCCGTCGGGCTCGACCCCCAGGTCGCCTTTACCCTCACCGAGGGCTTTGGCGCCGGCATGGGCGGCATGACCGAAACCTGCGGCGCCATCTCGGGCGCCGTGGCCATCATGGGCTTTGTAATGAGCGACGGCATGGAAAACCCCAAGACCAAGGGCCAGACCTACAAGCTGTCGCGCGAGATCGCCAAGCGTTTTGGCGAGAAGAACACGACGACCGTCTGCGGCACGCTCAAGGGCGTCGGATCGGACAAGGGTCCGCTCCGCAGCTGCCCCGGCTGCATCGACGATGCCATCGAGATCGCCTGCGATGTGCTAAAGCAGCTCGCCGAGTAAACGGCGGCAACATAAAACGACGGCCGGCGCGCTTGGGATCCATCCAAAAGCACACCGGCCGTCGCCGTTAGAACTCGGCAAATTCGGGAGCGCCGACCTCAATCTCCTCGCGCCCTGCCATAAGCTCGCGCATCTTAGCACAAAACGGTTCCTGCTCCCCCGCTTTGAACACCAAATGAAGTGTCACGGCATCCGCGTAATCGGTATCCGAAACCTTGGCACCCGAATCCTGCGCCAAACGAAGCACCTGCTCATACTGCGGATAGGCCACATGCACGTCAACAGGCACGACACTCGTCATCTCGACGATCTGCCCGGCCTCCTGAGCCGCGGCCACCGCCGCCTGCGTCGCCGCGGTATAGGCGCGCACCAAGCCACCAGGCCCCAGCAGCGTGCCACCAAAATAGCGCGTTACCACGCAGCAAACATTTTTGAGCCCTGCACCGCGCAACACCTCGAGCGTCGGCATGCCACTCGTACGGCTCGGCTCACCGTCATCGCTCTGACGCTCGCGCCCGTCGACCAAAATCCACGCGGGAACATTGTGTCGAGCATCGTAATGACGCTTTCGGACCATCTCGATAAAGGCATTTGCCTCATCCTCGGACTCAATATGGACCAGCTGGGCAATAAACCGACTCTTGCGGTCCACAAACTCGCCCGAAGCCTCAATATTCGATTGCAGAGTAAAATAGCTGTCCAACAAAGCCCCTCAACAACAAGCAAAGCAATAAACAGCCTCAATAATACGGCAAAGGCCGTACCGTTGCCCTCTCCAACAAGAACGGAAACGCCAATGATGCCGTCACCAACAGCGAGACGGCGCCAGCTAAGTCGATTTGGCCCGAAAGAGGAGGGAGCACGCCTTATTGGCGGCGACCGCCGAATGAGCGCCAAATCGGCCAGCTGACGCCGTCGCAGCGTCAACAAGAAAGCTGAGTGGGCCTATAAGCCGGGTTCTGTCGTGAACGGTCATTTATCTTGTCTGCACGTTACCGTGCAGCTCCACGCACGCTACCCGAACGCGGACCGGGCCGGCCCATAGCGTTCCTATTCGCGCTTGCTCCGGATGGGGCTTGCCAAGCCGCCGTGTTGCCACGACGCTGGTGGTCTCTTACACCACCGTTTCAGCTTTTCCCTTTACGCCTTGTGGCGCAGGTGGGAGTCTTCTTTTCTGCGGCGCTTTCCGTCGGATCACTCCGCCCGGCCGTTAGCCGGCATCCCGCCCTCTGGAGCCCGGACTTTCCTCACGCGTGCTGCAAGCAGCACATCGCGCGACCGTCTGGCCCACTCAGCAGTGAAAGAGTGTAGCACACCGCCAGCACACGCAATGGCACAACGCAAGCGCTCGACACGATAAACCAAGAACCACCCATGCGCTACAATAGTTCCGTCGATGGGCAACGTCGTCAGTCGAGACGCGACCGCGCTCCGCACCCCTCCGTCTACTCGGTGCGTTCCCGCCTCCTCCCCGAGGCGGGATGTCGGCGTTTTTTCATGCACCGACAACTCAATAGCAAGCGAAAAGCCCAAGCAGCGTTACGCGCATTTACTACCGAACATCTCGGCAGTAAATGCAAAAAGGGATCCGTCCATTGCGGACGGATCCCTTAAACAAGTGATCGTCAAACCGATTTACTCGGCGTCGGTCTCCTCGTCCTTCTTCTCGGAAGGCAGCGGGGTAACCTCGATCTCGACACCCAGAGTCTCAGCAGCGGACTTCATGGACAGGGAGATACGACGACGGTCGAGGTCAATCTCCATGACCTTGACCTGAACCTTGTCGCCCACGTGGGTGACCTGAGAAGGCTGGTCGACGTGCTTGTTGGCCATCTCGGAGATGTGCACCAGGCCCTCGATGCCCTCGCCCAGGTCGACGAAAGCGCCGAACGGGACAAGCTTGGTCACCGTGCCCTCGACGATAGCGCCGACGGGGTACTTCTTGACCAGTGCGCGCCACGGATCCTCGGTGGTCTGCTTGAGACCCAGGGAGATGCGCTCGCGGTTGAGATCGACGTCGAGAACCTCGACCTCGACCTCCTGGCCGACCTTGACAACCTCGGAAGGATGGTTGACGTGGTTCCAGGAGAGCTCGGAGATGTGGATGAGGCCGTCGATACCGCCGAGGTCGACGAAGGCGCCGAAGTCGACGATGGAGGAAACAGTGCCCTGGAGACGCATGCCAGACTTGAGCTTGGACAGGATCTCGGAGCGCTCGGCCTTACGGGACTCCTCGAGCACGACGCGACGGGAGAGGACGACGTTGTTGCGGTTGCGGTCCATCTCGATGACGCGGGCCTCGATGCGGGTGCCCATGTAGGAGGTGAGGTCCTTGACACGACGGAGGTCGACGAGGGAAGCGGGCAGGAAGCCACGCAGGCCGATGTCGAGGATCAGGCCGCCCTTGACAACCTCGATAACCTCGCCCTCGACGTTCTCGCCGGAGTTGAACTTCTCCTCGATGCGGTTCCAAGCACGCTCGTACTCGGCACGCTTCTTGGACAGGACCAGACGACCGTCCTTATCCTCCTTCTGGAGAACCAGGGCCTCGATGGGATCACCGAG
>CALHWR010000069.1 GCA_938036665.1 uncultured Collinsella sp. | reverse complement strand
GAGTGAGAACAAGACCGAGCGCCTGTGTGTCAAGGCCGGCATCAAGATGGCCGAGGAGGCGGGCTACGTCGACCTGGAGACCGTGATCGCCGAAGGCCGCGAGCTCAAGGCAGGCGACAAGGTGTACGCCGCCAACCACGGCAAGGACCTTATGCTCGTCAACCTTGGAACCGCCCCGCTCGAGCAGGGCTTTAACATCCTGGGCGCCCACGTGGACTCGCCTCGCCTGGACCTCAAGCAAAATCCCGCCTTCGAGGCCGGCGACATGGCCTACCTCGACACGCACTACTACGGCGGCGTCAAGAGCTACCACTGGGTGGCCTCCCCGCTCGCGCTTGTGGGCGTCATCTGCAAAAAGGACGGCACCACCGTCGACATCAACATCGGCGACAAGGCTGACGACCCGGTCTTTACCATCTCCGACCTGCTGATTCACCTCTCGAGCGAGCAGATGGCCAAGCCCGCCAAGGACGCCGTCGACGCCGAGATCCTCGACGTGATTGTGGGCGGCCGCCCCGTCAAGTTTGACGAGGACGACAAGGACGCTCCCAAGGAGCCCGTCAAGCAGATGTTCCTGGATATCCTCAAGGAGCAGTACGACGTCGAGGAGGAGGACTTCCTCTCCGCCGAGATCGAGGTCGTGCCCGCCGGCCCGGCCCGCGACATGGGCCTCGACCGCTCCATGATTCTGGGCTATGGCCATGACGACCGCGTTTGCGCCTACCCCTCCATGCTCGCCCAGATCAATGTGGCCAATGTCGAGCGCACGAGCATCACACTCATCGTCGACAAGGAGGAGATTGGTTCCGTGGGTGCCACCGGCATGACGAGCCGCTTCTTCGAGAACACCGTCGCCGAGATCATGACGCTCGCCGGCGAGGATAGCCCGCTGGCCCTGCGCCGCGCACTCGCCCACAGCCGCATGCTCTCCTCTGACGTGTCCGCGGGCTTCGACCCGGGCTACGCCGGCAAGTTCGAAACCAAGAACGCAGCCTTTATGGGTCGCGGCCTGTGCTTTAACAAGTACACGGGCAGCCGCGGCAAGGGCGGCTCTAACGACGCCGACGCCGAGTATGTGGCCCTCATCCGCGACATCATGGACGAGGCGGGCGTTGACTTCCAGACCTGCGAGCTCGGCCGCGTCAACGCAGGTGGCGGCGGCACCATCGCCTACATCATGGCCAAGTACGGCATGAACGTCATCGACTCCGGTGTTGCCGTCCTGTCCATGCACGCCCTGTGGGAGGTCGCTAACAAGGCCGATATCTACGAGGCCTATCGCGGCTACAAGGCCTTCATCGAGCGCGCCTAACCGACCCTTCATCAGTTGCGGTGAAATACGGACTAAACTGGCCCATAAACGACCAAAACAGACCGTATTCCACCGCAACTTTCTTTTTGGCAGAGGAGAGTCCATGCTGCAGGTCATCATTTCGCCCGCCAAACAGATGCGCGCGGCCCAAGATGCTTT
>CALHWR010000068.1 GCA_938036665.1 uncultured Collinsella sp. | reverse complement strand
CCCGCCGCGGTCTGCGCGTGGGTTCGCTCAAGCATCATGGGCATCACGGTTTTGATATCGATGTGCCCGCTAAGGACACCTGGCGCCATCACCAGGCCGGATCCAAGCACGTGGGCCTCATCTGCGCCACGCGCTGGGCGGAGTACGCCGACACGCGCGAGGAGGACGAGATGCCCGCGCGCGAGCTGCTGTCGCGCTACAACGATGTCGACGTGGTGATCATCGAGGGCTACAAGACCGAGGGCTTCGACAACATCGTGGTCGCGCGCTCCGGTGTCGACCGTCTGCGCGGCAAGAGCTCGCTCGACCTGGTCGATGGCCACACGCTGGCCCTTGCCTGCAACGAGGCCCTGGCGCGTCAGGCCTTCGACGCCGGCTTTGCGACCCGAGCCATCAACATCAACGACGCCCGAGCCATCTGCGATCTCATCCAAGACCACCTTTAAGGCTTGACGCTGCGCCGGCCCCAAGCACCCCATCTCGCCCCTCAAGCCGTCGCTCGCGTACCAAAGTACGCGTCGCTCCTCTTTCGGGGCGACCTGGGGCACTTGGAACCGGCTCGCTGGACTGCCATAACATGCCAAAAAGGGATAGGTTTATTTTGGCAGGTTTTATCTGGGCAAACGTCATTTCCACCACAAAGGGGCCAGGCACCTTTGTGGTGGTTTTTGCTTTGGTAGATGTGTGGGACATGCCTTACAATCTACCAAGTAGTTCATGACGGGCGAAAAACGGAGAGAAGGGTCCTGATGCGTCCTTAATGTTTCATGCGGATAGATTGATTTGACAGACGGTGGCGAATGCCCACCGCCCGTATTCGTATGAAACAAGGAGTCTCCATGCTCGCATCTCTTTTCTCAAAGCCTCAATCATCGCTGTCCGTGCAGGCCAAGCGGCTGGTGGCGATGCGCTTTCTCATCTACACCGGGTTTCAGACCAGTTATTTTATCGGCGTCATCGGAACGCTCACCTATGCAGACGATGCCTCAGTCGTGGCGACATCGCTGGCCGTTCTGTTTATGAACGTTTTCGTGATCCTGGGATCCTTTGCGGGTGGCGCTGCGCTCGACGCCTGGGGTCCGCGCCGCCATTTCTTGCTGAGCATCATCGGCGCTCTCGCAACTGGCACGGCAATCATCGCCTTTGGCAGCGCGACCGGCGTCGTCCTACTCGGCGCGGTGTTTCTGGGCTTTGTGATGGGATTCGCCCAGCCCATCGCCACATCCTATCCGGCTTACCTCACCGACGATCCTGTCGAGCTCAAAGACATCAACTCCGCCATCGCCATGTTTTCAAACGTGAGTATCATCGTTGGCCCCACGCTGGGCGGCTTTGTCGCGGCGGCTGCGTCGTCGCGCGCGGTGTTTGTGCTCATGATGCTCTTTACCGTGCTGGCGCTCGTCGCCGGTTGGGGCTTTAGGCCGCAGACCAGCCATGTCGCCGGGCATGCGGATGCCGATTCGGCAGAGGAAGGGGAGCGTGCGGGACAAAGCTCCAACCCCAGCGCATCCTCCCGTGCCACCTTCGCAGCCAGCATCAAGACAGTCTTCACCAACAGCGTTCTCGCCCTGCTGTTTTGCATCATCTTCCTCTCGAACTTTGGCTACGGTGCCTTCGATCCGCTCGAGTCGTTTTTCTATCGCGATGTTCTGCACGTTGGCGTTGAGTGGATGGGCTGGCTCTCGTCTGCCTGCGGTGTCGGCGCGGTGCTGGGTGCCGTGCTCGCGCTCCGCTTGCCGCCGCACCTGGTCAACCTTAAAACGCTGCTCGTGGCGCTTATGTCCGTGGGCCTGGGAAGTCTGCTCTATGTGGGGACACCGTACGTGGGCGTGGCCCTTGTCGGCCAGATCGCCCTGGGTATAGCTTGGGGTGTCGTCAACCCGCTCCACAACACCATTGTGCAGACGACGGCTCCGCTCGAGCAGCTTGGTCGCGTCAATTCGGTCATGGGCTTTGGCAATATGTTCGCTGGTGTGGCCCCTCTGGCGATTGCCCCGTGGCTGGCGGCAACATTTGGCGTACAACGGACACTCGTGGGGGCAGGCATGGTCGTGACGGCGGTTCCCGCGGCACTGCTGCTGTTTGGACGCAATCACTTGGAACGTGCCGTAAAGCAGTAAGAAACCATCACAACATTCGGTAAAAATCGCGATTCTGCCGAAAAACGTCGAATGTTGTGATGGTTTGGCCCGTAGACGCCGCGATCACCACAAAGGGGCCAGGCGCCTTTGTGGTGGTTTTTGCTTTGACAGGCCGCGCCTGCGCCTTGGTATACCATGTACACCATTTCTGACCTCATCCAGCACCGCCGCACAACTCAGAAAGGCTCCCATGGACACCACCTTCAGCCACATCAAAGCCGTGTTCTGCGATATCGACGGTACGCTGCTCACGAGCCAGCACACGGTGTCCCCGCGCACCGTGGCGGCGATCCGCGCCCTGCGCGAGCGCGGCGTGCTCTTTGGCCTGTGCACCGGGCGCGACGCCCACGCGACCGAGGCCATGTACGAGCTCTGGGGCATCGAAGGCCTGGTGGACGTGCTGGTGGGCTGCGGTGGCGCCGAGGTCATCGACCGCGCGCACGACATCAACGAGCTGAGCTATCCGCTGCCGGGTGAGACTATCGCGCGCATCTGCAAGCACATGGCGGACCTTCCGGCAACGCCCGTCTGCCCCCGAGACGGCGTGTTCTACGTGCCCGAGAGCAACGCGTGCGTCGAGCACCTGTCGCGCGTCGATGGCGTGCCCTATCAGGTGGTCGATTTTGCCGAGTTCTTACGCGAGCCGCAGCCCAAGGTGATGTTTACCATGGCGCCCGAGGTAATGCCGCGGGTGATTGAGCGGGCGTCGACGTTTGCCGATAACACTGTTAAGGCGGCGGCTCTGCAAACCACGCAGCGGCTCTACGAGTTCATGGATCCGCACGTGTCCAAGACGCGCGGCCTTGTGCGCGTGGCGGAGCTCAACGACATGGAGCTCCAGGACATCTGTGTGTTTGGCGATGCCGATAACGATACCTGCATGGTGGCCGACGCCGGCGTGGGCGTGGCTATGGCAAACGGCAGCGACGCCACCCGTGCCGCCGCGGACTTTGTAACCGCGAGCAACGACGAGGACGGCATCGCGATCTTTATCGAGGAACATCTGCTGTAGCGCAGGGGGGAGAACCACCACAATAGGTGGCAGGCATCTTTGTGGTGGCCTCAGGCGATTTGGGCGAATTGCTACCTAGAATCTGCACGAAAATTCAAATATAGTTGTCTGAACATCATGCTTCTAACCACCGGTGGGTTAAAGATATTCTCATCAGTTTGGTGGGATATTCCTTCCGGTTAATGACCTACCGCTCACGGTCGATTTTCGACCGTTCACAGGATGTTTGCTCTTGAGCAAAAGGTTGTGCAAATAAATAAAATGCTATTAAAAAACTGATAACTAACTTAATTACCGGTAGAAACAAAAAATAGATAGCGAATAAACGAAGGTAAATCTGAGTAAATGTCAAGAGAATTAAGAACTTGCACAAAAATGTCGGTTTTGCTGCTCAGATGTTTAAACAATCGTTATAATTGCATCACTTAGCGAGCGCAATTACAGATTGCGCAGATACGTTTGATAGGGAAAGAGCAAGATCGCGGTCTCTTGGGGAGGAGACATCGATGAAAGCGAATTCGGACAAATCTAAGCAGAGTAATAAAGCGACGCGCCGTGTACTGGCAGGCGTTTTGTGCGGAGCCTCCGTGTTGAGCCTGGTACTGTCGCTCGTCATGCCTCCGATCTCGCAGGCCATTGCCAACGATGTCCAGACGGTTTTTACCGAGGAAACTGTGATGGGGGGGGGTTCCTCAAGTGAGTCTACTGATGTAGACAGCGCCAACAACGGGGATACCGAAAACAAGAATAGTGACGAGACCGAGGACGGCGCGAGCGAAGACGCCGCTGCTGCGGGCTCGACTGCCGATAGCGTGGAGGCCAAGGGTGTCGTGCAGCCTTCCGACGCACAGCTTGCGGATGATGAGAATAACGATGAAAACGCGAACGCTCCCGCCACCGTCAGTGACGATGGCTATACCGAGGTAAGCAACGATGTTGCTAGGGCATTTACCAATGGCGGCAAGTTCCGACTGACGGGTTCTGTCTATTCGAATCAGCAGATTACCATCAAGAAAGACACCACCATTAATCTTGCGGGAAACATGCTCTACAACCGCTCCGGCGGCTTAGACTCCTTCTTTGTGGTCGAAAACGGAGCCACGCTCACTATCGAGAACACTATCGAGGACTCAGATAGTACAAAAGACGAAAAGACTCCGGTCAACAATGCGCCGGCGGGTCAGCCTGCGATTATGACATGGGAAAGGGGAGACGAGTCTAGCTCTAATGGCGCCGCACCCAAGAGTCTTACTTACTATGAGACTAAGAGCACGCCCAATACAGATAGACTTTGCACCACCGAGACTACGTACAAGCATGACGTTACGGGCTTTGGCGCTATCGTTGCGGCATCGGTCAGCGGTTCCGTAAAGCAAGTGGTCACCGTTAATGAGGGCGGCACGCTCGATCTCAAGGGCGGCATGATTACCACGGCCGCCAATCTGAGCGATAACGGCCATGTGATTCTTTCTATGGGTAAGGTCAAAATCGAAGGCGGTTACGTCACCAACGGCAACCGCGGTGGCTGGGGCGGTGGTCTGTGCATAACGGGCGCGAAAGCCAGCCTCGAAATGACAGACGGTGTGGTCGCGGGAAACAAGGCAGCTTCTGGCGGCGGCGTCTATGCTGACAACGGAGCCACCTTGAAGCTTACGGGTGGAATCATCTCTGGCAACGCTACGTACGGCGAGGCGGATGGTCTCGGTGGCGGCATCTTGGCTTCGGGCGGTAGTGTGACCGTTTCTGGTGGCTACATCACTAACAATAAATACGCCAAGTTTTGCGGCCGCGATGGCTGGGGTTGTCATGGCGGCGCTGGTCTTGCTGCCAATAACGGCGCCCATGTTGCCATTTCCGGTGGCCAGATTACCGGCAACTACTCCGAGGAAGCCGGCGGTGGCGTTTATGTCACGGATGTCAACCGTAATAACCAATCCCGTACGGGTATGGCGTGGCTGAATATCACGGGAGGAATTATTGCCTCTAACGTGAGCTACCGATCTGAAGGTGCTGGCATTCGAGTGGGCCAGATGGTTGACGCGATGATAAATGGATCGTCAAACGATAGCCCAGTCTACATCACAAATAATCACTGCATGTCTCGCTTTGACTGGGGCGGTGGCGGTATCTTCGTCCAGGGAAACTCGAATGAGGGTATGGAAAAGACCGCTGGTAGATTATTTGTATACAACTCGTACATTAGCAGCAATACCGCTGGTGGCTATGGTGGTGGCGTTGCAGTCTGCCCGACGGGCAAGACGTTGGTAACGAACACTAAGGGCACGGCAATCTTTGGCAATAAGTCTGCTGGCAGTGAGCAAAAAGCCACCGGGTACAATTCGGCAGAAAACAAGGGTAATGATGGTACGCCCCATCTTTCAGCTGGTGGTGCTGATGGTTTTGATAAGACTGAAGATCAAGATGCATACAAATCGGAGGTGTTTCGCAAGTACGGTCATGCCGATTTCTTCCTCGCAGCGCGGGGTCACAATACGCCGGTCGCAGTGGTAACCGGTAAGATGCTTGGCGGTGGAGACGCCCGGTACTCGGGAAGCATCGAACTTAAAAAAGCTATCACCATTCCCGTCAACGGTGCTGTTGGGGTAGAAAATAGCATCGGCCTGACCTCGGGTGTTAAGGACGGGGATGAGGCGGCGATTGATGCGCGGAATCGTGCGCAGAATGAAGCGACAACTTTCATCACGGGCAACTATTCCTGGGACCATGGTGGCGGCATCATGTCGAATGGCGACTTGTACCTAGGCGTGCCTGCGGATACGTACGTCTATCCAAGCCTTAAGTTGAAGGCAACCAAGGAGCTGGCCGGCCGCGACCTCAAAGATGGGGAATTCAGGTTTACGGTTTATCGTAAGAACTCGGATACTGCGAAGGCGCCTTCTTGGGAGAATGATAAATTCGACAATGGTGGCTGCGAGTTTGTCGAATCTGCCCAAAATGGCGCTGACGGCCACATCGCCTTTGACCTTAGCGAGAAGCTCGAGCGGCTTCTTAACGACAAACAGCTTCGCGAGCAGTTATTAGCGAATGGTACTGGCGAAATTACATACTACTTGGTCGAAGATACGGGCAATCTTCCTGGTGTCATATACGATCATGCTGTATACGAGATTAAGGTGACAGTCAAATGCACGCCGACTGTACTTATGTCTGTTCCGACACAGGGAAACCCGCATGATACTAAAGATCTTAAGGTCTATAACTTCACGATTGATAGGGTGGACGTGACTAAGAATCCCGGGGGTTCAGCTAACTCGCCGAGGACTGCGTCAGCAGATGCTAATGGGTATTATTCGATCGTCGACTCCAACAGCGCAACCTCCACCAACAAGGCAACCTTCACCAACACGTACGACTCTGAGGTTTCCTGGACTCCTAAGGCGACTAAGGTCGTTAAGGGTGGCGAGATGAAGGAGTTTACACTTCAGCTTGCGAAAGACAGCAAATTTCAACATATCATCGGTACTGCCGTGACCACCTCTGGTAAAGGTACGAAGCAGACGCTTTCGTTTAAGGGCACCGCTGATAAAGAGGTTGAGCTCAAGTATTCGCTCTCTGATATCAGGGATAATCCCGACGACTCGGGCGACTCCGCGGGTGGCCTTTTCAAGACCTTTACGTACTATGTGCGCGAGAAAACCGACGGTTCGCAGTTCTCGCACTACACGTACGACCACTCGGTCTATAAGATTGCGGCCAAGGCAACTGTTCAGCCTGATAAGACTATCAAATGTGAAGTGACCTACAAGAAGGGAACCGTTGACTCCGATGGCAACTGGAAAGCTGACGTCGGTGCCGAAGAACTGAACCTCACCGACGACTCCACCCCCACCTTCACCAACACCTACTCAACCTCTTTGCCCCTTTCTGGTATGTCGGGCGTCACTCTGACGTACCTTGCCGGCGCGGCGGTGCTTTGCGCTGCTGCGGCCTGGATGCACATTCGTCGCAAGGCGAATGCGAAGGGAGGCGAGCGTCGTGAATAAGAAAGTTTGCTCCTTCCCGATCTTGTTTGCGCTGCTTGCCCTCCTGATCGGCACCTGCGCGGTTGTGTTCCCCGCATCCGCGCAGGCCGCGCCGACCTCGACCGGTTCCATCACGGTGAGCGGCACCGTGGCGAGCAGCTACGACGCCTACCAGATCTTTAGCGCCAACGTCGTCGACGGCGACAGCGACGCCAAGATCGCCACCGACCTCGCCTGGGCAAGCGACGCCGCGCGCGATGCCGTGTTGCCTGTGCTGCACAGCGCCGGTATGCCCAATTCCCAGACCACCGCGCAGGAAGCTGCCGAGTGGCTCAACACCGATTCCCGCCTTACGAGCGCGCTGAGCGCACAGCTCGCTCGTTCCCTCCAGAGCTCTGGCGCCGTGTCCGTGGCCCTTAACGCGGGCACGACGGCCGAGCTGCCCTGCGGCTACTGGCTCATCG
>CALHWR010000067.1 GCA_938036665.1 uncultured Collinsella sp. | reverse complement strand
GATCAAGACGCTACCGAGTCGACGCCGGGACCCGAGACGCCGCAGCCTGCCATCTCGCTTACGGTCGTCTATGACCCCGAGAACGCCAACGCCGGCATCACCACCATGGCATCCACGCCCATCGAAGCAAAGTCGAGCGTCGAGAATGAGAACGCGACGCAGGTTGAGGTTGAAGCCGCAGTTGCAGACGCGCCCGTCACCGTGAAGCCCGCAGATTCCGAGGTCAAGCCGGAAGTAACGCCGGAGCCCGCACCCGTCATCGAATCCGTGCCCGCCGCTGCTTGCGACCAAATTCCCGCACCGGCACCGGCTCCGGTCCCCGCTGCAGTACCGGCCCCCGCACCTGCAGCGCCCGCCATCCCCGAGGACTTCCCCGTCGATTTCGCAACCGAAGTCTTCTGCCCCGGCCCGCTTCTGCACCAGCTGTCGACCTATCTCCCCTACGGCGCCGACACGCTCGGCATCGTCGGCGAGTACTACTGGATCGCCCGCGAACGCGGCACCATTGAGGCCGCGCGAAACCGCGCAAGCTTCCCCCTGCGCTACACGCAGGCCGGCGAGCGCCGCGAAGTCACCGTGCGTATCCGCCGCAACACCACCGGCGGTCTCGGAGCCGCCTGGACCATCGATAAAGTCGAGCCTTCTACCAAGTAACAAAAAGGGACGATAACCCTCAAGGTTATCGTCCCATTCTCGTTAGGCCACCTGAGCTCGACTAGTCGCGCGTGAGCTTGCGGTGAATACGATGCGGCTGGGCTGCGTCCTCGCCCAGGCGCTCGATGCGGTTGGCCTGGTAGGCCTCGAAGTTGCCCTCGAACCAATACCAGTTGCCCGGATTCTCGTCGGTGCCCTCCCACGCCAGAATGTGCGTGGCGACGCGGTCCAGGAACATGCGGTCGTGGCTAATGACCACCGAGCAGCCCGGGAACTCGAGCAGCGCCGCTTCGAGCGAGGACAGCGTCTCGACGTCGAGGTCGTTCGTGGGCTCGTCGAGGAGCAGCAGGTTGCCGCCCTGCTTGAGCGTGAGCGCCAGGTTCAGACGGTTGCGCTCGCCACCGGAAAGTACGCCAGCGCGCTTCTGCTGGTCCTGGCCCTTAAAGCCAAAGCTCGCCACATAAGCACGGCTCGGAACCTCGGTCTCGCCGACCATCATGTGGTCCAGGCCATCCGAGACGACCTCCCACAGGTTCTTGTCGGGATCGATGCCGGAACGGTTCTGATCGACATAGGAGATCTTGACGGTCTCGCCCACCTCGAGCTCGCCCGAAGTCAGCGGCTCCAGACCCACAATCGTCTTGAAGAGCGTAGTCTTGCCCACGCCGTTGGGACCGATGACGCCCACGATGCCGTTGCGCGGCAAGGTGAACGAAAGGTCGTCGATGAGCACGCGGCCATCGAACTCTTTGTGCAGGTGATGGGCCTCGAGCACCTTGTTGCCCAAACGCGGGCCCACAGGGATGCGGATGTCGGTCCAGTCGAGCTTCTGGCTTGCGCGGGCCTCGGCCTCCATCTCCTCGTAGCGAGCCAGACGGGCCTTGTTCTTTGCCTGGCGAGCCTTGGGCGAGCTGCGTACCCACTCGAGCTCGGCCTCCATGCGCTTGGCGAGCTTGGCGTCACGGTTGCCCTGCGCCTCGATACGGGCGGCCTTGGTCTCCAGATACGTGGAGTAGTTGCCCTTGTAGGGATAAAGGTGGCCGCGGTCGACCTCGCAAATCCACTCGGCAACGTTATCCAGGAAGTAGCGATCGTGTGTGACGGCAAGCACCGCGCCCTGGTAGTTGTGCAGGAAGTGCTCGAGCCACAGGATCGACTCGGCGTCCAGGTGGTTCGTGGGCTCGTCGAGCAGCAGCAGGTCGGGAGCCTCGAGCAGCAGCTTGCACAGGGCCACGCGGCGGCGCTCGCCGCCGGAGAGCACGTTGACCGGCATGTCGGAATCGGGCAGCTGCAGGGCGTCCATGGCCTGGCCGAGCTTGGAATCGATATCCCAGCCATCAGCGGCGTCGATCTCGTCCTGGAGCTTGCCCATCTCGGCCATGAGGGCGTCCATGTCGCAGTCCGGGTCGCACATCTCCTCGCCGATCTTGTTGAAGCGATCGACCTTGGCAATCATGTCGCCAAACGCCATGCGCACGTTCTCGATGACGGTCTTGTCGTCGTCGAGCGGCGGCTCCTGTTGCAGGATACCCACGGTGTAGCCGGGGGTGAGCCTGGCATCGCCGTTGGAAACCTCCTCGATGCCGGCCATGATCTTGAGCAGGGTCGACTTGCCCATGCCGTTGGGACCCACGACGCCGATCTTGGCACCGGGGTAGAAGCTCAGGGTCACGTCGTCAAGGATTACCTTGTCGCCATGGGCCTTGCGAGCCTGATACATCTGGTAGATAAACTCTGCCATTTGCCTGTTCTATCCTTTCTACCTGCTGTTTCCCTATTCTTGATTCGCTTTAGTAGAAACGAAATGAGGAAACCAGCTCTGAAACGTAACGAAAAAGGGGCATGGTTGCCCACACCCCCTAATACTACCTGGGAAAAGTCCCCCGGAACATACTATGAACTGCGTACGCTAGTTTTCCGCAACCTTAACGAGCGGCTCGCTGCGATTTGCGCCACAACAGATACGAGTAGACGTAGACGGCTCCAACCGAACCAAACGCCAGAACCGCAATCACCGCGGCGACGACTTCACTCGAAAGCACGCTGCCTGCCACGCCCATCACAATCAGGCCAATACCCAGCACCATAAAGCAGGCGCCGCCAAAACGCTGCGTACGGCGCCAGTTCTCGGGATCGGCAAGCGCCCAAGGTGTCTTGATACCGAGCGTATAGTTCTGCTTCACACGCGGCAAGTAGTTGCCTACGCCGATGAACAGCAAACCGACAACACCGGAAATCAGCACGTTAACCGAACCGACCGCCGGCACCACGCCCCAGACCGTAAGCTCTCCCAGCCAGCTTATGGCGCACATGAACAAGGTGAAGGCGATTACGAAGCCCTGATAGAACTTGCCCGAGGTTCGATATGCCTCGCCTTTGGGGTCGATGCGCGGCACCACGCAGAACATTGCGAGAAGCGCCAGAGGCAGCGCGCCGAGCGCGGAGGCCATCCAGCTAGGACCCCAACCGTCGACGGCGCCGTTCGCGCCCCAGTGCGTGGGAATCTGCGCAGGCAAGCTCGGCATCACCATGAGGTGCGCTACGACATTGGCGACGCACAGAGCGACCAGCGCAATCCACACGCGCGACGATACCCCCGTGGGGTGAATGCCCTTGTTTTCGTTATTCATCCTTATCACCTTCAGTGTTTGTAAAGCCCATAAACCAGCCAATTAAATCCTGCATGACGGTGGTGTTTAAGCTGTATACGATGTTTTGGCCATGGCGCTCGTCGGTCACCAACCCGGCATTTTTGAGCGTCGCCAAGTGATGGCTTAGCGACGGCTTACTGATATCGAAATGCTCGGCAAGCTCCCCCGCCGTGCAATTGCCCTCGCGCAGCAGTTCTAAAATGCGCCGCCGCGTTGGATCCGCCAGCGCCTTAAAACCTTCTCCCGGCATAGAACCTCCTCTCGCTATCTCTCGCGACGTGCACACTATACTCGATATTTAGATGTTTGTCTAATTATCTAATAGCAATGTTATGTATAGAACATTCGTTCGTTTTTAGATACAATGGGTCCAGAAGCAGATGGGCCAGCTCCCTCTTCCCAAGAAGGAGATGGACTATGAGTATTAACGATGTCCTGACGTTGTTGTTGCTTGTAATCGCGGCTGTGGAGCTCGGCATCCACATTGGAGGTCGAATGAAATAGCCGCCCCCGCGTAATGCGAAGACGGCCACTTCTCACGCTACAAACGTGTTTGGGAGTTGGCCAACCCGCTGCAACGGGTGCCATCTGCTTCATCTTATGCGAATCACTGCCTCATTTCAACAAGCCCCTAGGGCTCAAATGGAATCGCGATAATACCTATAATGGCGATAGCTAAAACACGATTCGCTTCCCCATCGGAGGATGTCTATGACCGAAACCACAGCCGCAACTCCCAACGAGACGCGCGATGCCAAGCTCGAGATCATCATGGGCCGCGAGGCACTCGACAAGCTCGCCGATGCCACGGTGCTGGTACTCGGCTGCGGAGGTGTGGGCTCCAACTGCTGCGAGGCACTCGCCCGCGGCGGCATTGGTCATTTTGTAATTCTGGACAAGGACATCATCGCGCCCAGCAATATCAATCGCCAGGCCATCGCCTTTCACAGCACCATCGGCAAGCGCAAGGTCGATGTTATGGAAGCCATGATCCACGATATCAATCCTGCCGCCACCGTTATCAAACGTACCGAATACCTGCTGAGCGACAACATCGATGATTTCTTCGCGGGCGTTTTGGAGCAGACGGGCGGCAAGCTCGACTACGTCGTCGACGCCATCGACACCATCTCGGCCAAGCTCACCATTGCCAAATATGCTCAAGATCACGACATTCGTTTGGTTAGCTCTATGGGCGGGGCCAACAAGCTGCATCCCGAATGCTTGCGTTTTGCCGATATCTTTGACACCGTGCGCGACCCCATGAGCCGCATCATGCGCAAAGAGTGCAAAAAGCGCGGCATCAAGAGCCTGCACGTGCTGTTTAGCTGCGAGGAATCGGTTAAAACCCAGCCCCGCGACCCTTCCAACATCCACGAGCGCACCGAGCTGGGAACCGCGAGCTTTATGCCGCCCATCATGGGCCAGATGATCGCCGGCGAGGTTATACGCCAGATCAGTGGGCGCGGGTGCGAGCGCGTGCGCGCCGACGGCCAGCGCCTAGATTAACGAGATGTGCCGCAATGACACCGCAGTTATTTGACGCGCACTGCCATCTCGATTTAATGGCTCGCCCGGACGCCGTTGCCGACGAGGCGACGGCGCTGGGCATGGGTCTCTTTGACTGCGGCGTCGATCCGCGCGACTTCGCAAGCGCCAACAAGCGCGCCCGTAGCCGTTCAAACATCTTTGCCGGCATCGGCCTCCATCCCTGGTGGCTCGCCGACGGACGATGCGGTGCCGCCGAAATCAATCTGCTTTGTCGCCGCACAAGAGCGCTTTATCGGCGAGGTCGGACTCGACTTTTCCGCGCGCTGTGCCGGAAGCGAGCCGCTACAAACACAGGCGCTCGACCAGCTCTGTAATGCACTCGTGCACTATCCTCTTGCCGGGCGCGTGATATCAATTCACGCTGTTCGTTCGGCAGGAACCGTACTGGACGCCCTTGAGTCATATGGATTACTCACCCCAAGCCCCAACTCCCCCGCCATCATCTTCCACTGGTTTAGCGGCACCTCGAACGAGTTCGACCGTGCGCGAAACGCAGGCTGCTATTTTTCCGTGAACGAGCGGATGCTCGCTACCAAGCGCGGTCGTGAATACGCCCGACAGATCCCACTCGACCGTCTGCTGCTCGAAACCGACGCTCCAGCCGAACCGCAAGCAGATGCAAGCGCGCGACAGCTCATCACATCGCTAAAAAGCGCCTCCCTGCACATCGCCGAACTTAAAAACTGCGCCGAGGAGAGCGTCGAATCAACCGTTTTAGGAAATTCGCACTCCATATTTGACTTCAACTGACCCCGGTGGGCAAAAAACGCCAAATATGAGTACTGCTGCAAAGCTAGTAGCATTATATTGTGACAAAAGAACGCCTTGATAATGTACAGCTGTTCATTATCAAGGCGTTTTAGCATGGCTAAAGCCATATTTAACAGGTTATAATCGCCCCCAGGCGCTCAACCAGGGCCTTAAAAGCATAATTTCCCTGTTACTAAATTAGTGACAGTACTCATATTTGGCATTTTTTGTCCACGAACCCCTAAAGAGCCTCCAACAGACCCCCTAAGAAAGCTCAAGCAGTTCCGGCAGCTGGTCGATGATCTTGTCCGCGGCATCCTGGCTAAAGCCAAACCGCTCCTCGCGCTTGGCAATCACCGTTAACCCCGCGCGTTTGCCGGCAGTGATACCAGGCACCGAATCCTCAACGCAGCAGCAACGGTCCGCAGGCAGCCCCAACAGATCCAGCGCATGCAGGTAGATGTCGGGCTCGGGCTTACTCTCCTTAAACTGCTCGCCGCTCACCACGTACTCAAAGGCGTCCGACAGTCCGCATGCATGGAGCACCTCTTCGATGCTGACCATGGGAGACGAACTCGCCAGCGCCACACGGACGCCGCGGCGCGGCAGCTCTCGAATCGTATCAACGGCACCCGGGTTGATCAAAGCCTGATAGTCGCGCGGGCGCTTATGCGCCCACTCGTCCCAACGGGCCAACGCTTCCTCGCCAGTGAAATGCCCCCTACCGGCGCGCTCAAACCAATCGACCAGCATATGCAGGAAGAACTGATGTGAGGTGCCAACCTGCCCGTTTAGCTCCTCTTGGGTTAGATTCAGCCCAAGCTCCTTGGCAAACGCGGCGGTCTCCCCCAGGTAGTAATACTCGGTATCGACGATGACGCCATCCATGTCAAAGATAACGGCGTCGAACGGAAATGCAGACACGGCACCCTCCCTAACAAAAGGGCGCCCGCAAGCGGACGCCCGAACCATACACTATCGGCGATTCTAACCCAGCAGTTGGTCAAGTGCTACCGCGATACCGTCTTCGTTGTTGTTGGCGGTCACCATCTGGGCCACGGCCTTAACCTCATCGACGGCGTTGCCCATGGCAACACCGGTGCCGGCCCACTCAATCATGGACTTGTCGTTCTGGCCGTCGCCAAACGATACGACCTCACTGGCATCGATGCCGAGCTTGGGCAGGGCACCCTCGAGCGCACGGGCCTTATCGATACCGGGCGCCGTGTACTCAAAGTACCAGTCGGCCGTAAACATGCCCGAAAGCGTCTGGGTAAAGGGCGCATACATCTCCTCGTAATGCGCCTGCAGGTAGGTCGGATCACCCGCCGTCAGCAGCTTGTCCACGGGATAAGTGTCCACGACCTCATGCAAGCTCTCGACCTCGCGAATCTTAAGATCGCACGCATCGCGCTCATACTTGACGATATTCTTCTGCAAGCCGTCAGGCAGCGTGATCATGCAATGGTACGAGTCCTCGACGTGCAAATCGCGACCGAGCGAAATCATAGGGATCACGTCGAAATTGCGCAGATGATCAATCAGACGGTGCAGCTCGTCAGCCGGCATGGCCTGGTCAAAAAGGACCTCATCGGTCTGAGCGTCGACCACATGCGCGCCATTAAAGGCAACTAGCAGACCGTCATGGTTTTGAAGGTCGAGCTCCTGCGCCAAGGCGTGCAACCCCCATGCGGGACGGCCCGAAGCCAAGATGAGCTTAATGCCCGACTCCTGCGTCGCGAGCAGCTTCTCGCGCGTACGCGGGCTGATGACCTTTTGATCGTTGGTGAGCGTACCGTCGATATCCATTGCGATGGCTTTGATTGCCATATATGCCTCCCTGTCATTGAACAACCTTGTCTGAGCCATCATACAGAACACCCACGGCGGCGCTGTTTGCAACGGGAAAAATGTCATATTGTCCCAAACATGAACGGCGCGCCTTCGACGATTGCGATGCCCGTCGAGGCGCCTCCCGATACATTCCATCCTAT
>CALHWR010000066.1 GCA_938036665.1 uncultured Collinsella sp. | reverse complement strand
CGCGGCCACCGCGATCGCCAAAGCCACCGCGGCCACCACGGTCGCCGCCACGGCCACCGCGATCGTCACGGCCACCGCGAGGACCGCGGTCCTCGTCCAGGCCCATGGCGACGAGCGGAGCGATAACCTTATCGAGGGCAGCCATCAGCTCGGTGGCCTCCTCGTAAGAAAGCTCGGGCAGGAGCTTCTCCTTCTTGTTGGCAAGCTCGACCAGGCCCTCGGCGGCATCCTCGGCAGCGAAGACGACGATCTTGCGCATATCGCCCTCGGCGTCGTCGATGCGGCCGACCAGATCGGCAGCCTCGGCCTCGGCCATCAGGCCATCGAGCTCACGAAGGCGCATGCCCAGCAGGTCGGACATCTCCTTCTGCTCCATCTTGGGCTTGAGGTCAAGCAGCTTGATGGCGCGCTCGATGTTCGCCATGCGCTCGGCCTTGGCCTCCTCCTCCTTGGAAATAGCAAAGCGACGGCTACGCAGCAGGCGGGCGGCCTTCTGCATCTTGTCCATCAGCTCTTCGTCATCGTAATCAACGGCGGCCTCGACAACCTCGGCCTCCTCCTCGGCGGAAACCTCGTCAGCAGCCTCAACCTCGGCAGCTTCGGTCTCCACGGTCTCGACTGCCTCGACCTCGGCAGCCATGGTCTCGTTCTCGGTCTCGTTCATGATCTCTTCGTTCTCGGACATGAGACTCCTTCTTGGCCCTCTCGGGCATCATCGCCCCATTCGCGGGGCCCGTCGCGCACTCTTTGCGCTTTAAACATTCATGCCTCTCGGCAAAACGTCCATTAGTTTATGGTGTCGTCCGCTAATCTAGCTGCAGAATCTATGTGCACACATTAATGCGACATGTGCGACTCGCGGCGAGCGTACACAACCGACACCGCGAAGCCAACCAGGGCAATCACGGCCGCCATGCGCACGGCGGCTGCAAATCCAATCGCCTGGGCAACGTCCGTCGCCACGCCGGCAGCACCGGCAGCCGCCGCAGAACTCGAGAGCAGGCCGATAAACAGCGACGGGCCAAACGATGCGGCAATCATGTTCCACGTGTTGAGCAATGCCGTTCCGTGAGGATGCTCAGCGGCGGGCAGCGTCTCCAAGCCGGCCGTCTGCGAGGGGCTCAGCACCAAACCGACTCCGGCATACACCACAACGGTCAGCGCCACGACGACGCCGATGTTCATGCTTGCCGCCGTCATCGAGATGGCAGTCTGCCCCACGGCAATCAGGGCAAAGCCGACCGGTAGCAGCGGCCATGCGCCATGGGCATCCATCACGCGTCCGCCCACAATCGAGGTCACGGCGTTGCAGGCAATTGCCGGCAAAATGAGCAGGCCCGCGACAAGCGCGGTCATGCCGTATGCGCCCTCAAAATAGAGCGGCAACAAAACGCTCATCGAGAACGTCGTCATCATCGACACCACCACAAGCAGACAGGCAGGCCAAAAACGAACGCTCGTCATGGGACGCACGTTGAGCACCGGATGGACGAGCTTGAGCTGACGGGCCGCAAACAGGCCGAGCAGCACAACCGCGGCGAAAAGCGTCACGATGCCGGCCATCACATTGGCCGAGAACTCGCCTACGGAATACACGAACGCCGTAATGCCGGCGGCGAGCAAAATAACCGACAGGATATCGAGCGAAACATCCAGGCGCTCTCCGACATTTCGAACGAGCTTTGCACCCGCCGCAGCGACCACAACACCGCCCACCAGCGGCACTAGGAACACCGCCCTCCAGCCAAACAACGTGCACATAAGACCACTGATCACAGGTCCAAACGCCGGCCCCAGCGTAATGCAGGCACCGCCCAAGCTCAGATACAGACCGAGCTTCTCGCGCGGAGCGCAAGATAGCACCACATTCATCATGAGCGGAAACAAGATGCCCGATCCCGCAGCCTGCAAAATGCGACTTGGCAGCAAAACGACAAACGACGGGGCGACCAGGCACAGGACTTCGCCGGCGACCATGCAGCCGCATGCAAAGAACAGCAGCTTGCGCGTCGAAAAGCGTCCGGACAGAAAGGCCATGATGGCCGTAAAGATCGACGTCACGATCATGTAGCCCGAAACAAGCCACTGCGCCGTGGTGGCACTCACCGAAAAGGCCGCCATAATGTCGTGCAGCGCCACGTTAATGATGTTCTCGTTAAACGCGGCAACAAAGGCTGCGATATACATGACGACGAGAAACGCCGAAGTGCCCGATGGCGTTGCCCTAACTTGTTGCTGAGATTTGTTCCCCATGCATTTCCTTCCTCTTGGAACGACCGTCGCATCGCCCCGGAGGAACCGTCCAGGGCGAGAATGAGCCCTAGACTTACGCCAAATGCCGCAACACGACGAATCTGGCAACATGGTCCAACGTCGAAAGATCGTAACGCGGACGCGCTGCTTTCCTTCCGCGCTATTATTGAAAGTCCACGAAAGCATGAGACATGAGGAGCCCGCCATGATTAAGCCCATCATGAAATCCGAGTTCTTTTTGCGTCTGCCTTCCGAAGACGCGGGACCCGACGATGCCGCGACCGGGCAGGACCTCCTGGATACGCTCCTTGAGCATGAGCACGAGTGCGTGGGGCTCGCCGCCAACATGATCGGCGTGCGCAAGCGCATCATCTGCGTAAAGGACGGCAACAGGACGCTGCTGATGTACAACCCTCAAATTCTTGAGCAGGTCAATGCCTATCAGGCGAGCGAAGGATGCCTCTCGTTGATCGGTGAGCGCCCCTGTACCCGCTACCGCCGCATTAAGGTGGAGTATTTGGACGAGAACTTCGTCCACCGCATCAAAAACTTCTCGGGCTACACCGCCGAGATTATCCAGCACGAAATCGACCATTGTCGCGGAATCGTTATATAGTTCCGCCGATTCAAGAAAGCTCCCTGCAGCAAAACAACTGCAGGGAGCTTTTCATAGTGCGGAGCTTCTATCCCACTAGCTCTGGCGGTAATGGTCAAAGAAGTCGGCGAGGTCCTCGAGCGACTCTTTGAGCACTTCCATACGCGGCAGGTACACGATGCGGAAGTGGTCGGGCTCGGCCCAGTTAAAGCCGCCGCCGCGGGTGATCAGGATCTTCTTCTCGTGCAGCAGGTCGAGGGCGAACTGCTCGTCATCTGTGATGTTGAATTTCTTGACATCCATCTTGGGGAAGATATAGAACGCCGCGCGGGGCTTGACCACCGAGATGCCATCGATCTTGCTGAGCGCCTCGTACACAAAGTTGCGCTGCTCATACACACGACCGCCAGGACGGATGTAGTCGTTGACCGACTGGTGTCCGCCGAGCGCCGTCTGGACGATTGACTGAGCCGGCACGTTGGAGCACAGGCGCATGTTCGAGAGCATGTTGATGCCCATAATAAAGTCGCTCATGCAGCGCTGGTTGCCCGAAAGCACCATCCAGCCAATACGATAGCCCGCGATCATATGCGACTTGGAAAGGCCGCTAAAGGTGACGCAGGGCAGGTCGGGGGCGAGTGATGCAATGGAGACGTGCTCGTAGCCGTCCATGCACAGGCGGTCGTAGATCTCATCAGCAAAGATCATCAGCTGATGCCTGCGTGCAACCTCGACGATACCCTCGAGCACCTCGCGCGGATAGACGGAACCCGTGGGGTTGTTGGGGTTGATGATGACGAGGGCTTTGGTCGCGCTCGTGATCTTGGACTCCATATCGGCCAGGTCGGGATACCAATCGGCCTGCTCGTCGCACAGATAGTGCACGGGATGTCCACCGGCAAGGGTTGCGCACGCCGTCCACAGCGGATAATCGGGGCTGGGAATCAGAATCTCGTCACCGTTATCGAGCAGCGCGTTCATCGAAAGCTGGATGAGCTCGGACACGCCGTTGCCCGTGTAGATGTGCTCCATCTGAACATTGGGCAGGCCCTTGATCTGCGAGTACTGCATGATCGCCTTGCGCGCGGAGAACAGGCCGCGCGAGTTGGAATAGCCTTCGCAGTCGGGCAGCTGCTGGCGCATGTCCTTAATGACCTCATCGGGCGTGCGGAAACCAAAGGGCGCCGGATTACCGATATTGAGCTTGAGGATGCGCTCGCCCTCGTCCTCCATACGGGCAGCCTCGTCGACGACGGGACCGCGCACGTCATACAGGACGTTATCGAGCTTGGTGGATTTAGAAAAAGTACGCATGGTGGTGCTCCTTGGAATTTGAGCTGAAGGACTAGGTTCGGATTTGGCAACGTTATGGGACGAGGACGTCTCGCCTCGATCGGCGTCACCGGCGAGCAGCCAGGTAACATCGACCTCCAAAATACGGGCGAGCAGCTCTGCCACATCACGCCGCGGGATCGTCTTGCCGCTCACATATTGGCTCATCTGACTCTTGCCGAGTTTTTTGCCGAGCATCTCCGATGCGCGGATCACGTCCGACTGGCGAACGTCGCGATCGGACATAGTCTGTCGCAGGCGATCGCTAAACGTCTCTTGGGCCACAGGAACCTCCTTGCTGGCAAAGTTCAATTTATAGGACACGAATTGAACCAAGGTTCAATTTAGCAAGCAGTATAGCGCCGTACCTAATTCGAAAGTTCAATTTCATAAGAAAACGTACCGAACTCCGAGATTTGCCCAAAGCGGACAATAACGTGCACGCGTTTAGAGGTATTCAAGGAATCGAGCAGCAGCAAGCGAAACGTCGGCCGTTCGATATATGGCGTTAATCTGCCGATGGGGACGTCCCTCGAGCGGACGAATGGCGACATTGAACTGGCAGCGCCGCAAGATGAGCGCCGGAAGGATGCTCACGCCCAAGCCGTCCTCGATCATGGCCATAATCGCATAGTCATCCCAGGTCGACAGTTTTGAGCGCACCGTCAGCCCCGCCCGACGGAACAGCGGCGTAATCTCGTCATCGGTGCCGCGTTCCAGCAGAATAAACTGCTCGTTGGCCAAATCGGCAAGTGAAACGGCCCCCTCACTAGCAAGCAGAGAGTCTGTCGGCACCACCGCCATCAACTCGTCGCGCACCAAAGATCGCGATGTCATGCCATTTTCTCGGGGCTCATGCGGGATAAAGCCCAGATCGCAGCGGCCCTGCGCCACCCATTGTTCAATCTCTGAATAGTCGCCCATCAGCAACTCGTAATCGACGTCTGGATAATCGGCGCGAAAACGCGCAATCACCGGCGGCAGTACGTGGGTCGCCACGCTCGAAAACGTACCGATGCAGATTTTGCCACGCATGAGCCCACGCATCTCATCCACACGCCGCTGCAAGCGAATGAATTCCTCGCAGAGCGCCTCGACAGCCGGCATGACCTGCCGCCCGTCGGCAGAAAGCGTCACGCCCTCGCGGCTGCGGTCGAGCACCTTAAAGCCCCAGTCGGCCTCGAGGTCGGCCACCATGCGGCTCACGCCCGATTGCGAATAGCTCAGGCGCTCGGCGGCGCGCGTAAAGCTTCCGGCGCGCACTGTCTCGAGCAGCACCTGCATCTTTTGAATATTCGTTTCCACGACACGCCTCCGCCTTTGCATGATGTTTTGTCATGTTATCCATGCATTATATTCGCTTTTCTTCTAAGGCAACCTCACCCATAGTGAACATGCAGGGATATGAAAGGGGCGGCTGCGCATGAACAACGGACTGATTACGTATTTAGCAGCATTGTTGTTGTTTGGCTCCAACGGCATCATTGCCGCGGCCATCGCGCTGCCGAGCTCCGATATCGTGCTGCTGCGCACCTTTCTGGGAGCCTTCTCGCTTGTCACCATCCTCGCCATCACCCAACGCCATAAACTGCAGGCGCCATCCCGCCCTCGCGAAGCTGTGGCCTTGATCCTCTCGGGAGCTGCGTTGGGCGCCAGCTGGATTTTTCTGTTCCGCGCCTATCAGACGATCGGCGTCGGCGTATCCTCGCTGCTGTACTACTGCGGCCCCATCATCGTCATGGCCCTCTCGCCGTTTATCTTTGGCGAAAAACTGACCGGGGGCAAAATCGCCGGCTTTATCGCCGTCGCCTGCGGCGCTTTTCTCGTTGCAGCGCAGGATCTCGGCGGCAACATGCCCATTGCGGGCATCGTCTGTGGCATTGCCTCGGCCTTCTGCTACGCGTTGATGGTCATCGCCAGCAAAGGCGCGCCACACATCGAAGGCCTCGAGAACTCTGCACTCCAGGTGAGCGCCGCCTTTGTGACCGCGCTGGTCCTCACGCTCGTCACCCAAGGCGCCCCCTCGTTCTTTTCCCCCGGTATCGCCGCAAGCATCGATTGGCGTGCCGTCGCTATGCTCGGCGTCGTCAACACCGGCGTCGGCTGCCTGCTTTACTTTAGCGCCGTCGCCAGGCTGCCCGTGCAGACCGTCGCGGTTGTCGGCTACCTCGAGCCGCTTTCGGCCGTTGTGTTCTCCGCCATCCTTTTGAGCGAAGGCATAACGCCGGTCCGCCTGATGGGCGCCGCGCTCATCATCGGCGGCGCGGTCTTTTGCGAACTCGCCGGCAAACGCGCAAGCACCAAGGCTGGTATCGCCCAGGCAGCGCGCGCTTAAGGGACATTTTCTCGGGGCGCATGCGGGATAAAGCCCAGGTCGCAGTGGCCCTGCACCTCACGGGAGATGCAGGGCCATTTTGCATTGCAGTAAAGCTATGGGCTACGAACGACGCGGCTCGGGAACCACGAGCCTATCGGGGCTCGCGCCCTCGGCATCCATCAGGCTCACGTAGCGAATCGATGGGTCATCGTAGGTCGCGTAGTAATAATTGCCCGTACGCGCGCTAAAGCATCCGGTGTAGATGGTCTTCTCGAACTTGCCGTCGCCCATCTTGGACGCTCCCTCGATCATCGCCACGCCCTCGAGCGAGCGGAACATGCGGACGACGTTTTCGGCCTCGCTGCCCTTTTGCGGGTAATTGGCATTGAGGTAGGCCGCCTTTACAAAACGGCTCGGCGAATAGCAGTCGCCCGGAATACCGCGCATGCCGGCACCAGCGCCATAGGGCTTGAGCTCGGCGGCGCGCCATGTCGCCGTCTGCGGAAAATCGCTGGTGGCGGTGATATAGGTGCGCAGGTTTTCCATATGCCACGGGAAAGTCGGCTGGTTGGCAAGGGTATCGACCGGGTCGTCGTATACATGCAGGCCGTCGGCCATCATCTCGACCACGATACTGCGCTGGCTGTCGCCGATAATCCAATGGAGCAGCGACACGCCCAGGCCCTCGCCGGCAGATTTGGCGACAATCACCGTATCGCGCAGTGCAGCCTCGGCCTCGTCGACCGTCGAGAACGTCGCCGCCACCCACAGGGGAAACTCGTAGGCCGCGATATTGGTCTTGCCATCAACCGGCCCCTCGGCATACTCGGCATAGCCGGGAAAGTTGAGCCCCGCCACAGCCAGGCCCGCATCGTTGCCGCAATCGAAAAACATGGGATAGTTCTTGTAATCGATACACATACCGATTACCGCATGCGCCGCCGTCGCATCGTCGATAAACGAGTACGGGATGTGGAACCCGCGGGGCACCACGCGAACCTGCTCGCCGTATCCAAAGCTCCAGTCGAGGTTGCGGCCCAGATACATGTGGCCGGAATTATCGGTAAATCGAATGCTCGTGCACATAGCGCCTCCTAGCTCAATGTTCTTACTAAGGTCATTGTCACCAAACAAAGGAGCGCTAAACAAAAAAGTCCGGACATGACAACAATGTCATACCCGGACTAAAAACGACGAGGTGCGGTGCTTTGGTCCCCTTAGACCAACTTTCCAAGACAGTGATCAATCATGTGCTGGATCATTTGCGCCTCAAAGCCTGCGTAATCGCGGCGGCACTCCTTCATCTTGCCGTCGACGATCTGGTCAAAGGCAACCTTGCACTTGATATAGCGCGTGGACTTGGTGACCTCCTCGTGCGTCAGGCAGCTCTCCTCCATCTTGCTGGCACCCAGGCCAAACACCAGACGGGGGTTGTAGAGCACGTGGGGCTCGCCGGCGTCGTCCAGGTAGACGCAAACCTTCTTGGTAACGCCAATCTGGTTAGCGGCAAGGCAGCCGGCATCGTCGAGCGACTTGATGGTATCGATCAGGTCCTGAGCAACCGACTCGTCCTCGACGGTCGCAACCTCGCAACGCTGGGACAGGATAGCCTCGTCGTGGCAAAGCTCTTTAATCATACGTTCCTCCATAGGGGTCGTTGTAACCGCTTAAGTATACGGTACCTACACAATTTCATGCGAAAGATACCGCCCGTCCGTTACAAACCGCCGAACATCAACATGTGAGGAACACCAACTTCACAAAGGCGATATAGTGGGTGGGTTCGTGTCAATCGGCCTAAACTCGGGGCCGAACAAGGAAAGGGTATGCATGGACGAACTTTTTCACGTCAGTGAGCGCAAGTCCACAATCGGGACCGAACTTCGCGCTGGACTGACAACATTCCTGGCGATGGCCTACATCATCGCCGTCAACCCCGCAGTGCTCTCGGGCGCCGGCATCGATGCGGGAGCGCTCGCCTGCGCCACTTGCCTGGGCGCCGGCATCATGACCATCTGCATGGGCATCTTCGCCAACCGTCCGCTCGCATGCGCGTCGGGCTTAGGCGTCAACGCGATGATCGCTGGAATCACCACCACCGTCTGCGGCGGTGACTGGCACGTGGCCATGAGCGTCATCTTCCTTGAGGGCGTCGTCATCTTGCTGCTCGTGCTTTGTGGCCTGCGCGAGGCCATCATGGACGCCATCCCGGTTGTCCTGCGTCACGCCATCTCGGTGGGTCTGGGCCTGTTCATCGCCATGATTGGCCTGTGCGATGCCGGCATTATCACCGCTGGCGCCGGTACACTCGTCGGTCTGGGCGACATCACCTCCCCCACCTTCATCGTCGGCATCATCTCCATCCTGGTGACGGTCGCCCTCGCCTGCCGCAACGTCCCCGGCTCGCTGCTCATCGGCATCATCGTCGCCGTTATCGCCGGTATCCCCCTGGGTGTGACCCAGGCTCCGACCGGCATCATCGCCCCGCTCGACTTCTCGAGCATCGGCGGCCCCATCGCCGACGCCGGCGGCGTGCCCGCCATCGTCAAGGTCCTTACCGACCCCACGCTCCTCGTCATCTCGTTCTCGCTGCTCATGAGTGACTTCTTCGACACCATGGGCACCGCGATGGCCGTGGCCAAGCAGGGCGAGTTCCTCACCGACGACGGCAACGTCGAGAATATCAAGGAGATCCTGATCGTCGACTCCGCCGCCGCTGCTGTGGGCGGTTTCATGGGCGTCTCCTCCATCACCACCTTCGTCGAGTCCACTTCCGGCGCCGCCGACGGTGGCCGCACGGGCCTCACCTCCGTCACCACCGGCGTGCTGTTCATTCTCGCCGCGTTCTTCTCCCCCATCGTCACCATCGTTTCCAGCGCCGCCACCTGCGGTGCTCTGGTCTACGTTGGCTACCTCATGATGAGCGAGGCCTCCGAGATCGACTGGTCCGACGTGTCGCAGGGTTTCCCGGCGTTCATGATTGTCGCCGGCGTACCCTTCACCTACTCCATCTCTGCCGGCATTGGCCTGGGCTTTATCGCCTACGTGATCGTCGCGCTCTTTAAGGGCGAGGCCTCCAAGATCAAGCCGCTCATGTGGATTGCAGCCCTTGCCTTCCTCGTCTACTTCTTCGTGGCGTAACGGCACAGTCTGCCAAAGCAGAACACAAAAGCGCGGAGTCGCATCGAGCGGCTCCGCGCTTTTCTTTTAAAGCCAGGCAACGCACGGACGCGCGATGTATTGCTTCCCAAGTTTTGGACATTTTGCCCTCCAAACGGCACTACCGCCGGCTACATCCTGCAGATATGCTGGGCGTAATCGCATAGGCCCTATGAGGATGGGAGCAACCATGGCCGCCCTGTTCACGACCCCCAAGCGCAATGACAAAACCTCTGGAGCCCATTTTATCGAGCCCGACGCACGCCGTCGCACGCTGCTCGCACACGGCAGCTGGCGCCGCGTGACACACCGCATCGTCGTGGGCGCCGTATGCGCGCTCACGGCAAGCTCGCTGCTCATGCCGAGCATCTCGCTCGCAGCCGAGTGGGTGGACGTTGGCGGCGTCCGCCACGAAGCGGCCGCGGGCCCCACGGGAGACGCCGCCGGTACCTGGTCATGGGATGGCGCCGATGACATGAAGCTCAACGGCTATAACGGCGGCGCGATCGAGGCAGCAGGCAAGCTCAACGTGAGCTACGAGGGCAACAACACCGTCACTAACGACGACGGCCGCGGCATCAAGGTTAAGGATGGCGCGAACGAGAACGCCGAGCTTAATATTCAGGGCGACGCGTCCAGCACGCTCAACGTGACATCTTCTCGTGACGCCATCACTTCCGTCGGCAACATCAACATCGACGGCGCTGGCACTGTCAACGCCACGAGCACCGAGCACGATGCCATCGATGCCGGGGGCGATGTCACCATCAAGGGCTCGGGAAACGTTAACGCCACGGGCGATTCGGATGGCATCAGGGCCGACGGCAACATCACGATCGACAACAGCGGAACCGTCACCGCCAAGGCCACCGAGGATCAGGGTATCGATGCTAACGAGAACCTCATCATAAAGGGCGGCGGCAAGGTAGAGGCAAGCTCTATCAAAGACAATGCGATTTGGGCCGACGGCAACATCGAGATCTCGGGTGGCAGCCAGGTCAAGGCAAGCTCCGAGGAAGACGCCGCCATCGACGGTAAAAACAGCCTCACGGTCACGAACGCTTCCCTCAACGCAAGTGGCGTTGGGTATGGCATCTATGTCTACAAGGGCATCACGCTCGATGGCGCGACCGTGACGGTCCGCGCAAGCTCAGATGGCGGGGAAGCCAGCGCACTCTTCACCGATGAGGACGACATCGTCATCAAGAACGGCTCGACTGTGGATGCGCTCGCAGAAGGCAGGTTCTCGGTTGCAATCTCCACCAGTAATTTCTACTCCGACGAAGCGGGTGGCCATATCTACATCAGCGACTCCGTTGTCAAGGCCATAGCCCGCTATGCCGAGACCGGCGGCGACGGCCCCGACCACTACAGTGGAGACCAAAACGACGAAATCATCCCTGAGTCCGAGGGCCTGAACATCGGCATCTTCGCGCAGACCGAGAAGGGCATCACGCCCGCGACCATCTCGATCGTCCGCAGCAAGGTCACGGCCGAGGGAGACACGGCGGCTATCTTCGCCCTTGCCATGAGCGCGGACGGCAAGGCGATCGGCACCATCGAAATCAAGGACGCCATCATCCAGACGCCTGCAGGCGGCAAAGTCATTGACTATCGCAACAAGGAAGAGCTCAGCGACGGCATCGTCTACGAGGCGGGGCAGACCATTGGCACGGGCGATGCCACGATTGACTCCCCCTATGACGCCGCTGTCGCCAAGAGCACGGTCATCGTGCCTCCCGAGGAGACCAAGCCCGAGGAAAAGCACGGCAAGACCAAGCCCGAGGGTTCCAAGTCCGAGGGCACGAAGACAACCAAGACCGTTGCAGTTGCAGCCAAGGGAGCCAAGACCGTCGGCAAGCTCGCGGCAACCGGCGACACCTCGAACGCAGCCATCGTGGCAGCCGCCCTTGCGGGAACAGCCGCCATCGCCGCAGGCGCCCTGGCGAGTCGCAAACGTTCGTAAACACTTTTTCGCACAGGACGGGTGGATCGCAGCCCTTGCCTTCCCCGTCTACTTCTTCGTAGCGTAAGGGCAAGGCTGCAAAAGCTGAACAATAAAGCGCGGAGTCGCCATGCGGCCCCGCGCTTTTCTTTTAGCGTCGGTCCCTGCGCCGGCGTGCGGCCTATTTCTCCCCCATTTTGGCCATTTTGCCCTCCAAACGGCACTACCGCCGGCAACATCCAGCAGATACGCTGAATCTAGCCGTATAGGCCCTATGAGAACGGGAGCAACCATGGCAGCCTTGTTCACGACCCCCAAACGCAATGACACTACCGCCGGAACCCATGTTGCCGAACCCGACGTTCGCCGTCGCATAGGACTCGCGCACGGCAGCTGGCGCCGCGTGACGCGCCGCATCGTCGTAGGCGCCGTGTGCGCGCTCACGGTGAGCTCGCTGCTCATGCCGAGCGTCTCGCTCGCGGCGGAATGGGTCAAGGTCGGCGAAACCAAATACAACGCCGGCACTGCGGCGGGCGACGAGACCGGCACCTGGTCGTGGGACGGCGCCGACGACTTGAAGCTCAACAACTATAACGGCGGCGAGATCCAGGCCGCAGGCAAGCTCAACGTGAATTACTCGGGAAACAACATCGTCACTGCCGACTGGATCGAAGGCATCAAGGCTTCTCATGGCAAGAATGAGAACGCCGAGCTCAATATCCAAGGCGACGCGGGCAGCACGCTCAGCGTGACATCTACTGAGGACGCTATCCTCTCCACGGGTAATATCAACATCGACGGAGCCGGATCCGTCAACGCCACGAGCGCTGGGTTTGATGCCATCGACGCCGAGGGCGATCTCGCTATCAAAGGTTCGGGCAACGTCAACGCCACGGGCGTATCGGATGGCATCAGGGCAAACGGCAATATCACGATTGACGACAGCGGGGCCGTCACCGCCAGGGCTACCAAGGACAAGGGTATCGGAACCGACAAGAACCTCACCATCAAGGGTGGCGGCACAGTCGAGGCAAGCTCAGCCGATGGTGAGGCCATTTGGAGCGGCGGCAACATCAATATCTCGGACGGCAGCCAGGTCAAGGCGAGCTCCGAGAAAGACGCCGCCGTCGAGGCCAAGGGCAGCCTCGCAGCCACAAACGCCTCCCTCAACGCAAACGGTGTTGAATATGGCGTCTATGCCCACAAGGGCATCACACTCGATCATGCAAACGTGACAGTCCGCACAAGTAAAGGCAGATACGGTGGCGCCATTGCCCTCTTCACCTACCAAGACGATATCGTCGTCAAGAACGGCTCCACCGTGGACGCGTTTGCGGAAGGCGAGGTTTCGGCTGCATTCTCCACCAGAAACGATCGACCCAACGAGGAGGGTGGCCACATCTACATCAGCGACTCCGTTGTCAAGGCCATAGCCCGCTATGTCGAGAACGGCGACGGCCCCATCCCCTACAGCGAAAACCAAGATGGTGAGACGAGCCCCGAGCCCCAAGGCGAGAACATCGGCATCATCGCCCAGACCAGCGAGGGCGTCACACCCGCAGTCATCTCGATCATCCGCAGCAAGGTAACGGCCGAAGGAGATACAGCGGCAATCTTTGCCCGTGCCATGAGCGCTGACGGCAAGGCAATCGGCACCATCAAGATTGAGAACGCCGCCATCCAGACGCCCGAAGGCGGCAAGGTCATTGACTATCGCAAGCTCCGTGACGGCATCTACGAGGCAGGCCAAGCCATCGGCACGGGCGACGCTGTGATCGACTCCCCCTATAACGAAGCTGTCGCCAAGAGCATGGTCATCGCACCTCCCGAGGCAGCCAAGCCGGAAGACCCCAAGCCCGACGAGACCAAGCCCGCAGAAAGCAAGCCCGCGGAGTCCAAGCAGAACCCCAAGCCTGAGGGCTCAAAGCCGACCAAGGCCGTTGCGGCTTCAATCACGAAAGCCAAGACTACCGGCGTGCTCGCGGCAACCGGCGACACCTCGGGTGCGGCCATCGTGGCAACCGTCCTTGCGGGAACAGCCGCTATCGCCGCAGGCACCATGGCGAGCCGCAAGCGCTCTTAGACGCCTCTGCGCACATGGCAGCTCCCGCGAAGGCTCCGAGTCCCAGCACCGTTTAACAACGCCACCGCCGAGCTCCCCTCCGGCGGTGGCGTTTTCCATATGCGTCCGCAGGGTATGCACGAGATTGTCTTTGGTCTAGCCCAACCTGCATGAGCCGGCGTGCGACAATGGGGGCCGTCGATATCACAACGCCGAGAGAAGCCCGTCATGGAAGCGCATCAAAAGCAGATAACCGTTCATGCACAGCATGCCGAAAGCGCACCAGTCATCTATCTTCCCGTGGTCATGGGCGACGGCACGGAGGTTTATGAACGCTGCCGAGAGCTCGGCTGTCCACCGTTCACCCTTGTCGCCATTGGCGGGCTCGATTGGAATCGCGAGCTGAGTCCCTGGGAATGCGACGGGACCGTGCGCGATGCCGAGCCTTTCGGCGGCCAAGCTGCCGGTTTTCTTGATGAGTTACTGAACCGGATAATCCCAAAGGTCGAATTATCGCTCCCACAGCCACCTGCTTGGCGTGGCATTGCCGGTTATTCGCTGGCGGGTCTCTTTTCGCTTTGGGCCCTCTGGCAAACCGATGCCTTTGACCGCGCCGCAAGCGCATCGGGGTCCCTGTGGTTTCCTGGCTTTATCGACTATGCTCACGAGCACGCGATGGCAGTTACGCCCGACGCCGTCTACCTGTCGCTCGGCAAAAAGGAAACCAAGACGCCCAACCGCATGATGCGGCACGTACTTGACGACACGCGCGCAATGGAAACGTTGCTCGTTGAGCGCGGCATCCTCACAACACTGGAACTCAACCCCGGCAACCACTTTGCCCAAACCGACCTGCGCATGGCGCGTGGCATCCACTGGGTTCTTGCGCACTAAAAAGCCGGCCATGCGCATCGGACGCTTGGCCGGCTTTTTTAACTGAGTTGGACACAGCTGCTATTCGGCAGACCCTTCGAGTTCCGAGACATCAAACTCAAAGTCATTACCCGGCAGAATCGCATTGAGCACGATACCCACCAGCGAGCCCACTGCAAGGCCGGAAAGCGAAATCGTCACGCCGCCCAACTCCAGCGCGATGGCGCCGGCGGTGCTGTACGCGATGCCGAGCGAAAGCACGAGTACCAGTGCAGCCACCAGCACGTTGCGGTTGTTCTGGAAATCGACCTGGTTCTCGATGAGGTTGCGAACGCCCACGGCGCTGATCATGCCATAGAGCACGAGCGACACACCGCCGATTACACACGCCGGCATGGCCGCAATGACAGCCGCGAACTTGGGGCAGAACGAAAGCACGATGGCGCAGCACGCGGCAATGCGAATCACGCGCGGGTCAAACACACGCGTCAGGGCAAGCACGCCGGTGTTCTCACCATACGTGGTGTTGGCCGGAGCGCCAAAGAGCGAAGCCAGGATCGTGGCAAGGCCGTCGCCGAGCAGCGTGCGATGCAGGCCGGGATCGGCGATGTAGTTACGCTCGCAAGTGGAGCCGATAGCCGAGATATCACCGATATGCTCGATCATGGTCGCAAAGGCCAGCGGCATAATGGTGATGATGGCGGTCGTGGCAAGGCCGCTGTCGAACTGCGGCCCAAAGAGTGCAAACACGGTGTTGTCCCACACGATGGGAAGACCGACCCACGGCGCGGCGGCAACGCCCGAAAAATCGACCTCACCCAACGCGGCGGCAACGGTATAGCTCACCACGACGCCCAGCAGGATCGGCACGATCTTAACCATGCCGCGACCCCAAATGTTGCAGATCACGATAACGGCAACGGCAATAACAGCCACAAGCCAGTTGGTCTGGCAGTTGGCAATAGCGGAGCTCGCCAGAATCAAGCCGATGGAAATGACGATGGGGCCCGTCACTACCGGCGGAAAGAAGCGCATGACGCGCTTGGCGCCAAACGCGCGGAAGAGTGCCGCAAGTACCGGATAGAGTAGACCGGCGCAGGCAACGCCCAGGCAGGCGTAGGGCAAAAGCTCGGCCTCGCCGTTGGGCGCAATCGCGGCATAACCGGCAATAAAGGCAAACGATGAGCCCAAAAATGCCGGCACCTTACCACGCGACAGGAAGTGGAACAGCAGCGTGCCCAAGCCGGCAAACAAAAGCGTTGCCGACACCGAGAGGCCGGTGAGCACGGGCACCAGCACCGTGGCGCCAAACATGGCAAACAGATGCTGCAGGCCGAGCAAAAACATGCGCGGACGGCCGAGCGATGACGCATCGTAGATGGCATCGGCGACGGCGGGCGTCGAAGACTGGGACATGGATGTCCTTTCGAATGGAAGGGCGATCAGGCATATCGGATAACCTGCCCGAACGATACGATCCGAACCATTGTACGTGATATGCCATGTCTCGCACGCGCCGTCACCTGCAAACGGTAGCGTTACTTCCAAACGCGCTCGGAAATGCGCTTGACCAGCGCGATCTTTGCCCACTGTTCGTCCTCGGTCAGTTTGTTGCCGATCTCGCAGCTGGCAAAGCCGCACTGGGGCGACAGGTACAGGTTCTCGAGCGGTACGTACTTTGCAGCTTCGCGGATGCGCTCGACGATGGCATCCTCGCCCTCGAGCTCTGGCGCCTTGGTGGTCACCAGGCCCAGCACGACCTTCTTGCCGGGAGCGACGTACTTGAGCGGCTCAAAGCCACCGGCGCGCGGCGTATCGAACTCAAGATAGAACGCGT
Source organism: uncultured Collinsella sp. (assembly GCA_938036665.1). GTDB lineage: Bacteria > Actinomycetota > Coriobacteriia > Coriobacteriales > Coriobacteriaceae > Collinsella. The sequence continues at coordinate 10,703 of CALHWR010000066.1, read as the reverse complement.
CGACATCCTCGCGCGCAAACAGGTACGGTGCAATGGGATCATAACCACCCTCGAAGGCATACGTGGAGTGATAGTTGCCGCGGCACACGTGCGTGTTGATGACCAGATCGTCGGGCTTGCCCGCGATGGCGGCATTGTTGAGCGCCACGCCCAGCTCGCTTACCTTTTGCAGGTCGACCGGGCTCATGCCGGTTTTGGCAACAAAATCGGTATCGCAGTAGATGCCCCAGGTGCAGTCATCAAACTGGATGTTGCGGCAGCCCGCGGCATACAGGTCAGCAATCACGGTGCGGTATGCTGCGGCAATGGCATCGACGAGCTCTTCGTCGGTCTTGTAGACGGCGTGCAGACTCTCCTGCTGGCCATCGCAGCGGTCGAGTGTGACTTCGGAGAACGTCTGGATCGGCGCCGGAATGGTCTGGCGCGCGACCTGGCCCTCTCCCTCGAGCGACTTGATAAATTTGAAGTGCTCGACGAACGGATGATTCTCGCCGCTAATGGGACCGGTTACCACGGCGGTGTCGGCGGTAGTCTCCTCATCGTGGAACATGTAGCCCGTGCGCGAGGCGCGGCGCTCAATGCCGTTGAGGCCCCACATAAAATCGAGGTGCCAGTAGCTGCGGCGGAACTCGCCATCGGTAATCACCTGCAGGCCGGCAGCCTTCTGCTTGGCCACTAAGTCGCGGATGGCCTCGTCCTCGACGGCCTTAAGGCCGGAAGCGTCGAGTTTACCCGCGACATAGGCGGCACGGGCGTCCTTTACAGCCTGCGGACGAAGAAAACTGCCGACGATATCGGCACGAAACGGCGCGTTCGGTTGAATCGAAGTGCTCATAGATATCTCCCTTTGCATTGGTTGCTTTACTGGGACAGAGTATGAGCGCTCATATGGACATCGTAAAATATATGTTTATAACAGTTTGATATAGATGCTTCCTATATCAGTTTGGACTGCCATAAAGAGATTTGACCCGTGCAGAACGCAGCAGTCTAGATGTGCTGACGAATCGCTTCGATATAGGCCTGCCCGTAGCGCGTAAGTGTCGTGTTCTTGCGCGTGATGATGCCGATCTCCATGTACTCGTCTACATCGAGCGGAATGGAGATAATGCCGGGGCCGTTAAGTTCATGGCTGATCACGCCCGAACAAACCGTGTAGCCGTTAAGGCCCATGGCCAGATTGAACAACGTCGCACGGTCGCGCACGCGGATATTCTTGCGACGCTCAAAGGTCGAGGTCAGTTCCTCGGAATAATAAAACGAGTTATAGCTGCCCTGCTCATAGGACAGGAACGGGTAGTCCTCGAGATCTTCGAGCGTCACGCTGGCGTGGTCCGCCAGCGGATGGTCGGAGCACACAAAGACATGCGGCGTGGCGCAGAAGAGCCCTTCGAACACGAGCTCGTTGGCCACCAGCATGCGCTCGATGACCTCGCGGTTGTGCTCGGACAGATACAGGATGCCCAGCTCGCTTTTCATGTGCGCGACATCCTCGATAATCTCGTGGGTCTGCTCCTCGCGTAGGGTAAAGTCATAGCGCGCGGCATCGAACTCACGGATCACATCGACAAACGCGTTGACGGCAAAGGAATAATGCTGGCAGCTCACACTAAAGTGCGGCACCTGCTCGGACGCGCCCTTGTACTTGCCTTCAAGCAGATCGGCCTGGTCGAGCACCTGGCGCGCGTAGCCCAAGAAGGTCTCGCCCTCCTCGGACACAATGACACCCTTGTTGGTGCGCTCAAAGATGTGCACACCCATCTCGTTTTCGAGATCGCGGATCGACGCGGTAATCGAAGGCTGCGACACAAAGAGCCGGCGCGAGGCCTCGGTGATGCTGCCGCATTCGGCAACTTTGACGACATACCTGAGCTGTTGAAGCTTCATGATGGCCTCCCTAGACGTCCGCGAAACCCGAACCCGCCGCATCTGCCTGACGCATAAACGACGGCATCTCCCCCGTCGCGGCGCAGGCGGCAATCTGATGCAGAGCCCCGGCAACCGCATCGTCTGCCGCAGCGCCGATATGCCAGCGCGCGGCAGCCGTGACGGCCTCGTTGGCATTGGCGACTGCAACGGAGTTGGGGACGGCACCGATCATGGGCAGGTCGTTATCGGAATCGCCAAATACGGCCACCTCGTCGGACGTCAGGCCCAAAGCGCGCGCCAGCTCCAGCGCGGCGCAACCCTTGTCCCAACCTGCTGGAAGAATGTCGAACAGGCGCACACGATTGTTGGGAAACACGAGCGAGAGTTCCGGCACCTCAGCGGCAACGCGCTCGCGTAGCTCCGCGAGCTCCTCACGCGAACGAGCACTCCAGATATTCGCCTTGAACACCGGCGCGTCATCGACGACAGAACGGCACGGGGCCTCTTCGCCCTTGAGCCATGCGTTGCCGCCCGACTCCATGGCGCGGCGCACACGCTCGGGGTCGCTCGTTACACAATAGGCATCGTTATTCCAAAAGTCATCGCCCAGGCTGTAGACCTTCAGATACGTATCGTCGGTCTCTTGCTCCAAGTAGTCAGCCAAGCGCATAAGGGCGGCGTTGTCGGTCGCATGCGAGGCTACCACCTCGCCGTCCACAAACATGACCTGGCCGTTGCAGAACGCGCCGGTCGAGAAGCACTCGGCGCGATTGCGGAACATCCAGCCCATCGCGGAGGGCTGGCGACCCGAAACCGGGCCAAAGTGCAGACCAGCCGCCTGCATGGCATGAATGCCCTCGATGGCGTAGTCGCTGGCGCCGTCATGCCCGGCTGGAATCAGCGTATCGTCCATATCGGTCAGCACAAGTTTAATCATAAGGCCCCCTCGGTCATTCTTAATCCCGTCTATTGTACCGACCTGCCAAAAAGGGACAGGTTTATTTTGGCAGGTTTTATCTGGGAAAACGCAAAGCCCCAGTTGTTACCTGCCAAAATAAACCTGTCCCTTTTTGGCAGGTGCGCTAGTATAGGGAACAACAGATTCGATGCGGGAGTGCCGGCGGTGCAAACCACAAGGCTGAGAGGGCATGGGGCCCAATCCTTTGAACCTGTCAGTTAATGCTGGCGTAGGGAGCATGCCGCCTTTTTAGGGGCGCTGTCTATGCACAGCGCCCCTTTTCTATGCCAAGGAGGCATGTGCAGTGATCGATTCGGAACAGCTTAAGCAAAACGTTGTCAAAGCCGTGGAGGAAATTCGCGCCACCAATCCGATGGCGGGCTCCATCACCAACACGGTGACGATCGACTTTGTCGCCAACGCGCAGCTCGCCGTGGGCGGTTCGGCCGCCATGGTCTACCTGCCCGACGAGGGCGAGGCACTCGTTGCCGGCGGCGGCGCCATCTATCTGAACATGGGCACACTCTTCCCCATCTACGAGCAGACGATTCCCCGCGCGGCCAAGGCGGCCCACGACGCCGGCAAGCCCTGGGTGCTCGATCCGGTTGGACTGGGCATCGGCAGCCTGCGCACCCAGCTGGTAGGCGAACTCAAGCAGTACAAGCCCGCCATCGTGCGCGGCAACGCCTCCGAGATTATCGCGCTCGCCGGCCTGTGGGGCCTTGAGGGCGAAGCGGCCGATCTGAGCCGCGTGCGCGGCGTCGATACCACCGACACGGTAGACGCCGCCCGCGATGCCGCCGGGGCGCTCGCCCGCTACACCGGCGGCGCCGTAGTGGTCTCGGGCGAAGTCGACCTGATTACCGACGGCACGACCGTGGCCAAGTCCCACGGCGGCAGCCCGCTCATGTCCAAGATCACCGGCTGCGGTTGCTCGCAGGGCGGCGTGTTGGCCGTGTACGCCTGCGCCACCGACCCGTTTACGGCGGCCATCTGCGGCACCGCCGTCTACAACGTTGCCGGTACGCGTGCCGCCGCCGTTGCCGAAGCCCCGGCAAGCTTTAAGGTCGCCTTTATCGACGAGCTCTACCGCGCAACCGCCCAGGACATTGCCGACAACCAACTCGAGCTCGAGGAGGCATAAGCCATGTCCGAGCCCGCAACCAATGCCGGCATGAACACCCTGGTCGCCGTGGCCATCGCCCCGTGCGGCACCGGTGACGAGCTATCCGCCGAGATCGCCGAGGTCGTGCGCGTCATTCGCGAGAGTGGCCTTCCTAACCGCACCACCTCGATGTTCACCGAGATCGAGGGCGACTGGGACGAGGTCATGCAGGTCGTGCGCGACGCGACCTTTGTGTTGGCGAGCAAGGGCATCCGCACCGAAGTCGTGCTCAAAGCCGATATTCGACCCGGATTTACCGACACCATGACCGGCAAACTCGAGCGCATGGAAGCGCAGATCAAAAAGCAGGAGGAAGCACGATGAGCATCCGCGACAACCTTGATATCTCGGCCTATCTGGTACTCGGCCCCGAAAACACCCTCGGACGCCCCGTGGGCGATGTGGTGGCCCAGGCGCTCGACGCCGGCTTTACCTGCATTCAGGTGCGTTCCAAGGTGGCAAGCGCCCGCGAGATCATCGCACTGACGGGCGATGCCGCGCAGGCCATCGCTCAGGCCGGCAAAACCGGGCAGGTCGCGCTGCTGATCGACGACCGCCTTGACTGCGTACTTGCCGCACGCGAGCAGGGTATTGCCGTCGACGGCGTGCATGTTGGCCAGAGTGACATCCCCGTCGAGGTCTGCCGCAAGCTGCTGGGTCCCGATGCCATCGTGGGCCTTTCCGCCCGCTGCGAGGAGATGCTCGAGTACGTCAAGACCGCCGACATGAGCCTGGTCGATTACCTGGGCGTAGGCCCGCTCCACGAGACCGAAACCAAGCGCGACTGCGGACGTGCGGCCGACGGCTCCATCATCACCAAGAGCTTTGAGGACCTGGCCGCCCTCCATGCGGCAAGCCCCGTCCCCATTGTGGTGGGCGGCGGCGTCAAGACGGCCGATCTGCCGCAACTCAAGTCCACCGGCGTCGACGGCTTCTTTGTGGTGAGCGCCGTCTGCAGCGCCGACGACCCCTACGCCGCAGCCGAGGAGCTCGTCGATACCTGGCAGCAAGCATAGACCTATGCCGAGCAGTTGCTCCGCAGCCTCATATCTTCAAGAGCGGAAAGCGCATCCCAGTTTGGACGTCCATTCTGGGATGCGCTTTCCGCATAGAGGACCAGCGGGAAACTGCGTCCCAGTCTGAACGCTGATTACGGGATGCAGTTTCCGGCGTAGTCCCTACCCCGCCAGATACGCTTCCAGCGCGGGCAACGTCGCCTCCGCATCGCGACGGCCGATCTGGTAGATGCGCTCGAGTTCATCGGGCTCGCGGCACAGCGACGGCACCTTCACCGATTCGCTCGGCCGCACCACAAAGATCTCGCCAGCGGCTTCGCGACGCGCCAGGTCATCGAGCGTGGCATTGTAGACCTCGTGCCGATGCTCAAGCGCCGCAACAAACTCCGGATAGTGACGATACACGCGACGCAGCATAGGCATCACGCTATTGGGCTGCTTTACAAAGCCTGCCGGCTGCGTCAGCACCACCACGTTGCGGTCATAGCCTTGCTCAAACAGCCAAGCGCTGGGAATGGAATCGGCAACACCGCCATCCAAGTACTTACGACCCTCGATGGCAACAGGACGCGTCGCCACGGGAATCGCCGACGACGCCCGGATCCACTCAATATCGCGCTCGTCGCCATAGGGCAGGTCATGGTAGACGGCCTGCCCCGTCTTAAGATCGGTACATACGCACGTAAACTGCATGGGGCAGGCGCGATATGCCTCCAGATCGATGGGATCGCGCTCGATGGGTACCTCATGATAGGCAAACTCGGCATTGAACATATCGCCGGTTCGCAACCAGCTCGTCACGCTCGCATAGCGCTTGTCGGCGCAATAGGCCTTGTTGTAGCGAATGGCGCGGCCGATCTGGCGCGATTTAAAGTTGTAGCCAAACGCCGCGCCCGCCGAGACACCCACCATATGGTCGCAGGTTAAGCCGTGCTCCATCCATACGTCGAGCACGCCCGCCGTATACATACCGCGGTAGCCGCCTCCCTCGAGCGCAAGCCCCACCGTGCGCGTCGTGTCTGGCTGTGCCATGCGACCATCTCCGTTCCCGTGTTTTAAAGCGGAACAAGTATACCCGCCAACATATATCGACTCAGTCGCATTTATATCGAGCATCGCATCGTCACGCTACCGATTGGCGAATAATAGCCGCCCGCGGCAGGGGCACCCATATACAATCCTCTATTGTTGTTTATACTACTCAATAGTTATCAGCAGCGAACACGGACCGACATATTAAACCAGCGACGCAGCAAGGCGGGGGCCTGGATACACGCAAAGCGTTGAGCAGCAACGCGTGTACAACGAGCTCGCCCGACGCAATACACCCCGACCTCAGGAAGCCGCTTACAGCATGGATATCGCCAGCAATTACACCGAGACGCTCGAAAAGACCATCCGTGACCTTCTCGAGCGTCAGGACGATCTGATCAGGACTGCCTTTACCGACCAGCTCACCGGACTGGGCAACCGCGGCGGTTTCACCCGTTCCTTAGAGGAGCTCTGGGAACAGGAATTGCCCGTAACCATGGCGTTTATCGACATCGATAACCTTAAGCACTGCAACGACATCTTTGGCCATGACGAGGGCAACCGCTATATCTTACAGGTGAGCCTCTATCTCAAGCTGTATATGAAGGTGGACGAGGCGGCATTTCGCCTGGGAGGCGACGAGTTTGCCATCCTGTCTACGATCGCGACCGAGGACGACCTCGCCGAGCGTCTGGAACACTGCCGGACGGTCCTGCTCAAAAATAACGATTCCGAGATGCCTCACTCGTTTAGCTACGGAGTGTCACACGCCGACCCCGCCCTGGGCGAAGCCTCCAATCGCATGACGTTCGATGCCGACCATCGCATGTACGACTACAAGCTGCGCCATGCCGTGCACCTTGATCGACGCAATATCACGCAAGTCCACGCCGACGATTTCGAAGTTAGCGATCGCATTTTCGACGCCCTTTCGATGCTCAACGAAGGCCGCTATTTCTTTATCGAGAACCTGGACAAACATCGCACCCTTTGGTCACAAGGCGCTATGCGCGACCTTGGCCTTCCTTCGGAGCATATAGACAACTGCCACGATTACTGGAAAACGCGCGTCCATCCCGATGACCTCGAGGCCTATAGCGACGATATCGACCAGATCTATAACGGCTCCAAGCACCGTCGCGTCATGCAATACCGCGTACGCAACGCCGCCGGCGACTACGTTCTCTGCCGTGCTCGCGGGTTTCGTATCGACGGCGACGGAAATGTCCCCTCGCTCTATGTTGGCGAGCTCGTCAACCACTCGCTTGCCGAGACCGTCGACGCCGCCACGGGCCTTGGAACGCAGCGCATGTTGCTCAACGCTATCGATGCCTGCCGTCGCGACTGTTGCGAGACGGGGCTTATAGCGGTGCGCGTTCGCGGCACGACAAAGCTCAACGAGCTTTACGGAGCCGAGGCTGTCGACAACATGCTCGCCGAATACGCAGGCCGCATGTTGTCGATCACCCGTGGCAGGAGTCGCGTCTACCGCTCACGAAGCGTCCAGTTTGTCGTGCTCAGCAACGATTTGGACCATGAGGCGTTCGAGCAACTGGTCCATCATCTAAAAGAGGCCGTTTTCGCTCCCGTTCGAATCGCGGGCGATACCATTACTCCCGTCTGTCTTGTCGTCCCGGCCTTCTACGAGCGCCTAGCCAACCAAGCGACCGCCGTTTTAGGCGAACTCGACCGTCGCCTTCGCACGGCCGGCGGACTTGTTCCCAACGACAGCCTCCCCATACCCGAGATAGAGCGCAAAAGCGCCATCGCCGAACGCATCGATACGCTCACAGGCCTCTGTCGACCCAGCGAGTTTATGCGACGCGCCAACGCATTTCTCCAGACAAGGCGTGACGGCGCCTGGTGCATCGCCACCGTCGACATGGGACACATGCGACTGTTCAACGAATGGCACGGACAGGCCGAGGGCGACCGCATGCTCGCCGACGTGGGCACGGTCCTCAAGGATATCGAGAATGCCGACATGGGCGTCGCAGGATACTGGGGCCAAGACGACTTTTGCATACTCATCCCCTTTGAGCACGACACCGTCCATCAAATCTATAACAGCGTTCGCGAGGCCGTGGCCAAGCATGATGACGGCGTGGGTTTCTGGCCGTCCATGGGCGTCTACCCCATCGACTCCAACGAGGAAATCACTATCGATGCGCAGGCCAAGGCCATGTTTACCAATCGGCGTGCAAAAAACGACTTTAAGGAGCGCATTGCCATTTTCCGCCCCGAGGAGTACGAGCGCGAAATCTCGTTCCACCGCACGCTGACCGAATTCCAGTATGCGCTCTCAAACGGCCGCATTACCTACTACCTGCAGCCCCAGGTCGACATGGAAACCGGCGAGATCACTGGCGCCGAAGCGCTCACGCGCTGGATTGACAAGGATGGCTCCCTCATTTCACCCGTCACCTTTATCCCCGCTCTCGAGGAAAGCGGTTTTGTGGTGACGCTCGACAAATACGTTTGGCAGGGCGTTGCCTCGTGGCTGCGCGGGCGCATCGATCGAGGGCTTCGCGTGGTTCCGATCTCGCTCAACGTGTCGCGCGTGGATATCCTTGCCTGCGACGTTGCCGAGCATATGGGGGCACTCGCCGACCAATACAATCTGCCGCCCGAGCTCATGCGCATCGAGATCACCGAGACGGCTTATACGGGAGAGTCCGAAGCTGTGGATAAGCTGACGGCCGACCTGCACAACCGCGGCTTCTCGACCTACATGGACGATTTTGGCACCGGCCAGTCCACGCTCGCGATGCTCAAGAACGTCAACGTCGACGTCATCAAGCTCGACCGCACGTTTGTGCCCGTCGACGGCGATCAAGGCCGCAGCGTGCAAATCATTTCATCAATGCTCGAGATGGCGCAGTCGCTCCATCTGCCCGTTGTGGTCGAAGGCATCGAGACAAATGAGCAGGCAAACATGCTGCGCCAAATGGGCGCCCGCTACGCTCAGGGCTTCCTCTACTACCGTCCCATGCCGGCAAAGGATTTTGAGGCGTTACTCGATGGTGGCGACAACAACTAATACGCTCGTGCGCAAAACGCTGACACCGAGGGGGACGTTTATCCCCATGAGCCAGCCTACGCCCCAAAAACGCCACCGCCGAAGGGGTGTTTTGTCCCCATTGGCTAACTTATATCCCCAATCCAAACCAAATTGGGGATATGATACAAACCACTGTTGTGCCCAAGGAGGTTATCCATCATGAACGAGTCGTATCGCCTGGGCGAGCAATCGATTATCTCCTATCTTCAGCGACTTGCGAGCGGGGTCTCGACCGCCGAGCTCGATGTTACCGCGCTGCCCCCGGAGCTGTGCGCCATCGGCGATCAGCTACAGAAGACATTTGCCATCCTGCAGCAAGAACGCGAGCTGCTTGAGCGCGGCGCCTATATCGACTCGCTCACCAATCTTGGCAACCGTGGCGGACTCGACCGCCATGTCGATCAGCTCTGGCGCAAAGGCACCCCCTTCACCTGCGCCTATATCGATATCGACCACCTCAAGCATTGCAACGATAAGTTTGGCCACACCGAGGGCAATCGCTACATCCTGAGCATCTGCCGTGCACTCACCGAGACAATGGAGCCCGATGACCTGCTGTTCCGTATCGGTGGAGACGAATTTGTACTTATATCCCCCACGACAGACGAAGCCGAGCTCGAGCAGCGCCTGGAGCGGACGCGTGCCAATCTTATCGAGGCAACATCGGACGGCAAGGCGCCCATGACCGCCAGCTTTAGCTTTGGCTGCTCGCGCGTCGACCCGCTTGCAGGCGATACGCGTCGCCAGATGACAAAGGACGCCGACCGCAAAATGTATCGCTACAAGCTCATGCACCGTGTACAACAGCCAGAAGAAGACAGCGTGCCGCAACACCCGGTCGCCGATCAGCCTCTCTGCAACGACCGGGTGTTCCAAGCGATCTCCATGAGCTCCGAGACACGCTATCCGTTCATCATTAACCTCGACACCGGCGAATCGCAATGGTCGGTTAATGCCGTGCGCGATTTTGACCTACCCTCCCAGCATCCCTACAACTCGCTCGATATATGGCTTGCCCGTGTTCACCCCGAGGACCGCGACAACGTACGTGCCGAGCTCGATATGGTGGTAAACGGCACGTGGCACTTCCACTGCATGCAGTATCGCGTCATGAATACCGCCGGAAAATACGCGCTTTGCGACTGCACGGGTTACCGCCTGGACGGCACCGATACCGAGCCCAACATGTATGTGGGCATTGTCACCAACCGAAGCTTGGCAGATACGACCGATTCCGTGACCGGTCTGGGCGATATCCACGCCCTGGTCAACGCCATTGGCGAGATGCGTCGCGTGGCACGAAACGCGGGCTTGATCGCCATTAAAATCGACGAAATCGCACAGGTCAATGTCCGCTTTGGCTTTGATGCAGGCGACCGCGTTTTGGCAGAAAGCGCCGCCTGCCTCATGGATTGCTCGCGCGGCAAGGGTCGTCTGTTCCGCTCGACCGGACCGATGTTCGTGGCGCTCTTTGACGAGCTTGATCCCGAAGAGACCGACGCGGTTGCAGACGAAATCGAACGGTTCTTGGGATCGCCCGTGCTCCTTGGCTCATTTGAATATCAGCCGCCCCTTCGCGTGGCGACGCTTCATCTGGACGCC